>NZ_JBFRDU010000008.1:0-196315 GCF_052113965.1 Rhizobium sp. RAF56
CAAGCAAGGCGGGATTTGCTCAAACCCAAATGCGGCGCTAAACAACTCATCAGGGCGGTGCGAAGGCTGGTGGTCATCGAAGGATCCTTTTGCTGAAGAATCCTCCATTCCATCATATCGCGCCGCCCGCCGATACACTGTCGTGTACTGTGGATTCAAAGAAAGCGGATCCGCTCTAAGAAGCCGCTCCACTCCCTTGAAAGATAATTCGCCAGTTGGCCTGTAAGCCGGGTTCTGTATGGCTCCGGCAAAGCCGGAACGTGGCAGCCATTCATCTGGGACGACGCTTGCGCGCCGCCTCGTGCAACCCACCCGGATGACCGGCCCGGAAACGGGCTGGGGCGCTTGCGCGCCCCGCGTCATCCCTATTCGGTCTTGCTCCCGGTGGGGTTTGCCGTGCCGTCGCTGTTGCCAGAGACGCGGTGGGCTCTTACCCCACCCTTTCACCCTTACCCGCTTGAAGCGGGCGGTTTGCTTTCTGTGGCACTTTCCCTAGGGTCGCCCCCGCCGGACGTTATCCGGCACCGTGTTTCCGTGGAGCCCGGACTTTCCTCCCCTCACCGCCTTTCGGCGTTGGTGAAGCGCGGCTGCCCGGCCAACTGGCATGGGCTCCTTAACCGAGAGCCGAGGGGATTGCCACAGAAATTTGCCCTGCTGCTCGCAGGCATCAAACGAAGATCGGCGTCAGCTCGGCCCCGAAATCCTCAGCGCCGAGACCGCCTTCGCGCATCAATAGCGCGCCGAGGCGCCCGAGCTCATCCGAGCACTTGGCGGCAACGAAATTGCCACCGGTCAAGACGGCGATGCGTGGCGCGTCGGTAAATCCGACATAGGGATAGGACGTGCGCGTGAAGGAAGCGACGCAGGCGGCACTGCTGATAGGGCAACCCTCAAGTCCGGGCATGATCTTGCGCGCGATGCCAACGAGATGATCGCGTTCGGCCGGATCGCCCTCCGAGCGGAACCAGTCGCCGATATCGCCAAGGCTGCTGAAGACGCGCCCCTCGCTGTCTCCGCCGATCTTCAGGTAGGTCTTGCCGTCGGGATAGACGACCGGCGGCAGGATATAGACCAGATCCTCATCCCTCTCCGCAAAGACGACGGCCGAGGGCATGTTCGCAAAGATGGCACGCTCGCGATCTCCAAGTTCGAAGAAGACGACCGTTCGCGCCGTGACCCGCATATCGACCGGGCGCGGCAGCAGCGAATGGAAATTGCTGAACCCGCCGGCGGCCACCAGCACGCGTTCCGCCGTGTAGCGGTCACCGCTGGCCGTCACCACTTCGGCAGCGCCGCCGTTATCGCGCACTGCAACGACCGTATCGTCGATCACCACCGCACCGGCTGCCTTCGCGAGCACCGTCTCGGCGCGCACCAGCGCGCGTGGATTGAGATAGCCGGCCCGCTCGCGCTCGAAATAGCCGGTCAAACGCCGATCCAGTGAAAACTCAGGAAAGCGTCCACCGAGCGCCTCGGGCGCAATGGTCTCGACGTCAAGTCCGAGCTGATCGCGGACGCGAAAGGCCCTGCCGAGATAAACCGTCTCATCCTTCGGCGCCGGCCCGGCAAAGAGGCATCCGACCGACCTGCTGAAGACGATCCCGCTTTGCGCCTCCATTTCCCCGAAACGCGCAAGCGACCGCGAGGCAAGCGTCGACCATAGCCTGTTGTCGTCGAAGGTGCGGATAATGCGCGCCTCGTCATAGTGACTGGCAAAGACGCCGGTGTGCGCGCGGAGATCCTTCGGCTCGTCCGGGCCGATGACGGCAACCCCTTCGGCGGCCGTTGCCAGATGGCGGGCCGCCGCCGCTCCCATCATGCCGCGCCCGACAACGATATACTTGAAATCCAAAGCCATACGCTACCCGTGTCCTTTTTGAGAACGTTTCAATACTGCCGACATCCCTCACCCAACGCATAGCGTTCCCTTGCCGTCACCGCTCAGCTTCCAAAATGAGCTGAAAAATCCGTGTTATAGCCGTCATCCTTGATTCGACCTTCGAGCAGCAGCTCGGCGCCGAGCCGGCCGATCTCGTCCGAGCTCTTGGCGGCCATGCCGTTGCCGCCGGTCAGCACGGCGATCCGCGACGATGCCGTGTAGCCGATCATCGGGTAGCTGGTCGGCGTATAGGAGGTGACGCAGGAACCGGTCGAGAACGACAGCGCATTCAGCCCGGGAACAAGGCGTTTGATGAGCCGCGTCAGATGCGCGCCGACCAGCTCGCGGCCGTCGGTGCGGAACCAGGTCCGCAGGTCGCTTTCGCGCTCAAGATCGAAATCATCCGGATCGCCGCCGATCTTCACGTAGTATCGGCCGTCGGGATAGCGGATCGGCGGCAGCAGATAGATGCTGTCCACGTCCAGGGCGCTTTTGAAGATCAGCGAAGGCATGGCGGCGAGCGCGGCGGCGTCGGCTTCGCTCACTTCAAAGAAGGCGATCGTACGGCCGCGAACCTGCAATTGAACAGGCGCCGCTAAGAGACCGTCCGCAATGGAAAATCCGCCCGTGGCGAGCAACGCCTTCTCGGCGCTGAAAGTTTCTCCCTCGACCGTGCGAACGACCGCCAGGCCATTTTGTTCTCGCACCGAAGCGACCGTCTTCTTGATGATGCGCGCACCCGCCTTTTCGGCGAGCAGCGACTGTGCCTTCACCAGCCGGCGCGGGCTGATGTGGCCGGCGCCGTTCGCTTCGTGCACGCCCTCGCTGCGTTCGGGAAAGGAGAAGAACGGGAACCGGTCTTTCAGGCGAGCGTCGTCCAAAAGCGCGGTCTCGACGCCGAGGCGCGTCGCGGCGTCCAAGACGTTGCCGATGTATCTGTCCGTGCCGCCGCGCTCGGGGCCAACGACGAGGCAGCCGGTCGGCGTGTAGAAATCGATGCCGCTCTCGCGTTCGATGTCGGCGTAACGCGCGATCGAGCGGTTGGCGAGCAGCGCCCAGTCGGCATCCGGATCTATGGTGCGCGTAATGCGGCCCTCGTCGTAGTGACTGCCGAAGACACCCTCATGAAGCTTGAGATTTTCCGGTTCGTCAGGTCCGATCGCGGCGACGCCGTCGGTCTGCCGCGCCAGATGCCGGGCTGCCGCCGCGCCCATCATGCCCCGACCAATGACGATATATCGAAAATCCGCAGCCATGCTTCGCTCCTCGTTTCGGACGAGACGGGATAGCATGGCAGCGGAACGATTCACCACCCCACCGGTCGGTTGAGGGCGTCAGCGTCAGTCGAGCAGGGCCAGGACCTTGCCGCAATATTTCTCGGAAATCGGGTTCATGCGGGTTGCGGCGTGGCCGGCATTGTATTTGAGGATCGTGTTGCAGGTCTGACCGCCGCCGAGCCGCTGAGCCTTCGCCAGATATTTCATGCCGATCTTGATATTGGTTTCCGGGTCGTAAAGGTCCTTGACCGACCCCTTGTAGCCCATCAGCCGCGCCGTCGCCGGCTTGACCTGCATCAGGCCGATTTCCCCGGCACTACCGCGCTTCTTCGGATTGAAATTGCTTTCGATCTGGACGACGGCCGTTGCGAGCTCCACCGGAACCCCGGTTTCCAAGGCATACTTGGAAATCAGATACGCATAGGGATTGGCCTTCTCGACGGAGCCGCTGGTGGCGCTGGCCACCTTATCGGTTGCCAGGGAGGCAACGCTCGGCCCGGCATAGCCCTCGCTCCGGGTAGCGGTTTTCAGGGGCCGGGTCTCGGCCTTATCGGCTGCCGAGGCGCAATGAACTCCCATCAGCAGCACGCTTGCGCATGCCACAGCCGCAACAATCATATTCTTCATGCAGTCTTTTCTCTCCGACCGGGGGAACGAAGGACCGCGCAAGGCGCAGCCGATCCCGAGCGCTTCGCCAAGAACAGGCAACAGCACCGCAACGATCCCCGTAGTTTGATTTACGGTCGCACGGGAACAACAAACTGGGGTTGTGCGACCGCCGTTCAGTGAGCGCCGTTAGACCATCGCAATTGGGAGATAATAGGGAAATGATGTGGCAGGGCAGGATGTTAGGAATATTTCAATATTAAATCGTTATCGGCCCGCCGGCACGGGTACAACCAGATCACGAAAACCGCGGAAGCGTCGCGAGCAGACGGTGCAGCGTATCGATGGTCGAGAAGTCGGCGATACCGTCCACCCTCTCCTGGCGAAAATGGCGCTGGAAGGCCTCGACGACACCGACAAGTGCCGGCGAAAATTCCCCATTGATTTCGGTAGCATATCCATAGAGCGACAGCATTGACTGCAGGGCCTCGATCGGCTGGCCGTGGTCGCCTTGTTGGAAGAAGCGCCCCCCGCTGATCGGCGCCGGATCCACCCAGTGTCCAACCCCCGCCGCATGCAGGTTTGCCCAGGGGAATCGCTCGCCCGGATCGACCTTGCGGACGGGGGCGACATCGGAGTGGCCGAGCACCCGTGACGGCGGGATGGCCCAACGCTCGCCGCAATCGCGACACAGTTCGATGACGGCTTCGATCTGCGCATCGGGGAAATGCGGCAAACCTCCCGGATGGCCCTCGTTGGCGATCTCGATGCCGATCGACATGGAGTTGACATCGCCCTCGCTGGCCCAGCTGCTCTTGCCCGCATGCCAGGCGCGACGCTCCTCGGGAACGAGCTGGATGACCCTGCCGTCCTCATAGACGAAGTAATGGCTCGAGACCTGGCTTTCCTCGCGACAAAGCCAATCAAGCGCCGCATCGGCGGTTCCCATGCCCGTGTAATGGAGAAGAATAAGGTCGGGCTTGCGCCCAGCCACCCGCTCCCCGTGGTTGGGGGAAGGATGGACGGCGGCGCGATCATAGTCGGCCCTGAATGCAGTCATGCGGCGCGGCGTTCTTTCTCGATTTCGGCGTAAGCCGCGTTGAGTGCCGCCATGCGCTCATTGGCGATGACCTGGAACTCCTGCGGCAAGCCGCTCGAAAACAGCCGGTCGGGATGGTGCTCGCGCACGAGACCACGGTACCGGCGGCGGATCGTCGAGAAGTCGTCGGCAGGCGACACGCCGAGCACCTTATATGGATCTCGCCCGTGCACGGAGACGTGACGCGCCATGATCTGCTCGAAGCGTTCGCGGCTCATCTTGAAGATTTCGGCGATGCGCTCGAGGAAGGCCAGCTCCATCTCGTGGATCAGCCCGTCCGCCTTGGCGATATGGAAAAGCCCGTCGAGGACGTCTTCCAGCACCGGGCAATTCTTCGAGCATGTGACGCAGAGCGTCGACAACCGCTCGGCGTAGGTCTCGAAACCCGCGACATCCTGACGCGCGAGGTTATAGAGACGCGCGACGTTCTTGCCCTGATCCGGTGGAAATTCGAAGATCTCGCGGAAAGCGTCGACCTCGTTTTCGGTCACGACGCCGTCTGCCTTCGCCATCTTGGCGGAAAGCGCGATGATGGCGACGGAGAAGGCCACCTTCCGGCGTGTTTCCGGATCGCCCTCGAACACAGTTCGAATAGCGTCGATGACCGATCCCAGCGCGTTGCCGGCGCTGTCGGTCATGGCACTCAGCAGTTTTTCCCAAAAGGATATCGAAGCCACTGTCGCTCTCCTGATGGGAAACACCATGACCAAATATTGCCTGCCTTTGCAACCCGTCCATTGGTCGCACGGTTGAAAACACCTTTCACATTTCCGTATCGACACGGACGGACTGCGAATTGAGGATGGCTTCCGTCGCTTGGTTCGCCGCTCGGCCCGCACTACCTTCAATTCTTCACTTTACAGACTCCCTTCGCTATCGCATCCATTTCTACGGCGCCGCGCATCCTGACGTGCAACGGACGCTGGAACACTCTTTATGTGCGCATGATCCTTCTTCGAATCAATTCCGATCTGAAGGGCCACGCGCCAAGAAGCGAATGCTATGGCGCGAGGCGCCTGCGAGGAGGACACGATGGCCAAGAAGAAAGTCGCAATGCTTACCGCCGGTGGATTGGCACCGTGCCTTTCCTCGGCAGTTGGCGGCCTCATCCAGCGCTACACGGATGTCGCGCCCGACATCGAACTCATCGCCTATCGCTCCGGCTACCAGGGCGTTCTTCTCGGCGATCGGATCAACGTGACTTCAGCCATGCGCGAGCGCGCCCATCTCTTGCACCGCTATGGCGGCTCGCCGATCGGCAACAGCCGCGTCAAGCTCACCAACGCCGCCGACTGCGTCAAGCGCGGACTGGTCAAGGAAGGCGAGAACCCGCTTCGCGTCGCGGCCGAACGGCTGGCCTCCGACGGCGTCACCATCCTCCATACGATCGGCGGCGACGACACCAACACGACGGCGGCCGATCTTGCCGCCTATCTCGGCGCCAACGGCTACGACCTCACGGTCGTCGGCCTTCCGAAGACGGTCGACAACGATGTCGTGCCGATCCGCCAGTCGCTCGGCGCATGGACGGCCGCCGAATATGGCGCGACCTTCTTCGACAACGTCAGCAACGAGCAGAGCGCGGCACCGCGCTCACTCGTCATCCACGAAGTGATGGGGCGCCATTGCGGCTGGCTGACGGCCGCCACCGCTCGCGCCTATATCCAGAAGACGAGCGCCAACGAATATGTCGAGGGCTTCATGCTGGATGCGGAGATGAAGAAGATCGATGGCCTTTACCTGCCGGAAATGGCATTCGATATCAACGGCGAGGCCGAACGGCTGCGGCAGGTCATGGACAAGACCGGCCATGTCACGCTGTTCGTTTCGGAAGGCGCCTGTCTCGATGCCATTGTTGCCGAGCGGGAAGCCGCCGGTGAAAGCGTCAAGCGCGACGCTTTCGGCCATGTGAAGATCGACACGATCAATGTCGGCAACTGGTTCCAGAAACAGTTCGCCGCCCTCCTCAACGCCGAGCGATCGATGGTGCAGAAATCGGGCTACTACGCCCGCTCGGCCCCCGCCAACGGCGATGACCTGCGCCTCATCCAGGGCATGGTCGATCTGGCTGTCGAAAGCGCGCTCAACAAGGTGTCCGGCGTTACCGGCCACGACGAGGCACAGAAGAACAAGCTCAGGACCATCGAATTCCCGCGCATCAAGGGCGGCAAGCGCTTCGACATGTCCGCCGAATGGTTCGGTAAAGTGATGGATCACATCGGCCAGAAATATCAGTCTGCATGATTGACGGGCAGCGAGGAAGCTGTCTTTGCTGGTCGGAACGGCGCCCCCGCTAAAATCATGGGGAGTGCGCCTATTGCAAAAGCATGGTGCGGTAGCGGTCGAGGAGTTCGCTATCGCCTCGTGCCCGATGCTCTGAATTTGGGAGGCGGTGTTCGGATTTCACGCAGGTCGGAGTTGAAGTCATCCGCCATTGGAATGGGAGAAATACATGTCCCTCGAAACCTGGCTGGCCTTTGCCGCCGCTTCGGCGATCATGCTCGCCATCCCCGGCCCGACTATCCTGCTGGTCATCTCCTACGCGCTCGGCCACGGCCGCAAGACGGCGCTCGCCACGGTGAGCGGCGTCACCCTCGGCGATTTCACGGCCATGACCGCATCGCTTGCCGGGCTCGGCGCCTTGCTTGCGACATCGTCCACATTGTTCACGGTGCTGAAGCTCATCGGCGCGGCCTATCTGATGTACCTTGGCATCAAGCTGTGGCGCGCACCGATCGTGACCGGCCCGTTGGGCGACAACGACAACCTGCCTGAAGAAAAGCCGCTGAAGATCATGGCACACGCATACCTTGTAACTGCCTTGAACCCGAAGAGCATCGTCTTCTTTATCGCCTTCGTCCCGCAGTTCCTGGACATGCATAAACCCTTCCTGCCGCAAACCCTTATTCTGGAGGCTACCTTCCTGACGCTCGGCGCCTTGAACGCGCTTCTCTACGTCTTTTTGGCCGACATGGCGCGGGGCTTCATCCGCAAGGCAAGCGTGCAACGGGCTGTCAATCGGACCGGCGGAACGCTGCTGATCGCGGCCGGCGCTGTGACCGCGGGCTACCGCCGACTGGCCGCGTGAGGTCGTCCGCGCTTGCGACCCCGGGACGAATAGGTTAAGGAAAATTCATAATTTTATTTTTCCTGTGACTGATTTGCATCGCAGAGGGGCTACATTTTGAGAGTGAGGGAATGGTAGGGACAGGATTTTCCAGCCTGAAACACAGCGTTGCCGCGTCGGCAATCCTGTGCGGCCTGCTCACCGGTTGCGCGAGCACCGAGCAGCATGCCCAGGCGGGCCTTTCGCCCGCACAAACCCCGGCGCCGGCCAATGTGCCGCATCCGGCTACCGTGGCGGATGCGTCCGCCCCGGGTGTAACCGAGGTTGCACAAGCGGGTTCGACGCTCGCCCAGGGCGAGCAGACTACTCTGGCAAAGACCGGCCGCCTTCAGCCCGGCCAACCGCTGCCGGGCGTACCGCAGTCCGTTGCGACACAGACCGCTCAAGCGCAGGCTGCACCGGGACAAGTCACCGACCCCGCCATGCTTGAACAGCGGATGGCGCAACCGACGGCGAACCAACCGCAGGCTGCAAGCCAGGGCCAAGCAGCGATTTCCGCCGCCACAGGCGTTGCTGGCGCCGGACAGACGGCAGCGGCCGCGTATGCAGAACCCGCCGTCCCTATGGTGGTGGCGATCCCGATGCCAAATCCCGCCCGCCCGGGCGAGGAAGAGGCGATGCGGCCGCTGATGGCCAATACATATGCGGAACAATCGCCTATCCCGCTGACGCCGGAAATGGTGGCGATCCAATCGGTCCTTCCGATCCCGCGTCCGAACGAAGGGCCGGCATTCGAGCCCACCGAAGTGGCACTTGCCTCGCCGGTGCTGCCGCTCGCCTACGCGACCCGGCCGCAATACGATTTCAACTTCGACACATCAGGCCCGACCGTCGTCCCAGCCGTGCTGGACTACAGCAACGACGCGTCCGCCGTATCGCCGACCGAGAAGGCATATATTACTAAGCTGATCGACAAATACGCGAAGATCTACCAGGTGCCGGCGGCACTCATCCATCGCGTCGTCCATCGCGAAAGCCGGTACAATCCGAAGGCCTACAATAGCTACGGCTATTTCGGCCTTATGCAGATCAAGTACAACACGGCAAAATCCATGGGATATGAGGGGCCGCCCGCCGGTCTCCTGGACGCTGAGACGAACATCAAATACGCCGCCAAATATCTGCGCGGCGCCTGGGTGGTCGCCGACGGTGAGAAGGACCCAGACAACAAGCAGGCAGACGCCGTCGGCCTTTACGCTCGCGGCTATTACTACGAAGCCAAGCGCAAGGGCCTGGACGATATCGCCAACGGCGATTACTGAGCGCATCCGGATGCGAGACAACAAAAGCCCCGCTCCGATCGAGCGGGGCTTTTGCGTTCAAGGCTTGCGTTAGTTGGGAGCAGCGCTTGCCGACTGCGGCGCCGCCGTGGTCTCTTCGAGCAACTTTTGCAGAAGCCGCTGGGGGCGGTAGCCGAGAGCGGAGGGGGTGAGCCCAAGCCGAACGAAGACGAGATCGGCGGAGGGCAGGATCGCGATGGACTGGCCGTCGTGGCCCTGCATCCAGAAGGTATCCACCGGCAATCCCAGTTCGCCGACCGCGCCGCCAGGACCATGAAGCCAGGCCTGCACCCGGCCGTAGCTGCCGTTCGATGACTTGCTCGGCGTGCGCATCGCGCCGACGAATCCCTCCGGCAGGAGGCGCTGACCGTTCCACACCCCGTCTTGCAGCAGGAACTGGCCGAATCGCGCCCAGTCGCGGGCGGTGGCATAGAGATAGGATCCTCCGACGAACGTACCGTGCTCATCCACTTCCAGCGTTGCGCTCGACATTCCGAGCGGCCCGAACAGGGCGTTGCGCGGATAGGCGATCGCCTCGCCGGGGGTCGAAAACTTGTTCATCCAGAGCCGCGACAACAGCACCGCCGTGCCGGTCGAATAGCTGAAGCGTGTGCCGGGCGCGGCGATTTGCGGTGCGCTCGCCGGCAGTGCCGCCATGTCCGGCGACAAATACAGCATCCGCGTCACGTCGGAAACGGCGCCGTAGCTCTCGTTGAAGGCAAGGCCGCTTTCCATTCCGAGCAGGTCGCCAAGTCGGATATGGGCGCGCTCATCGCCATGCCATTGCGGCAAGAGATCGCTGTCGTCGAACGACAGGCGGCCGTCCTGCATCAACCGGCCGATGATCGCAGCATTGACGGTCTTCGTCATCGACCAGCCGATCAGCGGCATATCCTTGTTGAAACCGTCGGCATAGGTTTCCGCGATGATTTGACCGTTCTTGACGACGACGATCGCGCGCATTCCGGGGCCGGAGAGATCCGGATCGCCGATAAGTTTCGTGAACCGCGCGTTGCCATCGGCATCGACCCGATCGCCAGCCGGCCAGAGCGCATCGCCGCCGGAGACCGGATGGACTGCCGGCAGAGCCGCCGCCTGCAGGGCCTCAAGATTGCCGTCCGGCACGGAGGTGCAGCCGAGCCCTGGCCGATAGAGCGCATAGTTCGGTGCAAACAGGCCGAGGATGCGCGCCGTGACCAGCCCCCTCTCCCGATCGACGCTCGCCCGGATGAGTGTCAATGCCGGATTTCCCGGCGCCTGCACGTCTTCGCTCAACACCGCCTGCGGATCGCGTCCGGCGAGAAACGTATTCGAACAGATGATCTTCGCGGCATAGCCATCCCCGACCCGCAATAGATCGGGCGGCGTCGTGGCAAGCCACACAGCACCTCCTCCAAGGATGGCTGCTACCAGGGCCGCGCCGGTCCAGGCGAGCTTCTTCCATAGTCTCATGCAATTCTCCTCCAACTGCCAGGACAGAAGCAGGAAAGCGTGCCGCACGAAATAGGCGGCCAGCGAAAAGTCGTGCCGAAGCGGGGGTATCCACCGGTTGCAAACCGGCCGCGTCATCAAACTGTATCAGTGGCGGGGTACATGCCCTCAACGCGATAAAACGGTCAGGAATCAGATGACGGAATTCGCCCCGGACGCCGGTTTCCGCAAGAATCGGAAGCTGAAAGATGCCCTCCTCCAGCACAAGGCACTGTCGAAGGACGGCCTTTCCGAGCGCCTGTTCAGCCTGCTTTTCTCCGGTCTCGTCTACCCCCAGATATGGGAGGATCCGGATGTCGATATGGAGGCGATGGAGCTTCAGCCGCATCACCGCATCGTTACGATCGGCTCGGGCGGTTGCAACATGCTCGCCTATCTGTCGCGACATCCTTCTTCCATCGATGTCGTCGACCTCAATCCGCACCATGTCGCTCTCAACAGGCTGAAGCTGGCGGCATTCCGGCTTTTGCCTGTTCATGCCGATCTCGTACGCTTCTTTGCGACGCCAAAGTTGTCGAGCAACAGCGCAGCCTTCGATCGGTTCATCGCACCTGAGCTGGACGTTTCCACGGCTGCCTATTGGAACGGACGCGACCTTTACGGCCGCCGCCGCATCACGGTGTTTAATCGCAACATCTACGAAACCGGACTGCTCGGCCGCTTCATCGGCGCGGCGCACCTGCTTGCGCGCCTGCACGGGGTCAGGCTTCAGCGGATCACCGAGGCTCGCACATTGCGCGAACAACGGCGGTTCTTCGAAGAGGAGATCGCGCCGATCTTTGACCGGCCCGTGGTACGATGGCTGCTTTCCCGCAAGAGCTCTCTTTTTGGACTGGGCATCCCGCCGCAGCAATATGACGAGCTTGCCAGCCTGGCTGGCGGCGGCTCCATTACCCAGGTGCTAAAGCAGCGACTGGAAAAGCTTGCCTGCCATTTTCCGCTTCAGGACAACTATTTCGCCTGGCAGGCTTTCGCGCGGCGTTATCCCGATGCGGGCGAAGGACCGCTGCCGACCTATCTGCGGCCCGAGCACTATCCGGCAATCCGCGCCAATGCCGGGCGCGTGACCGTTCACCATGCAAGCTTCACCGAACTGCTTGCCGCCGAGCCTGCAGCCTCGCGCGACCGCTATGTGCTGCTGGACGCGCAGGATTGGATGACCGACGAGCAGCTGAACGCACTCTGGGGCGAAATCAGCCGGACAGCTCGTCCCGGAGCCCGTGTGATCTTCCGTACCGCCGCTGAAAAGAGCATCATCGAGGGCCGCCTTTCACCGGCGCTTCGCGCGCAATGGCACTATGACGAAGAGCGCTCGCAGGCGCTGAATGTCCGGGATCGGTCCGCCATATACGGCGGTTTCCACATCTATGGGAAAGCAGCATGAGCGGGGCGAACGCGGAGCTGCGCGGCGAAGGCGCCGCCCACGCCGGACTGATGGACGGCATGTACCGTTATCAGCGGCACATCTATGACCTGACCCGCAAATACTATCTGCTCGGCCGCGATCGCACGATCCGCGAACTCGGCGTGCCGTTCGGCGGCTCGCTGCTCGAGGTCGGTTGCGGCACGGGCCGCAATCTGATTCTTGCCCGCCGCACCTATCCGAACGCGAGGCTCTACGGCCTCGACATCTCCCAGGAGATGCTGACCTCGGCCAACAACAATTTCCGCGGTCTGGCTCCCGCCCCGGTTCTGCGCCTTGCGGATGCCACCGACTTTTCGCCGAAGGATTTCGGCGTCGACGGCTTCGACCGGATCATGATTTCCTATGCGCTGTCGATGATACCCGATTGGCAGCGCGCAGTGGATTCGGCGCTCGATGCGCTTGGCCCGGGCGGCGAGCTCCACATCGTCGATTTCGGCCTGCAAGAGGACCTGCCGCGCTGGTTCCAGCGCCTGCTGCAATCCTGGCTGAAGCGGTTCCACGTGACGCCCCGCGCGGAGCTCAATGCGGTCCTTCGCGCGGCCGAGAGCCGCTGCGGCGGTCGCCTGACGATCGAGAACGTCGGACGCGGCTACGCGCGGCGAGCGACAATTATGACGGATAGGTAATATTTCGCTTGAAGCTAACGCATTTTTTACGTTGATATGGTGAAAAGGAGGTTACGCCTCCTTGGAAGCATCGGGGACAAACAAGCACGGATGCGAAGCATTGGGGCAGCTAGCTAACTCTCGCCATTTCGGGACGTCCATGCGCCGGCTTTTGTTGAGCTTATTCCCGCTCGCCCTCATCCTCAGCAGCTGCACCGCGGGCTATGACGCCCTTTCGACCGCGTCGGTCAAACCCGCGCGTCGCTTCCACGATACCAAGCCCCAGGACTTCGGTGGCAACCGGCCGGAAATGCGCCCCGTCCACGGCATCGACATTTCGAAGTGGCAAGGCGATATCGATTGGGCGAAAGTCCGTAACTCGGGCGTCGCCTTCGTGTTCATCAAGGCGACGGAAGGCAAGGACCGCGTCGATTCGCGCTTCGACGAATATTGGCAGGAAGCCCGCGCCGCCGGCATCCCGCACGCGCCCTACCATTTCTACTATTTCTGCTCCACCGCCGACGAGCAGGCGGATTGGTTCATCCGCAACGTGCCCAAGGAAGCGATGAAGCTGCCGCCCGTGCTCGACGTCGAGTGGAATGGGGCATCGCCCACGTGCCGCTTCCGCCCGGATCCGGCCACCGTCCGCGCCGCGTTGCAGCGCTTCATGGACCGACTGGAGACCTATTACGGCAAGCGTCCGATCATCTACACCTCCGTCGATTTCCACCGGGACAATCTCGCGGGCTATTTCCAGGACTATCATTTCTGGGTCCGCTCCGTCGCCAAGCACCCCGAGGTGACCTACGCCGACCGCCGCTGGGCGTTCTGGCAGTATACTTCGACGGGCGTGATACCCGGCATCAAGGGCCCCACGGATATCAACGTCTTTTCCGGCTCCGAGCAGAACTGGCACAATTGGGTCGCAGCCGTCGACCGAAACGGCAATTCGTAAGCTTTGCGGAATTTTATCCCTTGCTTCCGTCACAATCTTTTGGGAAAGCCACGCAATAACTTTCCGCAAAAGAGGCTGGCTCTATGAATTGCTTCACTGCCCGACGCACTGCACTTGCGCTGTTCTTCGCGTCCGCCCTGACGGGCGTAGCGGCGGCGCAGGATGCGACATCTCCTCAGGCGCCCTGCGGCGGCGATCTCAACGAATTCCTGGCCGGCGTCAAAGCCGAGGCGATCGCGGCCGGTGCGAGTGCCGAAGCCGCCGACAAGGTACTCGCGGGCGCGCAGATCGACCCGAAGGTGCTGTCGCGGGACCGGGCGCAGGGCGTCTTCAAACAGACCTTCCTCGAGTTCTCGCAGCGCACCGTCAGCCAGGCGCGGCTCGATATCGGCCGTCAGAAGATGAAGCAATATGCCGACGCCTTCGCGAGAGCCGAGCAGGACTACGGCGTGCCGCAGGGCGTTATCACCGCCTTCTGGGCGATGGAAACCGATTTCGGCGCCGTTCAAGGCGACTTCAACACCCGCAACGCGCTCGTGACGCTGTCGCATGATTGCCGCCGGCCCGAGCTCTTCCGCCCGCAGCTGATCGCGCTCATCAAGATGGACGAGCACGGCGACGTCGACCCGTCAGTCACAACAGGCGCCTGGGCCGGTGAGATTGGCCAGACGCAGATGCTGCCGAAGGATATCATCGCCTACGGCGTCGACGGCGACGGCGACGGGCATGTCCGCCTGAAGGAGAGCGCGCCCGACGTCATCCTGACCACGGCCAACTTCATCAAGCATCTCGGCTTCGAGCGCGGCCAGCCCTGGGTCCAGGAAGTGACGCTGCCTGAAAACCTCCCTTACGAAAAGTCCGGCATCGGCGGCGCGATGACGGCGGGCGACTGGTTCGCACTCGGCGTCAAGCCGCGCGACGAGAACACGTCCTTCGGCTCGCTGAAAGCCGACCTCATCCTGCCGCAGGGCCGCATGGGACCGGCCTTCCTCACCTATCCCAATTTCGGCATCTATCTCGAGTGGAACAAGTCGTTCATCTACACGACGTCCGCCGCCTACTTTGCCACGCGGCTTTCCGGCGCACCCACCTATCTCAAGGGCCAGCCGGAACAGGGACTGAACGACGCCGAAATGAAGGTGCTCCAGACGAAGCTGCAGGCCCATGGCTACGATGTCGGCAAGGTCGACGGTATCCTGGGCTCCGGCACACGCGTCGCGATCCAGAAGGAACAGCAGCGCCTCGGGCTGCCGGCCGACGGCTGGGCCACGCCCTCGCTGCTCAGCCAGCTCTAAACACCAAAAGGCGGCCAATCGGCCGCCTTTTTCCATCTGGGTTTCATAACTAAATGGTGGAGCCGAGCGGGATCGAACCGCCGACCTCCGCAGTGCGATTGCGGCGCTCTCCCAGCTGAGCTACRGCCCCTTGGCTAAATTCTTATCCAAGATTATCAATCCCAGCAAGATTGGTGCAGCGTTTACGCTTCACGTCGGCAGGTTTCGGGTGGTCTTGTCGCGCCCTCATGCGATTGTCCCGAAATCAAAGGGAGAGAGATTCGATGAAGTCCGAAAACACCATGAACGCGCTGACCTGGGGCCTTTTGGCTGCGCTCGGCCTGATCTGGGGAGGATCGTTCTTCTTCGCGCGGATTGCCGTGCAGGATGTGCCGCCGCTGACGCTCGTGTTCCTGCGCCTGTCGCTCGCCGCGCTTGCACTGCACGTCTATATCGCCGGACGTTTTGGGCTTTACGACATGCTGCGCACCCGTTGGCGGCAGTTTCTCGTGCTCGGCCTCATCAACAACGCCCTTCCGCACACGATGATCTTTCTTGGCGAAACCGAGATCGGCGCCGGTTTGGCAGCGGTACTGAACGCCACGACGCCGATCTTCACGGTGATCGTCGGCAACTATCTGACCACCGACGAGCGGCTGACGCCCGCAAAGCTGCTCGGCTGCATCGTCGGCCTTCTCGGCACCATGGTCCTCGTCGGCCCGAGCACCATGGCGGCAAACGGTGCCCCGCTATGGGCGCTGCTGCTGCCCATCCTGGCGGCCGTATCCTATGGCTTCGCGGCGGTCTACGGAAAGCGCTTCAAGGGCATGCCGGCACCGTCGATCGCGGCGGCGCAGCTGACGTGCTCGTCGCTGCTGATCCTACCCGTGGCGCTCGTCGTGGATCGGCCCTGGGAGCTTGCCATGCCGCCAGTAGGCTCGATCGAGGCGATCCTGGCGCTCGCGCTCCTCTCCACCGCCTTCGCCTATATTCTCTACTTCCGCATCATGGCCCTTGCCGGCGCGACCAACGCCTCGCTCGTCACCCTGCTCGTACCGCCGAGCGCGATCCTTCTCGGCGCGGTGTTTCTTAACGAGACGCTCGGCATCACCGAAGCTGCCGGAATGACGTTGATCGGCGCAGGTCTCGTCATTCTCGACGGACGCGCCTTCAAGCGCTTCCGGCCGGCTTGAAGGGACCGCCACTGGTGTGTGAAATCCGATGCTGCCGTGCCGCGAACGCGCTCGACAATGGCCAAGTGGGTTAACCATAACTAGCCATATTTAACACTTCATTAAATTACGTGAACGCGCCTGTGGATAATTTTATCGCATAAAACCAATGGGTTAAAAATATAACTGGACCGAAGCCTTGTTTTGATGACGCAACGCAGCATCGATTCTGCCTTCCACCCTTCGCAATTCTGACATAAGTTTTAAGGGTTAACTGAGGAGGCAGACATGGGACTGACGCAATCCTTCAACGTCCTCTTGGTCAGTGCAGCGTTCGTGTTCGTAGTGGCGATGCTCTTCATCTGAAAGCGACATTCACTCACTCCGGCAATCAAGACGGCAATGCAAACTCCTGAAAGCTAACAGCAAAGACCGTTGACGGAAAAAGCGCGTACCGAGAGGGAACGCGCTTTTTTCTTGTCCGCTTTTGAAACGGCCCGGTGCAATGTCGGACTATGCCGCGGCTCCGGCGCGACGATCCGACCGGTTCCGAAGGCCGAGACGATCGAGCACGGCGCTCACAAGCGGCGCGCGGTTCATTGTGTAAAGATGGAATTCGTCGAGGCCGCGACGCATCAGATCCTCGATCTGCTCGGCCGCCACGTCGGCTGCGACCGCCGCCCGCTCTTCGGGCTTGTCGTCGAGGCCGGCGAAGCGATCGTCCAGAAATGCCGGCACGGACGCGCCGCAGCGGCGGGCAAACCGCTTGAGTTGCGTGAGGTTCTGGATCGGCATGATCCCCGGCACGATCGGAATGCCGATGCCTGCCGCTCTTGCCTGCTCTAGATAGCGCTCGTAGACGTCGTTATCGAAGAAGAATTGCGTCAGCGCCCGTGCGGCCCCCGCATCGGCCTTGCGCTTCAGCGTGTCGATGTCGGCGTTAAAATCCGGGCTTTCCGGATGCTTTTCCGGATAGGCCGAGACAGAAACGTCAAAATCGCCATAGGCCATGAGCATGCGAACCAGATCGGCCGTATCTGAAAAACCCGTCGGATGCGGCACATAGGCTGCGCCGATGCCGGCGGCGGGATCTCCCCTCAGCGCCACGATGCGTCTGACGCCGGCGGCGCGATATTCCTCGACCACCGCCCGCACATCGTCCGTGGAAGCGTCGACGCAGGTCAGATGTGCCGCCGTCTTCAAACCGGTCTCGGAGATCATGCGGGTGACGGCTGAGAGCGTCGGCTCCTTCGTCGATCCGCCGGCGCCATAGGTCACGGTGACGAAACGTGGGTTCCAGTCCGCGAGTTCACCAACTGTCTCCCAGAGCTGCGCTTCCATCTCGTCGGACTTCGGAGGAAAGAACTCGAACGAGATGCGGACATCGCGGCCGCCATTTTCCGCTTTCGAAGCCATATCAAGCCCTCTTCGCAAGAATGCCGGGAATTTCGCTGTCGTTTCCGGCGGCCATCAGCATCCGCGGATCGCGGGCGAGCCAGATGGTGACGGTAAGCGCCGGGTTTCCCTCCCCGCCAGCGCGGAGATCCTGAACCGTTTCCACATCCAGCTCCGCCTTCGTCAACCAGTCGGCCACCATCTGGTGCGAAAAACCGAGGCGCAGATGGGCGTGCTCGTCGCGCAGGTATTCGAGATTATGCGGCGCAAGATCGATGATCACCAACCGGCCGCCCGGCCTCAGGAGCTTCGCCGCTTCGGCGATCGCGAACTCCGGCTGGTCTAGAAAGTGCAGCACCTGATGGATGGTGATGAGATCGAAATCCTGCGCGTCGAGCGGCAGATTGAAGATGTCGCCGTGGCGGACGGAGGCGGCAGTGATCTTTGCCTTGTCGAGATTGGCACGGGCAACCGCAAGCATGTCGCGGCTGGCATCGACGCCAACGGCGCGCCGGTAGTGGCCGGAGAGAAGCTGCAGCATGCGGCCTGTGCCGGTGCCGAGATCGAGGAAGGCATCGACGGGCTTTTCGCCGATGAGCTCGATCAGCGCCTCGTCCACCTGCTCGTCGGCGACCTGCAGCCGACGCAGCTCGTCCCATTCGGCGGCATTGCGGCTGAAATAGTCCTGAGCGCGCTCGGAGCGGATGCGCTTCACTGCGGCTAGCCGCTCGGCGTCGCGCTGAAGCACCGGATCGTTTTCCGACGCGTATTTGAGGAGCGTATTGGCAAGCTCGACGGAGGCACCCTGCTGGGTCAGCCGAAAATAGGCCCAGGCGCCCTCCTGATAGCGATCGATCAGCGCCGCCTCGCCGAGCAGCTTCAGATGGCGCGAGATCCGTGGCTGCGACTGGCCGAGAATTTCAGTCAGATCGGTAACCGTGAGATCGCCGGCGGCGAGCAGCGCAAGCAACCGAAGGCGCGTCGGTTCGCCCGCCGCCTTCAGCACATCCACCAGAGAATCCAGTCCGAATTTCACGAAATTCGCCATGACGCCAAGCCCAATCAAGATATAAAGATATCTTTATGTGATTTGCATCATTCTTGCAAGAGCAATACCGCCGTCGCGATATCACAAGCTTACGTCGCCCTTGGGAAAACGCAAAAGAAAACCCCGGAAGCCGGGGTCTGGAAGTCGCTGGATGGAGCGTCTCCGTTTTTCTTCAAAACACGGAGACGCTCTAACTCGCCGGAATTGCCTTATCGCGTCAGGCGCTTGTAGGTCACGCGGCTGGGATTGACACTGTCGGCGCCCAGGCGACGGATCTTGTCCTGCTCATAGTCCTCGAAGTTGCCTTCGAACCATTCGACATGGCTGTCGCCTTCGAAGGCGAGGATGTGGGTCGCAAGACGGTCGAGGAACATGCGGTCGTGGCTGATGATAACGGCGCAGCCTGCGAATTTCTCGAGCGCGTCTTCAAGTGCGGCCAGCGTTTCGGTGTCCAGATCGTTGGTCGGTTCGTCGAGCAGCAGAACGTTGCCGCCCGCCTTCAGCATCTTTGCCAGATGCACACGGTTGCGCTGCCCGCCGGAGAGATTGCCGACCTTCTGCTGCTGGTCGCCCCCCTTGAAGTTGAACGCACCGCAATAGGCCCGCGAGTTCATGTCGAACTTGCCGAGCTTGATGATTTCGGCGCCGCCGGAAATCTCTTCCCATACGGTCTTGTTGGCGTCGAGCGCGTCGCGGCTCTGGTCGACATAGCCAAGATGCACCGTATCGCCGACGCGGATGGAGCCGCTGTCAGGCGTCTCCTGCCCGGTGATCATGCGGAATAGCGTGGTCTTGCCGGCGCCGTTCGGGCCGATCACGCCGACGATGCCGCCCGGAGGAAGCTTGAGCGACAGCCCGTCGATGAGCAGGCGATCGCCATAACCCTTGGAGATGCCGTCCATCTCGATGACGACCTGGCCGAGACGTTCGCTGACCGGAATGATGATCTGCGCATCGCCCGGGCGCTGCTGTTCGGCGGCCGTAACCAACTCGTCATAGGCCTTGATACGGGCCTTCGACTTTGCCTGACGGGCCTTCGGGCTGGATGCGATCCACTCCTGCTCGCGCGAAATCGCCTTCTGGCGAGAGGCCTCTTCGCGGCCCTCCTGCTGCATGCGCTTGGCCTTGGCCTGCAGGTAGGCGGAATAGTTGCCTTCGTACGGAATGCCGCGGCCGCGGTCGAGCTCGAGAATCCAGCCCGTGACGTTGTCGAGGAAGTAGCGGTCGTGGGTGATCATCAGCACGGCGCCCGGATATCCGCGCAGGTGCTTTTCGAGCCAGGCGATGGTTTCGGCGTCGAGGTGGTTGGTCGGTTCGTCGAGCAGCAGCACATCCGGCTGCGACAGCAGCAGTTTGCAAAGCGCCACGCGGCGGCGCTCGCCGCCCGAAAGGCTGGTGACATCGGATTCCGCCGGCGGGCAACGCAGGGCATCCATGGCCATTTCCACCTGGCTTTCGAGATCCCAGAGGTTCTGGCCGTCGATGATGTCCTGGAGCCGTGCCCCTTCATCCGCCGTCTCGTCGGAATAGTTCATCATCAGCTCGTTGTAACGATTGAGGATGGCGGTCTTCGAGGCGACCCCTTCCATGACGTTTTCGAGTACGGTCTTTGCCGGGTCGAGCTGCGGCTCCTGCGCGAGATAGCCGATGGTGGCGCCTTCGGCGAGCCACGCTTCGCCGGTGTATTCCTTGTCCAATCCCGCCATGATCCGAAGCACGGTCGATTTACCGGCGCCGTTCGGGCCGAGAATACCGATCTTCGCATCGGGATAGAAGGAAAGGTGAATGTTTTCCAAGATCTTCTTGGCGCCATAGGCCTTGTTGAGGCCGGCCATATGGTAAATGAATTGACGTGCCATTGCTGCGCGCTCCACGGACGGAAGAATGAAATTCGTGCCGCTATGTAGGCGAAACACGCCTATCGGGCAACGCCGAAACCGGCATTGCACGGGATTTATGCGTCCGATCGGGAAATAGGAAGATGACGGAGCCTCAGTGTCCGACTGCGCTGACGACACCTTCATTGCAGCCGAACGACGTCCGGCCCGCCGACTGGATGAGGTCGGCAAGCCGCGCGCCGGGTGCGGCCTGATCGAGCGCATCGGCGGAAAGGCCGATTGTCAGCTCCGAAATCACGCGCTCGTCGCCCACCCGCCGGCAGCTCATCTTGACGCGGTCGCCGGCACCCGGACCAAAGCTTTCGTCGAACGCCGCCTTGATGCTCTCCGCATCGATTTTGCGTCCGATGTTGTCTGCGAACAGCTGCCTGACGGCCGAAGCGTTCAACTGGTCGATGAAGCCAACCGCCGCACGAAAATAGGCGTCGGGGGACACTTTGGTGCAGGTGCCATGCTTGGTCCATTCGTGCCGTTCAAGGCCGGATTGCGTGCCAGGCATTGCCTTGTCGAGCACCGCCTTCGTCTCCGGCGAAAGCTGCACGTCCGGCAGGCTCTTCCAGTCGCCGTCGCGATCGGCGCGCTGTTGCTGCTCGGACACGTCGCAATAGTCCTCGCGCATCGGCCATAGACCGTGGAGCGAGAAATTCTTCGCGTCAAAGCCGTCGCGGGTTTGAACGCGGCACTCGCTCTTCTGCCGGTTTGTAGCACAGAAGGCCGGCTGCCAGCTGGCAGCGAGGATGAAGCGCGTGGCGCCCCTGCCGGCATCACGTGCCGCGCCGTCCGAAACGAGCGCCAGCAGACAAACAACCGCCGCGCCCAGCGCTCGCATCCATGTCGCCATGGTTAGCCCTCCAACCAGAACAATAGAGGAACAAGTAAGCAGGTTGCAGCAACTGACGCAACCCCTAATCGCAAAGATCAGCACAAATTGTTCCGTGTTCTTTGATCGCTTGGCGTTGCAATCACGCGGCAGATAGCCTTTGTTCGCGGGACTGAGGAGGACCGTATCGCCAATGTTTGCCCACATGCTGCGGCACGACAGCCCGACCGGGGCGTCGCTTGCCTACCATCACCTGCCGGCGGAAGGTAAGGCGCGGGCGATCCTTCTCGTCTGTCATGGGCTTGCGGAACACGCGCGACGCTATCAGCGCTTTGCCGAAGCCATGGCCGCACGCGGTTTCCACGTCTATGCCCATGACCACCGCGGCCATGGCGAGACGCGCTCTGCCGATGCTCCGCTCGGGCGGTTTTCGCGCCACGACGGCGTCGAGCGCGTGATCGACGACGTGATGGCGATGCGCGCCGTTGCGGCCGCCAATCATCCGGGCCTGCCCGTCATTCTGTTCGGTCATTCGATGGGCGGACTGATCGGCCTCAACACGGCGGTCAGCCATCCCGGCAGCTTCGATGGCGTCGCGGTCTGGAATTCCAATTTCAATCCGGGGCTCGCCGGCCGGCTCGCACAGGTCATTCTTCGGACTGAGCGGATGCTCAAGGGCTCCGATGTGCCGAGCGCTATTCTGCCGAAACTCACCTTCGGCGCCTGGGGCCGATCGGTTGCAGATCGCCGTACCGACTTCGACTGGCTCTCCCGCGATCCGGCAGAGGTCGACAAATATGTGGCGGACCCGCTCTGCGGCTTCGACGCCTCGGTGTCGCTGTGGCTCGACGTCTTTGCGCTGACGTTCCGCGCGACCCAGCAGAGATATCTGGACAGGCTGCCGCGCGGCCTGCCGATCCATCTCGTCGGCGGCGGCCATGATCCGGCGACGGCAAACGGAAAAGCGGTCGAATGGCTGGCAAAGCGTTTGAAACGGGCCGGCTTTTCCCATATCACTCTTCAGATATATCAGAGCATGCGGCACGAAACCCTGAACGAGCTGGGCGCCGACGCCGCTATCGACGAATTTGCGAATTGGTGCGATCGGGTCGCCAAGCGATGCTGATTGCCGAGGAATGACGTGAATGACGGCCCAGAACGGCATCCCATCGCCCCGCCTGCGTGCTTCGGAGCTGACGATCGGACTGCTGACGATGTTCGTGGCCGTACTGATATCTCCGATCATCGACATCTTCTCGAAGCTCGCCGCCGTCACGGTACCGCCCGTCGAGGTCACCGCCGTGCGCTTTCTCCTTCAACTCGTCTTTACGCTTCCCGTCATGCTCGTGAGGCGCAACTGGGGCGTCTGGACATTTGAGCACGCAGCGCTTCATGCCATGCGCGGCGGCACGCTGATGCTCTCCATGATCTGCTTCGTCACGACGCTTCAGGTCATGGAAGTGGCGGATGCAATCGCCATCTTTTTCGTCGAACCGATCATCCTGACCATCCTGAGCAGCGTCTTCCTGAAGGAAACCATCGGCTGGCGCCGCTACACCGCCTGCGCCGTCGGTTTCTTCGGGGCGATGCTGATTATTCAGCCGAGTTTCCAGGAAGTCGGGTTGATCGCCCTGCTGCCTGTCGTCACCGCCTTCTGCATTGCAGTCTACGCGCTTCTGACACGGGTGGTTTCCCATCGCGAAGATGCCTGGGCCATGCAGTTTCAGACCGCCATTTGGGGCATGCTCTTCAGCGGCATCCTGCTCTGGCTCGGACACGGCAGCGGCTCGCCGATCTTCGATAGCGTCGTGCCGAGCCTGCGCGCAGGCCTTTACCTCCTCGGCGTTGGCGCCACCGCGGCACTCGCCGGCATCCTCAGCGTCTATGCCTATCGTTCCGCCCCCGCCTCGACGCTGGCACCGATCCAGTATTTCGAGATCGTCTCGGCGACGATCTTCGGCTGGCTGATCTTCGACGATTTCCCAAATCTCATGAAGTGGGTCGGCATCCTGATCATCATCGCTTCGGGTCTTTATATTATCTGGCGCGAGCGACGCTTTGCTTCCAAACCCGTATCCGATACATCTGAGGCGACGCGCGCGCCTTGAAGTTGACCACCAGGACCGACATGACAAACGTGACTGAGAAGAAACCTCCCCTTTCCGGCATACGCGTCATCGAGCTTGCCCGCGTGCTCGCGGGCCCCTGGGCAGGGCAACTGCTTGCCGATCTTGGCGCCGACGTCATCAAGGTGGAGAACCCCGACGGCGGCGACGACACGCGCCAATGGGGCCCGCCCTTCGTCGAGGGCAAGGACGGAGAAAACCTGTCCGCCGCCTATTATCATTCCACCAACCGCGGCAAACGCTCGATCACCGCTGACCTCAAGACAGCGGAAGGCCAGGACCTCGTCCGCCGGCTGGTGATGACGGCCGACGTGCTGATCGAGAACTTCAAGCTTGGCGGCCTTGCCAAATACGGGCTCGACTACGAAAGCCTGAAGAAGATCAATCCGAAGCTCGTCTATTGCTCGATCACCGGCTTCGGCCAGACCGGCCCCTACGCGGAGCTCGCTGGCTACGATTATATCGTGCAGGGCATGTCGGGCTTCATGTCGATCACCGGCGAGCCGGACGGCCAGCCGATGAAGGCAGGCGTCGCGATCGCCGACGTCTTCACCGGCATCTATGCGGTATCGGCCATCGAGGCGGCGTTGATCCATGCGCTGAAGACCGGCCAAGGCCAGCTTGTCGACATGGCGTTGTTCGACGTCCAGTCCGCCGTGCTCGCGAACCAGAACATGAATTACCTGATCTCAGGCAAGGCGCCGCAGCGGCTCGGCAACGCGCACCCCAACATCTCCCCCTACGAGGTGGTGCCGGCATCGGACGGCTATCTCATTCTCGCCGTTGGAAACGACGGCCAGTTCCGCCGCCTCTGCACCATACTCGGCATCGAGGAACGGGCCGGCGACGAGCGCTTTTCGACCAACAAGGCCCGTATCGCCCATCGCGACGAGGTTCGTCGCTTCGTCTCCACCGAGACCCTGAAGTGGAGCAAGGACGAGCTTTTGCGCGCCTGCGAGCAAAACGCGGTCCCTGCCGGCGCGATCAACACGATCGAAGAAATGTTCGCCGATCCGCAGATCGCGGCGCGCGGCCTCAGGATCGAGCTGGAAGACGCGGCCGGGACCAGCATCCCGAGCGTCCGCACGCCGATCGTGCTTTCGGAAACACCCTTGCGCTATACGCGGCCAAGCCCGCGTCTGGGCGAGCACCAGGAGGAGGTGCTTGCCGAATTGAATGACCTGGAGAGGAAGGCTTAGAGAATGAAAAGAAGTGGAGGAGAGCTGATCGTCGAGGCCCTGAAGGCCAACGGGGTGAAGCGAATTTCCTGCGTTCCCGGCGAGAGCTTTCTCGCCGTGCTCGACGCGTTGCACGACACCGACATCGACGTGCTTGTCTGCCGTCAGGAGGGAGGTGCCGCGATGATGGCGGATGCCTGGGGCCGGCTCACCGGCGAACCCGGCATCTGCATGGTCACCCGTGGTCCTGGCGCCACCAATGCGTCGGCCGGCTTGCACATCGCGCGCCAGGATTCCATTCCGATGATCCTGTTCATCGGCCAGGTCCAGCGCGACGCCCGCGAGCGCGAGGCGTTCCAGGAAGTGGAATTCCGGCGTGCCTTCACAGAATTCGCCAAATGGGTCGGCGAGATCGACGATGCGTCCCGTATTCCGGAGTTCGTCAGCCGCGCCTTCGCCGTCGCTACCTCCGGCCGCCCCGGCCCGGTCGTCTTGACGCTGCCGGAAGACATGTTGCGCGACGAGGTGGATGCACCGGCCGCAAGGCCCTATACCCCCGTCGAGAGCCATCCGGGCAGGAGCCAGATCGCCGAGCTCGGCCGCAGGCTTGCCGGCGCCGAACGACCGATGGTCATCCTCGGCGGCACACGCTGGGACGAGCAGGCGGTTACCGGCATCAGCGCCTTCGCCGAGCGCTTCAAGCTCCCGGTCGGCTGCTCCTTCCGCCGCCAGATGCTGTTCGACCACACGCATCCCTCCTACGCCGGCGATGTCGGCATCGGCATCAATCCGGCGCTCGCCAAGGAGATCAAGCAATCCGATCTGCTAACCCTGATCGGTGGCCGCCTGGGCGAGATGCCCTCCTCCGGCTATACGTTGATGGACATCCCCTACCCCTCGCAGACGCTGGTCCATGTCTATCCAGATCCCTCCGAACTCGGTCGCGTCTACCGCCCGGAGCTTGCGATCTGCGCAAGCCCGACCGAGTTTGTCGCCGCCCTTGCCGAACTGGAAGCGCCCGCGTCGCCGAAATGGGCAGCGCGCACCGAGCAGATGCATGCGGCCTACCGTGCCTGGTCGACGACGCCGGAAACGAGCCCGGGTGCCGTCCACATGGGGCGGATCATGGACTGGATCGAAGCCAATACGGCGCCGAACACCATTTTCACCAACGGCGCCGGCAACTACGCGACCTGGCTGCACCGTTTCCACCGCTTCCGCCGCTTCGCCACGCAAGCAGCCCCCGCCTCCGGCTCCATGGGCTACGGCCTGCCGGCCGCGGTTGCAGCCAAGCAGCTTTTCCCGGATCGCGAGGTCATCTGCTTTGCCGGCGACGGCTGCTTCATGATGCACGGCCAGGAATTTGCGACCGCCGTGCAATACAATCTGCCGATCATCACGCTCGTGATCAACAACGGCATGTACGGCACGATCCGCATGCATCAGGAGCGCGATTATCCCGGCCGCGTCAGCGCGACCGCGCTTAAGAACCCGGATTTCGCGGCTTTCGCCCGCGCCTACGGCGGTCACGGTGAAACGGTGAAGGCAACGGAAGAGTTTGCCGCAGCCTTCGAACGGGCACGCGCGAGCGGTAAGCCCTCAATCATCGAAGTCGTGCTCGACCCGGAAGCAATCACCCCCTCGCGAACACTCAGCCAGATTTCGGCGGGGAAGTAGGCCGAGCGCAAGCCACAAAAAAGCCGGTGAGCAAAACTCACCGGCCTCTCTGTCCGCGGCAAGTTGAGATGCCTCGGCTTATATCCACAATCCAGAGCGCGGCGATGCTTCACGCTGCGCGGCGGAAGGAAAATGTCCGGTTGTCGTTGGTGGAAATCAACCCCATGCGATGAAGCGACGCTAGCACGGCTTCAACGGACCGCCGCGCCTTCTGCCCCTGCTTGAAGCGAGCCGCGATCGTCGCAGCATCGAGCGCGGCATCGGCAGCCATAAGCTGATACAGCACGGCCGGCGTCTGGTCGCGATCGTCGGACGGAAAGCCCGGTTTTGGCCCAGCGGCGATTGGCATCACCTCGCCGAGATCGGCCTCGAGCTGCTCGGCCTTTTCCTTCTCCGATCCGAAGCGGGGGATCTGGTAGTCGGGACGCAACCAGCGGACCAGGCCGCGCCTTTCCTCATCCGCCCGCTCTTTGTTAAGTGCCACCAAGCGACCAAGCACCTCGTCTTCCGGCAGATCAGCCGGCCAGCCATAGGCCTCGGCCACGGCTTGATCCAGCTTCTCGTGTAGTTCCTTCACGATCAGCACCAGCCCGTCGTCGAAGATGCGTCGCCCCTTAGGGTCGAGATCGTCCGGCCGTCCGCCGCCCTTCAGCCGCTCCAGCACGTTGTAAAGCCCAGTCAGGGTGAGGTGCGCGTGATCCCCCAGGACACGTTTGCGGTGTGCATCCAGTTCCTCGGCGATCTCGCCGATCTTTTGTTTTTGCTCGTCGGTGGCGGCAGGGAATGGGAAGGGGTCGAAGCAGCGGGATTTTGAATAGCGAGGATCGTTCCCGATGCCCAACCAACCACCAGCGCGCAGAGCCCAAATGCCATGAAAGCGCGAAGATAGGACGCCGAGGCAGTCACCGCCATCGAGAGCTATTGCAATGAGCATATGATCAGGAAGGATGCTGCCGTCGAGAAATTGAAAAACTCGGTGTTTCGTTGTTTCAACAGTCGCGGTATAGCGGGATTGACCAACCAACGCCGGCCTCAACTCTGTGCGGGGCCGACCAAAGATCCACCACCGCTCCCGAAATGCCCTTTCGGCGTTTCGATCCCGCTCGGGCTTCACTCGACTCAGAATATGTTGATAGACACGCGGGTATCTCTCCCTTACCTCCTGCGAGTCTAAACCATACAAGTCTATAGCTTTCAGGTTCCTCGGCCTCGAAGTCAAATCCCGTCCATTTCGATAATCGCGAATATGATGACCGAGGCCAGCATCTGATCCAAGCCCCAAGAAGACGGCTTCTTGGGCGGTTACTAGAAATCCGTTGCCCGCTATCATAACCCCATTGCTGGAAAGGCCCGAATTCGCCTTCAAAGCTACTGCGGTTGTTACATCAACCCCTACAGTCAAATCCGAATTAATCCTGCCGCCCCGTTCTTCGAACACGATCACTGGACTGTCGGTCTCGACCCCCTCCTCCGCGATCACGTCAAAAAGCAAACCGTCCTTCTTTCCAACTTCCGCCACCGTCATGGCGATACGCACGGCGGCACTGTCGCGTGTAACCTTTGTCCATGGATGGTCGGCGATCGCCATGATGACCGAGAGCGGCTTCTTGGTATTGAGATGCGTCTCCATTACCCGTCTATTGAACATCTGGCTGATAGAGTTGGTAGTAACGAAACCGAAACGCTTTAGCCGCGTCTTCGGCTTGAGCAAAATATCTGCGGCGCGATCCCACCAGTACATGACGAAATCAGCGCTCTCGTTCATGTGCGGATGTGCCTTCCACAGCGCTTTAAGTTTCGCTTCTGCAAAAGCCGCGCGCATCGGCTCTCCTTTGCCGACAAAGGGCGGGTTGCCGACGATGTAGTCCGCCTCGTAACCCGCCACCTTCCAGCTCGGCCGGCGCGGATTGGGATAGGCCTCTTTGCCGTCGACAACTTGCGGCCATGGATAACCGTCCCAAAGTAGCACGGCGTCCCGGTTCTCGACGTTGTGGAAAGCTTTCAAGATCGGCTCGGAGGGAGCGATACCGCGGTTGCGGAAATGCCATTGCAGATGGCCGATCCAGAGCACCAGTTCAGCTATCGCCGCCGCGCGCGGATTGAGTTCCAGCCCTAAGAACTGGTGCGGGTCGACAGTGTGGCTTTCAAGGGCCAACGCCTCCTGACCGCCGAGATCGGCAAGTGCTTCCAGCACCTCGCCTTCCAGCCGTTTCATCAGTTGCATCGAGACATAGAGGAAGTTGCCCGTGCCGCAGGCCGGATCGAGCACGCGGGTGTCACAGAGTTTCTCGTGAAAAGCTTTCACCGTTGCGATAGCCGCGTCACCCCTGCCCTCGCTCTTTTGCCGGTCCGCTGTGGAGCGTGCACTGTCCCATTCGGCACGCAAGGGGTCGATGACAGTCGCGATCACCAGCCGCTCAACATAGGCGCGTGGCGTGTAGTGGGCGCCGAGCTTGCGGCGATCGACCGGGTCCAATGCCTGCTCAAGGAAAGTGCCAAAGATCGCCGGCTCCACATCGCGCCAGTCATAGGCGGCAGCCGCGGCCAGTTCACCGATCTCCTCTCTGGCTAGAGGCAAAGCACGACGGTTCTTGAAGAACTCGCCATTGAATTTCTTCACCTTCTCACGAAGTGTGGCGGTAAAACCGCCCTCGTCCATTGCCTTCCAAAGATCTTCCATCATGCCGGGAAAAATTTTAGGCTTCTCGGCGCAAAGCTTGAGAAGATCCTTGAAACTGTCCTTCGGCAATAGCTCCACGTCCTCGGCAAACATCGTGAAGAGCACGCGCATGAGGAACATCGCCACCTCTTCCGTGGCATGCCCTTCCTTTTCCAAGGCTTGGCTGACCTTGGCAATGCGTCTCGCGATCTCGCGGGTGACCTTGGCGGCATGGCGGGAGGGATCGAGCGAAAGTGGATCGGACCAGATAGCGATAAGTCGGTCGCGAACCTCCGGGTGTTGCAGATCTTCGAGATAGATACGAAATGAGCGACGGTCGGGAAACTGGTCGTAGGCCTTTCCGTCACGGCGGAAATTGGCATAAATTTCGATGCAATGGCCGACGTCGCAGACCAGCACGAAAGGTGGCGGCTCATGGGAAGCCGGTAGGAGCCGCACATAATTCTCGGCCTGTGTACGCGCATTCATCATCAGCACGTCCCAAGCGCGATTGGCACCGGCGCGCCGGCCGCGTGGAGCGATTTCGAGTCCGGGGAGCGTCGGCGTATCCGCCAACTTCTTTTCTCCTGTGAGCCGACTCTGCTTGGCTTCAAGTATGAAGCAATCGCGCTTATAGAGATCAATACGCTTGAAAGAGATGGAACCATCGCGGGCCACCTCTTTCACACTCCGCTCGAAAACATAGTCGTTGCCCTCTGTCCTGGCAGAGGCGGGGTCAGCATGGGGAAGACCTAACAGGTCGCACAGTTCAGTCAGGAAAAGCGCGTAGTTCGCTCTTTCTTGCCCGCCTTCCTGCCCCTGCCAGCGGCTGACAAAGAAACTTGCTTTAGATTGCATCTATATAAATAAACCCTCAGAGAGGGTATTATTGATGGAATCGGCGGCAAATCAAGCGATATTTACAATCTAAAGCTTAGATAATTTCAACTCCATTTCTCTTGTCTCGAAGCACCACCCAACAAAAAAGCCGGCGGGCGAACCCACCGGCTTCCGATTCGGCTACGTGGGCTCGATCAGTCGATCGCCGCAACAACCGTGAACTCGACCTTGTACTTCGGCGCAGCGAGCTTGGCTTCGCTGGTGGCGCGGGCGGGCGTGTTGGCTGGGTCGACCCAGGCTTCCCAGACGGCGTTCATTTCGGCGAAGTCGCCCATGTCGGCAAGGTAGATCAAGGTCTGCAGGAGCTTGGACTTGTTGGAGCCGGCAGCCGCGAGCAGGCGATCGACTTCGGCGAGTGCGAACTTGCACTGTTCGGTGACGCTTTCGCCTTCGCCGACCTGGCCCGAGAGGTAAATGGTGTTGCCGTGGACAACGGCGCCGCTCATGCGTGTGCCAACTTCGATACGCTTGATGCTCATGGTCTTCTCCTGAAGCATTCGATGATGAAAGGTCGCGGGCGCTGCCCGCGGCGGCGCCCTCAACGCGGGTGAATGGATGTAGGCGAGCCTCAGGCGCGGATGTGCTGCGTCTTCTGATAGATCGCCGTGGAGCGGGCGCCGGAGCGGCAATAGCCGAGCATCGGGCGCGGCAGTTCATCGAGCGCGTCGACCATGCCCTGCACGGCCTCCTCGGTCACGCCCATCGGACCGACCGGCACATGCGTGAGTTCCAGGCCGAGCTCCCTCGCACGCGTTTCGATCACGGAAAAGGGCGTCTGGTCGGGAGCCTCGCCGTCCGGACGATGGCAGACGATCGACTGAAAGCCCATCGCTTTGATCTGATCGAGATCCTCGACGGTGATCTGGCCGGACACCGAGTATTCGTCATCGATCTGGCGGATATCCATGGCTCATTCCTCTTTAATAAAGACCGGGCCTTTTGAGAGCCCGTGATTTGTCCTGAAAAGGCGGCCTCTGATCTACGCTGCCTGGCCGCGAGCGTCAACCGCTCGACGCAGCCTAGACAAAGGCAAAACTCAGGGCAAAGCTGCGGCTTTCACCGGGCTCGACCATGTTGAACTCACCGGCTTTCTCAAGCTCGACGCGCCCCACCCAGCGGTGCGAGACAGGCTCGATCCCGAGCACGTGGGCGGGTGCCTTCTGGTTGCGCCAGACCTGCAGGAAGGGCAGCGTTTGCGCATCGAAGCGCACGCGCAGCGTCCTGCCGCCGATCGCGGCGATCGGGCCAAGCGAGACCTCGGCAGATTTGCCTTCCGTCGCCGGCGCGGCCACGCAGAAGATGCCGCCGAGCTCTTCGCCGAACGTCCAGGGAAAACCGCTGCCCTCGAGCATCTCGCCTTCGAGCCGGACGCCGGGATCGAACCATTTGCCGCCGACATTCATGTGATACATCAGAAACACCGGCATCGTCTCGGCGCTGGTATTGACCACGCGGTCCGAGAGATGCACCTCGCCCGTTGTCCCGTCGATCCGCCACAGCCGCTCCAGTCGCGCCGTCCGCCCCTCCGCGGTGACGACGTCAACGTCGGCGCGGCACGCGGCGTTGCCGTCTTCGAACCGTGTCCAAAGCACGTTTGCCGGATGTGACGAAAACGAGCCATGCAGCGGATAGGATTTTCCCGCGAACGCCCCGGTCATCGGTTGGCGATGGCGGATGTGATCCGGTCCGCATGTGAAGAGGAAGCCTTCGAGCGAGTGATCGATTCGCGGATCGCCGTCGTCGGGTATGGCGCGGCCCGGCGCCAGATCGTTGCCCTCCACGATGCAGGCGCCGATATCCAGGACCGATGCGGGATCGAGCTTCAGTTTCGGCCCCGTGGCCGCGGCAAATTCGATCATCGACAAGCTATCCTCCCCAAAAACGATACCTCCACGGTTAGGATGCAGCCAAACCACCGTCAATCGAGAAAGCAGCGGTGTGAGCGCCGGGCGTGCCAGAAGAAACCATTTGCGCAAGGGGCCGTTAAACCACTAATAAACAGCGCAGATTTTTATACTTTATTCAGCATGATCACCGATACTTCCACACTGGCGTCAAAATTTCCATGTGTGTGTCTGCGGCATAACTGATCAAGGACGATACGGACGTGAACGGACTTTCGAAAGCGAGCTTTCTCCCGGCGGCTCTGGCTGCGGCACTCATTGTGTCTGCGCCCGCTGCCGAGGCGCAGTATTTTAGTCCGGCCGATAGCGGCATGATGCTCGTCACGCCGGACGGACGAATTCTCGAAGGCGTTCCCGATAACGGCGACTACGTGATGGCGCGCGATCGCCGCGGCCGCCGCGTGCTCATCGACCGCTACGGCACCGTGCTCGCAACCGAGATGCGAGCCAGGAACTACTATCCGCGCCCGCCGGTGCGCGACGCCAACAATGACGGCTACGGCAATCAGGGCGGCCGCCGCTATGGCGATACGCAATTGGCCGAGGGTGACGGATACGGCGGCTACGGCAATGATGGGTATAGCGACCAGGGCGCCGTGACCGGCGCTATTCCGCGCGCGGGCTCGGTCGTACGCGTTCCCTTCGACAATCAGGCGATGCCGCCCGCCGATGCCGATAACAACGGCGGCGGCGGTGGGGATTCCTTCGCATCCATCGACCCGGATGCGTCGGCGATCGAAAACGCAACGCCGGACGAACCGGTCATCACGCTCAAGAACAAATCGAAGAACGAGATCACGGCACTTCAGGTGTTCCTCGACCGTCAGGGTGTTTCGCCCGGCGCCATCGACGGACGCATGGGCGGCAACGTCACCAAGGCGGTTTACGCCTACCAGAAGATGACCGGCCAGACGTTCGACCCGAACGACACCGATGCCATCCTGGAGCAGCTCAGGCTTTCGGGCGGAATGCCGATCATCAATTACACGATCACTCCGGCCGATGCCGCCGGCCCCTATGTCGCGGAAATCCCCGAAGACTACGCCCAGAAGGCCACGCTCACTTCGCTTGCCTACACCTCGACGACGGAAATGCTCGCCGAGCGTTTCCACATGGACGAGGCCTATCTGAAGTCGATCAACCCCGGTGCCGATTTCACGGTACCCGGCACGATCGTCAAGGTCATCAATCCCGGCCAGACGAAGACGGGCAGCGTCGCGCGCATCGTCGCCGACAAGGGCCGCAAGCAGGTCTTCGCCTATGATGCGAATGGCGGCTTGATCGCCGCCTACCCGGCAAGCATCGGCTCCAACGACACCCCCTCGCCTTCCGGCACGGTAACGGTCGAGCGCGTCGCCTTTAATCCGGGCTATACCTACAACCCGAAGATCAATTTCCAGCAGGGCGGCAACGACAGGATCCTCGATATCCCGCCCGGCCCGAACGGCCCGGTCGGCACCGTATGGATGGCACTCTCGAAGCCCACCTACGGCATCCACGGCACGCCGGATCCGTCGCGGATCGGCAAATCCCAGAGCCACGGCTGCGTGCGCCTGACGAACTGGGACGCGACGGAGCTTGCCAAGATGGTGAAGCCCGGGGTGACCGTCGAATTCGTCGACTGAAGCGGCAGATCATTGTAGATCTTCGACCGAAGCCGGCTTGGCCGGCCTCGGTAATGATTGCTGTCCGATGTGGTCCGCGACAAGAATTGCTGTCGCTGGAAGTTTCATGCGTTATCGCTTCAAACCCACCGACATCTCGCCCGTGGCGACACGCTCGATCAGGCTGAGATACTGCTTGCTGAGATCCTTGAAGTCGTAACGCTCCAGCATGAGGCTGCGTGCTCGCTCCCTGAGCGGGGCGTACTTCGACGGGTCCGCCAGCACGGCGGCGAGACGTTGGGCCAGCGTTTCCGGCTCAAAGAATGGCACAAGCAGGCCGTTCTCTCCATCGGTTATCATCTCCCGCACCGGTGGCGTATCCGAGCCGACAAGGAGGGCGCCGGCACTCATGGCTTCCATCATCGACCAGGAGAGGACGAAAGGTACGGTCAGATAAACATGGGCGGCGGAAACGCGCAGGGCGTCACGCAGCATGCGTATCGGCTGGTTCCCCGCAAAGTGAATACGGCTACTATCCAGCGTAAGGTTCTCCAGCGCCCACTCCTTGTAAGTCTTGCCATCGTCACGGGGAGTACCGTAGGCAACCCTGTCCTCGCCGAAGATGACGACATGCACTTCGGGGTCAGTCTTCTGGAGAATCGCTACCGCCTCCATGAATTGCGGAAAGCCGCGATACGGCTCCATGCCACGCGCAATATAGGTGACGAGAGGATCTCCCTTGCGAAAGGTGTGCTCGCCTATGGAGAAACGGGCGGTCTCGTCCGGCGAGAAATAATCCGTGTCGACACCGTCGTGCAGGACGGAGATGCAATCGCTGAGATGTGGGGGGAATTGACTTTTCTGGTATTCCGTCGGGCATTGCCCCCAGTCCATCGCGGCCAGGTCCTGCAACATGCCGGTGTTCTTCATGCGGATCTGGATCTCTGTGTCCCGCTTTTGCGGCGCATCATGCTTCAGAAACGAAACATCCGATCCATAGCTATGATAATACCATTCGAAATAGGGCATGTATTTCGCTTGCGGCCAAAGATCCTTCATGAAGAGACCGTCGCCACGCCCGGAATGGGCGAGAATGATATCCGGGCTCCAGCCGCTTTTCTTCAAGGGAAGGAAAGCGGTGAGCGCTGCCTGCCCTCTAATGACTGACCCTTCCGTAAAGCGCAGCGCCGGATGTATATCCTTCCGTGCCTCGCGATGCGGCGTGTAGTCGATTCGTTCGATGATTGGCCGCCGCTGATTGGTGGAGAGCGAGCCCGAACGCATGTCGATGTGTTTAAAGTCTTTCAGGTAGCTAACGATACGTGCGTATTGACCAGGAAAATTGCCGTGAACAAATAGGATTTGCATATAATTTCTTTCACTTTTAATCGACCACTCCTTTAATGCAAGACTAGCCCGAGGGGAACGGCCTTGCGGTCCAGACCCGGTTTTCAGCCGTTGATCTCGACGATATCAGCAAAGTTTGTATGTGCCTGATGCGATATCAGGCCTAAGCCGCGTCGGCGAGGCCCGCACGTGCCGCTGCCGGCAGGCTCACCGGAACCCGCAACATTACCTCGTATGCAAGGTCCCCGGCATTTTCCCGCGCCTTGTCGAGGTTGCTGACGCGATTGGGGTCCATGCCATGCAGCGTACCGCCGCAGTCGAAGATATCGCGGTAGGCAGAGCGCTCGACGATCGCCGTGTCAAGAACCCGCACCTGGCGCTCCTCGAGCAATGACTTGACCAATTGCAGCGCACGCGTCGTCACCAGCGAGTTGACGCGGGTGAGAACGACCGAATGGGGGATCCGGATGCCGGCCTTTTCCTCAAGACATTGCAGAAGTTCCAGAACCTGCGCGCCGCCGCGCGCGTCCATGGCACAGCCCTGGATCGGGATCAGCACGTGGTCGGAAAGACCGACCGCGGTTGCCAGCAATGGATTGCGGGCGCCAGGAAGATCGACAATGAAATAGTCGGTATTGTGCTTGTTTTCGCTGATATGCAGCGGCAACGAGGCGGTCGTCACAAAGTTGATGACGGATATGTTCTCGACCTTGCCCGAAATCTCGTACCAGCGTGTGATCCAGTTTTGCGGATCGGCATCTACAATGGTCACCCGGTATCCCTTGCGCGCCAGTTCGGTCGCAAGGAGAAGTACGGCGGTCGTCTTGCCGGCCCCGCCTTTGGTGTTTGCAAAAGTGATGACTGCCATGGCCAAGATCCTTGAAAGGTCCGAGCTAAAGTCGCTCTCAAACCGCGCCGTTGAGATGGGCGGTTAATACATTCTTACTCAGGATGGTTAACAAAACCCAAACACGTAGCCTCAGTCTGAAACGGCGTCTTTCCGTAGCTTTGGCTCGCTTTCTCGCACAACTAAGTTTCAGGCAGAGAAAAGCCCGGAAACGGCGTTTCCGGGCCTTAAGATCATCAACGATTGGAAACTTCAGAAGCAATCCCTAAACAACGCCTTGGTGTTTTCGAGCGTCAGGGCGACCGGATTGCCGCCGGCGCTAGGGTCCTCGATCGCCATGGCGGAAAGGTCGTCGATGCGGTCGGGCTGAATGCCCATCGCCGTCAGGTTTTCCGGAACGTGAAGTTCGGTGCGCAGCTTCAGCACATAGTCATAAAATCCGTCGAATCCCCCGGCAATGCCGAGATAGGCGGCGGCGCGGGCGATCTTGTCTTCAATCGCTTTGCGATTGAACCGAAGGACCGCCGGCATGACGACGGCATTCGTCATGCCGTGATGTGTGTTGTAGACGGCGCCGATCGGGTGCGACAGGGCATGGATGGCGCCAAGCCCCTTCTGGAAGGCGACAGCCCCCATTGCGGCTGCCGACATCATGTTGGCGCGCGCTTCGAGATCCGTTCCCTCGTGATAGGCACGCGGCAGGTATTCCTTGACCAGGCGCATGCCTTCGAGCGCGATCCCGGCCGACATCGGATGGTAGAAGGGCGAGGAATAGGCTTCCAGGCAATGGGCGAACGCATCCATGCCGGTGCCGGCGGTGATGACCTTCGGCATGCCGACCGTCAGTTCCGGGTCGGCGATGACGACGCCGGGCAGGAACTTTGGATGGAAAATGATCTTCTTCACATGGGTTTCGGAGTTGGTGATGACGCTGGCGCGTCCCACTTCCGAGCCGGTGCCCGCCGTGGTCGGGACCGCGACGATCGGCGCGATGCCTTCGACGCTCGCCCGCGTCCACCAGTCGCCGATGTCTTCGAAATCCCAGACCGGCCGGGTCTGCCCCGCCATGAAGGCAACGCACTTGCCAAGATCGAGGCCCGATCCGCCACCGAAGGCTATAACGCCGTCGTGGCCGCCGTCCTTGAAGGCCTTCACGCCGGCCGCGAGGTTCTTGTCGTTCGGGTTCGGATCGACTTCGGCGAAGATGGAGCGGCCGAGGCCTGCTTCCTCGAGAATGTCGAGCGCCGTCTTCGTGATCGCCATCGAGGCGAGGCCGCGATCGGTGATCAGCAGCGGCTTCTTCATGCCAAGGCTCTTGGCCGCGTCCGCCAATTCCTTGATGCGGCCCCGGCCGAGCTTGACGGCTGTCGGATAGCTCCAGTTGGCTGTGATGTTGCTGCTCATGCTGTGACTTTCTTCAGGTGATAGGATTTCGGGCGGGTCAGATTCTGGAAACCGAGGATCGAGAGCGAGCCGCCGCGGCCGGTTTCCTTGACGCCGGTCCAGCACAAAGCCGGATCGAGATAGTCGGCGCGATTCATGAAGACCGTGCCGGTCTCGATGTCGCGGCCGAGACGCGCGGCGCGTTCGGCATCCTTCGTCCAGAGTGAAACCGTCAGCCCGTATTGACTGTCGTTCATCAGGCCGAGCGCTTCCTCGTCGTTCTTCACCTTCATGATGCCGACGGCGGGACCAAACGTTTCCTCACGCATGAAGCTCATGGAATGGTCGACGTCGACGAGAACCTGCGGCGCAAGATAGGCGCCACCGTCGTCGGCAGGGAAAAGTTTCGGATCGACGAGAGCCTTGGCGCCCTTGGAAACAGCGTCTCTGATCTGCTCGCGCACCACCTTGGCGAAGCGCTTGTTGGCCATCGGCCCGAGCGAGGTTTCAGGATCGAGCGGATTGCCAAGCTTGTAGTTCGATACCCAGGCAACCGACTTTTCGACAAAGCTGTCGTAGAGCGTTTCGTGCACATAGATGCGCTCGATGCCGCAGCAGCATTGACCCGAATTGTAGGTCGCCCCATCCATCAGCGTATCGACGGCGGCGTCGAGGTCCGCATCCTCCATCACATAGCCGGGATCCTTGCCGCCAAGCTCCAACCCGAGGCTGGTAAATGTGCCGGCAGCGGCCCGCTCGATCGAACGGCCGCCCTGCACCGAGCCGGTGAAATTGACGAAGTTGAAGCTGCCGGCAGCAATCAGCGCCGAGGTCGTATCATGGTCGAGGAAGATGTTTTGGAAGACGTCTTCGGGAACGCCCGCCTCGACGAACGCCTGCACCAGCCGCTCGCCGACGAGCAGCGTCTGCGACGCATGCTTCAGGATGACCGTGTTGCCCGCCATCAGCGCAGGCGCGATCGTGTTGATCGCCGTCATGTAGGGATAGTTCCAGGGCGCGATGACGAAAACGACACCATGCGGTTCGCGCTCGATGCGGCGCTCGAAGCGGTCGCTTGCTTCCACCACCAGCGGCGAAAGCGCATCGGCGGCAATTGAGGCGACGTAATTGGAACGTTCGTTGAAGCCCTTGTATTCGCCGCCGTAGCGCACCGGCCGCCCCATCTGCCAGGCCAATTCCGGCACGACGACATCGGCCATTTCATTGAGACGCGCCGCACCCTTGAGCACGAGCTGGACGCGCTCCTCGAGGGGCCGTTTCGCCCAAGCCTTCTGCGCCTTCCTTGCCCGCGCCACAACATCCTTCGCGGCCTCCAGCGACAGCGCCTCGCGCTCCGCGTAGACCGATCCGTCGACCGGCGAAATACATTGGATCATTGTCATGCTCTTCAGTCTCCAGTTTAGCAGGCCAGGGTCTTCACATGGCCAGCCGCGCCGTAGGCGAGAATCGCCTTGTCGCGGGTTATGATAGTCAGGTCGTGTTCGCGCGCGGTGGCGATGAGAATGCGGTCGATTGGATCCTTGTGAATCGGCTGTGGAAGAAACGATGAGGCTATGAAGATATCCGTTGTCACAGGCTGCTCGTTCACGTGAGCCTCAAGAAGAAAATCGTCATACCACCGCTTGGCACTTCTTGTTTCCCTGATGCGCCCCCGCGAGACCAACATTCCCATTTCCCAGGCGCTGACAGCGGATACGAACACAGTTTTGCTCCCGTCTCTGCAATTCGCCATGATAGCGACCGCCTGAAACGTCAGAGGCTCCTTCTGCGACATCCATATGACGGCGCATGTATCAAGCAAATAGGCATTACTCATTGTAGAGCTTTTCGCCCCACTCTTCGTCCCAATCCATCGGCGCCGTCAGATCGACGCCCGGCATGACCGTCATGGTCCCCTTCATACATCCGAAAATCGGATGCAACTCAATCAATTCTCCCTCGTCACCTTCCATCCATTGCTTGCCGTCGCTGTAGATGACGTCCGCTTCCGTAAACATCTTCGCGGAAGACACCTCCGGAGAGGGCTGGACATCTGCCGCGTAATCGGCCTGCTTTCGCTCGCTGAAACCCAGCAGCTCTCCGCGTCGATGAAGTGCCACCTCTTCGATCGTCACACCAAGGAAGGCAGCAACCTGGTCTTGTTCGTCCGCGCTCATCTTGCGTTCGCCTCTCAGCATGCGTGAGGCCGCGCTGGCGTCGATATTCAGGTAGCGCGCCAGGCCGCGAACGGATTGGCTACGCGCATCTAGCCTCTGATGAAACCACGCCGTATCGATAGCTGCCATGGCCGACCTCATTGGAAAGCCAATCTTCGTGCGATGGCATGGCTTTGTCAAAGATAATCACAACATGTTGCGATTTACGCACGCTCGAACCCGCGCGCCACCTCCCAATCGGTGACGCGGCGATCGTATTCTTCCTGCTCCCATTCCGCGGCGCGGGTGTAGTGGTCGATGACCTCGTCGCCGAAGGCGGCGCGAAGCATGGCCGAGCCCGTCATCGCGGTGGTCGCGTGGCGCAGCGTGCGCGGAATTTCGCGAACCTCCTTGCCGCCGAAATAGGCGTCGCCGACAAAAGCTGCTTCGAGGTCCATCTTCTTCTCGATGCCGTCGAGGCCGGCGGCGATCAATGCCGCAAAGGCGAGATACGGATTGAGATCGGAGCCGCCGACACGGCATTCGATGCGGATTGCCTTGGTGTCCTCGCCGCAAAGGCGGTAGCCAGCCGTGCGGTTGTCCTTGCTCCACACAGCCTTCGTCGGCGCGAAGGTGCCTGCCATGAAGCGCTTGTAGGAGTTGATATAGGGCGCGAGGAAATAGGTGATCTCGCTTGCGTGGCTTAGAAGGCCGGCGACGTAGTGCTTCATCATCGGCGACATACCGTGCTTTTCGTTTTCGTCGTGGAAAAGCGGTGTCTTGCCGTCGGCGCTCCAAAGCGACTGATGAATGTGCGACGAGCTGCCGGCGGCGGCATAGTTCCACTTGGCAAGGAAGGTTATGGCCTTGCCCTTCGACCAAGCGATCTCCTTGCAGCCGTTCTTGATGATCGCGTGGCGGTCGGCCATCGTCAGGGCGTCGGTATAGCGAACGTTGATTTCTTCTTGGCCCGCGGACGCTTCGCCCTTGGAGTTCTCGACGGGAATGCCGGCACCCTGAAGGCCGGTCCGGATCGCCCGCATCACCTCCTCTTCCTTCGTCGTCTGGAAGATGTGGTAGTCCTCGTTGTAGGCGCTTGCGAGCTTGAGGTTGCGGTAGCCGGAGGCCTGGGCCGCCTCGTAGGTCTGGTCGAAGAGGAAGAATTCCAGTTCCGAGGCCATAAAGGCCTTCATGCCCATCGCCTCGAGGCGCTTGACCTGCTTCTTCAAAATGGCGCGCGGCGAATGCGGCACGTCCTCGTGGGTGTGATGATCAAGCACGTCGCAGAGCACCAGCGCCGTGCCCTCGAGCCATGGAATACGCCGCAGCGTCGTGAGATCCGGCTTCATCGTATAGTCGCCGTAGCCCTTTTCCCAGCTCGTCGCCTTGTAGCCCGAGACGGTCTCCATCTCGATATCGGTGGCTTGCAGATAGTTGCAACTATGCGTCTCTTTCCAGGCGCTCTCGATAAAATACTCGGCCTGGAAGCGCTTGCCCATCAGGCGCCCCTGCATGTCGACCTGGCACGCCAGAACCGTGTCGATGCGGCCCTCGGCCACATCCTTCTTGAGGTCGTCGAACGTATAGCTGCTGCTGCTCATGATAAACCGCCTGAAACGATGAAAGGGATTGTCCGCACGACAATGCGCGGTAGACAAGCGGGGCCGAAATCAGCGGCCCCGCTCTGGTATGGCGCTAAAGGCTCAAGCCTCGCCGACGGCTCGTTCCGCTGCCGCGATCTCGGCCTGACGCTTGGCGATCATGTCGCCGATCGGCGGCCCCTGGAACCGGCTGCGTTCGAAGCCGAACCAGACGATCGCGGTGACGACCAGGAAGCCGACGGTGATGTAGAGAGCCCAGTCGTTCGGCGGCTGGATGCCGAGAACGAAGATCACGACCATGGCGATGATCGACAGAATGGCGAACAGCTTGAACATGCCCTCGCCGAGGTTCCACGGCCCCATCTTGTCCCACTTCGAGGTTCCCCAGGCGAACAGGCCAAGCGCGATCGGGATCGCGAAGGAGAAGAACAGGAAGATGACGGTGCAGGAGACGACGATCGAGTATACCGGCGTATCGCCGATCGAGACGAGCGAGGACCCCCACACGAACAGGACCGACAGGATCGAGCCCGTCCAGATGGCCGCGACCGGCGTGCGGTATTGCGGGCTCACCTTCGAAAGGGCCTTGGAGGCCGGCAGGCCGCCGTCACGCGAGAACGCGAAGATCATGCGCGACACCGACGTCACGGTCGCCAGACCGCACAGCCACTGGCTCACGAAGATAGCCAGATAGAGCAGGATCTTGATGGTCGGGTTCACCTGCGCGTCCATCGCCCAGAAGAATACGTTCCAGCCCTGCTTGGCGGCGTCGTCCATGCTCGGGAGCATCAGCACGAAGGAGCACAGCATGATGTAGCCGAAGAGCGCCGACCACAGCACGGAGGAGACCATGCCGCGCGGTACGGAATGAGCAGCTTTCAGCGTTTCCTCCGACGTATGGGCGGAGGCATCATAACCGGTGATCGTGTAGATCGGCAGCAACAGACCGAGCGCGAAGACCCAGCCCATCGAGAACTGCGGCCAGACCGGCGCGCCGGTCAGTGATCCGTCGGCGGCAACCGTCGCCACGCCCGAATAGTTGGTGAAGGTGAAGAGGCGGGCGATCTCGTAGGATGGCGCGGACGCCAGGCACACGAGGGAAAGTATGATCGCGGTCGCGAAGATCAAATAGCCCGAGAAGTCCGTGAGTTTCGCGGTCAGTCCGATGCCCATGTGGTTCACCAGGGCCTGCAGGCCGGTGATGATCACCAGGAACACGATGCGGACAACCGTCGAATCCGCGATCCCAAGATGCGTACCGAAGGCGCCGAGGAAGAAGTAGTAGGTGCCGACGTTGATGGCGCCGAGCACCGTGACGAGGCCGAGCAGGTTGAACCATGCGGTCAGCCAGCCCGTGAAGCGGTTGCCGAGGATCGAGCCCCAGTGATAGAGGCCGCCAGCCGTCGGATAAGCCGAGCTGATCTGCGCCATGGCAACGGCGAAGACCAGCGAAATGAAGCACCCGATCGGCCAGCCGATGCCGATGGCCGCGCCGCCGGCGCCTGAAGTGGCCTGCGCGAGCGAATTGATGCCGCCTGACAGGATGCAGATGATCGAAAACGAGATCGCAAAGTTCGAGAACGAACTCATGCGTCGTTCGAGTTCCTGCGCATAACCCATGGAATGCAGGACGTGTGTGTCGTGCTTTTTGTCTGTTTCGGTGTATTCCGCCATCGAATTCCCCTAAATCCGCGGTCGTCCGCCCGATTGCCGATGACCCATTGCGTTTCAGCCGTTCAGACATTCAGCCCGCGCGGCCCTTTGCAGTTCAACTGCTCCCCTGGGTCGTTTCTTTTTGTTTCAGGCGTCCAGACTGGTCCGGATGAGCCCCGACAGATAGTCAGCCATGACCCCCTGGCTGACCTCGTCGACAATGAGGTCGTTGCGGACCTCGATCATGACGTTATAGAGGCCGTTGGCGATCCCATGCAGCTTCAGCGTATGGGTGACGCCGTCCTTCGGCCCGTAAGGTTCGTTTCGCTCCGTTCGATAGAGCGGCGCTTCGGCGGCCGCCGCAAGCATGCGATCGGCAAGCCAGGCATCTTCGTCGTGCAGAATGCCAAGTTCCACCGCGCGCGGCTTGCCGTTATAGACCGGCGTGAAACTGTGGATCGTAACGAGCACCGTCGGCTGCCCGCGCGCTGCCCGCTCCTTGACGAGCGTTTCGATGCGGTCGTGAAACGGAATGTAGAGCGCCCGCGTCCGCGCCTCACGCTCAGCTGTGGAAAGGCCCCGGTTGCCCGGGATCTCGTAAATCTCGCTCAGTTCCGGCATCGCACCCGGTGATTCGGGCGGCCGGTTGCAGTCGTAGATCAGCCGTGAGAAGCGCTGGGAGACGAGCGTGGCATCAAGGCTGGCCGAGAGGCCGCGTGCGATCGCGAGCGCACCCGGATCCCAGGCTATGTGGCTCGAAAGAGCTTCATCCGACAATCCTAAATTACCGTATCTGCTCGGCAAAAGGTTCGAGGCATGTTCGCATACGACAAAAACGGGGCTGCGTCCGTCCGGTCTTTCGACCGCAACGCAACTGCCTTCCGCTTTGCTCAGAACATCAACCCCGACAAGCATCCGGGTCCCCACCCAATACTTAACGAATTCTTCAAAGAAAAGAATTCTTCAGGATTCTGCTTCTGTCAACAGCGGACTGAAATTTTCTCTTCAATGAGCCGTTGACTCGATTGTGACAGCGTTATTAAATCCTCTGAGGAGACAGGCGAAGACCTTCCCAGGGGAACAGGGTGAATACTGCGTCGAAGACAGTTTCGGACGTCATCAACGCTCGTTTCGAAGCGCTCACCCGCGCGGAGAAGCAGCTGGCGCGTAGCCTTCTCGAAAATTACCCGGTTTCCGGATTGGGCAGCATCACGACGGTTGCGGAAAACGCCCAGGTTTCGACTCCGACCGTGGCGCGCATGGTGCAGAAACTCGGCTTCAAGGGATACCCCGATTTTCAATCGCGGCTTCACCAGGAGGTCGAGGCGACGATCTCCAATCCCCTCACCAAACACGACCGCTGGGCCTCCAAGGCGCCGGGTACGCATATCCTCAACCGCTTCGCCGACGCCATCACCGGCAATCTGCGCCAGACGCTGGCGGATCTCGACGCGAGCACGTTCGACAGCGTGGCGGCTTTGCTGTCGCAGCACAAGGGTGGGCTCTATTTCGTCGGCGGACGCATTACCGGAGCGCTGGCGGAGTATTTCTTCACGCATATGCAGGTCATCCGGCCGAACACGACCCTTCTGTCGTCCAATTCCAGCTCGTGGCCGCAATATGTGCTCAACATGAAGGCTGGCGACGTTCTCGTGATCTTCGATATCCGCCGCTACGAACAGGAGATGGTCAGCCTGGCTGCGGCCGCACGCGGGAAAGGCGCCGATATCGTCGTCTTCACCGATCAATGGACGACCCCTGCGGCAAAGTATGCGCGCCATACCTTTCGGGTGCAGATTGAAGCGCCGTCTGCCTGGGACTCCTCTGTCGTAACGCTTTTCCTCATCGAGGCGCTCATCGAGGCGGTGCAGAGTGCCACATGGGATGAGACGAGCGAGCGTCTGAAAACGCTCGAAGGCCTTTTCGAGCAGACTCAGCTGTTTCGCAGGCTAAGCTGAGGCGGAAGGGGAGGAACCAACACGCGAACCGCGGTCTGAGGAGCAACCTTCCGTTTGGCCATCGCATACATCGACCAAGCATGCCGAAATTGGTCCTCGGGACCGTCACACAAGCTTCACGCTACGTCATTAACAGCAACGCCGGACACGGACACTAAAAGGGAGAATGCCAGTGATCAAGAAATTCAACCGCTTGCTTTCAGTTACCACCGCCATGATGGTCGCATCGACGGCAATTGCCGCGGCCGCGCCGAGCGATGAACTCATCGCCGCCGCCAAGAAGGAAGGCACGCTGACGACCATCGCACTCCCGCACGACTGGTGCGGCTATGGCGAGGTTATTGCCGGCTTCAAGGCCAAGTACGGCATCGAAGTCAACGAGCTGAACCCTGACGCCGGCTCGGGCGACGAAGTGGAAGCCATCAAGGCCAACAAGGGCAACACCGGCCCGCAGGCGCCTGACGTTATCGACGTCGGTCTCTCCTTCGGCCCGTCCGCCAAGAAGGACGGCCTGATCCAGCCTTACAAGGTCTCGACCTGGGACTCCATTCCGGATAGCGCGAAGGATGCCGACGGCTTCTGGTACGGCGACTACTACGGCGTTCTGTCGTTCCTTGTGAACAAGGATCTCGTCAAGACCTCGCCTGCCGATTGGTCCGATCTGCAGAAGAGCGATTACGCCAACTCGGTGGCGCTCGCCGGCGATCCCCGCACCGCCAACCAGGCGGTTCAGGGCGTTTATGCCTCCGGTCTGTCTGCTTCCGGTGGTGACGCCGCCAAGGCAGGCGATGAAGGTCTGAAGTTCTTCGCCGCGCTGAACAAGGCCGGCAATTTCGTCCCCGTCATCGGCAAGGCAGCGCCTTTCGCGCAAGGCTCGACGCCGATCATCGTCGCCTGGGACTATAACGCCCTCTCCTGGGGCGAAGGCCTGAAGGGCAACCCGCCGTTCGAAGTCGTCGTTCCGAAGACGGGCGTCGTCGCCGGCGTTTACGTGCAGGCGATTTCGGCCTTCGCGCCGCATCCGAACGCCGCCAAGCTTTGGATGGAATACCTCTATTCGGACGAAGGTCAGCTCGGCTGGCTGAAGGGCTATTGCCACCCGATCCGCTTCAACGATCTTGCCAAGAACAACAAGATCCCGAAGGAGCTGCTCGACAAGCTGCCGCCGGCAGCAGCCTATGAAAAGGCCGTGTTCCCGACGCTCGACGAGCAGGCAGCCGGCAAGGAGAAGATCACCAAGAACTGGGATTCCGTCGTCGGCGCCAACGTCAAGTAATCAACGCACGAGCCTCTCCGTCCGACGGGCGGGGAGGCTCTTTGTTTTCCTGAAGTTGGGAATTTCATGAGCAGCACCGCAACCACATCGACGATCAGTTCCGCCGCCTTTGTCGATAGGCGTGCCGTGATCGATTGGCTCGGTATCGCGCCGTTTACGATTTTCGCGTTGCTGTTCCTGATCGCGCCGACGATCTATCTGGTGGCCGGAGCGTTCCTGACGCCGGAGGGCGCCTTCACGCTGCAGAACATCGCGGACCTGTTCACGCCGACGATCCTCAGCGCCTATTGGGTCAGCATCAAGGTTTCGGTCGCCTCCGCCCTCGGCGGTGGCATCATCGGCTTCTTCCTCGCCTGGGCCATCGTCTTCGGCGGCCTGCCGTCGTGGATACGCCACGGCCTGCTGACCTTTTCCGGCGTGGCCTCCAACTTCGCCGGCGTGCCCCTTGCCTTCGCCTTCCTGGCGACGCTCGGCCGCACCGGCCTGGTAACCGTCTTCCTGCGCAACTGGTTCGACTTCAATCTCTATTCGACCGGCTTCAATCTGCTGAGCTTCCTCGGGCTTACCATTACCTACATGTACTTCCAGATCCCGCTGATGGTGCTGATCCTGACGCCGGCTCTCGACGGCATGAAGAAGGAATGGCGCGAGGCGGCTTCGATCTTGGGCGCCACGAACCGGCAGTATTGGCGCATGGTCGCCTTTCCGATCCTGTGGCCGAGCCTGCTTGGCACGACGCTGCTGCTCTTCGCCAATGCCTTCGGTGCCATCGCCACCGCCTTCGCGCTCACCGGAAGCTCGTTGAACATCGTGCCAATCCTGCTTTACGCGCAGATCCGCGGCGACGTCCTGCACAACGCCAACCTCGGCTACGCCCTGGCGCTCGGCATGATCGTGATTACTGGCGTCTCGAACATCATCTACATCATGCTGCGCATGCGCGCCGAACGGTGGCAGAAATGAAGCTGGAACGCCTCCTCGCCTGGATATCCATTGCCATCGGCGTCACCTACTTTTTCGTGCCGCTGCTCGGCACGTTCGAATTCTCGCTGCGCATGCGCCGCGGCGAATACAGTTTCGACGCCTACCAGTCGGTCTTCGCCGACGCTTCGTTCCGTGCCACCTTCGGCTTCTCGATGCTGATGGCGATGCTCACCATCGTCTTCGGCATGCTCCTCGTCGTGCCGACCGCCTACTGGGTGCGGCTCAGGCTGCCGCAGATGCGTCCGGTCGTCGAGTTCGTGACGCTGATGCCGCTGGTGATACCGGCGATCGTCATCGTCTTCGGGTATCTGCGCCTCTACAATTCCTCTTCGATCCTGCCCTTCACCGGCTCCACCTTCGGCACGAACGTGCTGCTCGTCTGCTCCTACATCACCCTGTCGCTGCCCTATATGTACCGCGCGGTCGACACGGCGATGCGCACGATCGACGTCCGGACCCTGACGGAAGCGGCAGAGAGCCTCGGTGCGAAGTGGCCGACCATCATGTTCCGCTGCATTTTCCCGAACGTCATGAGCGGCGTGCTTTCCGGCGCCTTCATCACGCTTGCAATCGTCATCGGCGAGTTCACCATGGCCTCGCTGCTCGGGCGCCCCGCCTTCGGCCCTTACCTGCAGCTCGTCGGCGCCAACCGGGCTTATGAACCTTCAGCGCTTGCGATGATTGCCTTTGCGGTCACCTGGCTCAGCATGGGCCTCCTGCAACTCGTCTCCCGTTTCAACCGGGCCGCTCCGGCCAAGGCTTGAGGTTTCCGCATCCATGGCTTTTCTCGAACTCTCCAACCTCAAGAAGTCCTTCGGCAGCGTGCAGGTGGTGCATGATTTCACCATGCACATCGAGAAGGGCGAGTTCGTTTCTTTCCTCGGCCCCTCGGGCTGCGGCAAGACGACGGTCTTGAGAATGATCGCGGGCTTCGAGACGCCCAGCGCCGGCTCTATCACGATTGCCGGCAAGGACCAGATCCAGCTGAAGCCGAACCAGCGCAACATCGGCATGGTGTTCCAGGCCTACGCCCTTTTCCCGAACATGTTGGTGTACGACAACGTCGCCTTCGGCTTGAAGGTTGCCGGCGCCGGCAAGGAAGAGATCGACGCGCGCGTTAAGGAAATGCTCGGTCTCATCAAGCTCGAACATCTCGCCGACCGCTATCCCTACCAGCTCTCGGGCGGCCAGCAGCAGCGTGTGGCGCTCGCCCGCGCGCTTGCCGTCAAACCGCAGGTGCTCTTGCTCGACGAGCCGCTCTCGGCTCTCGACGCCAAGATCCGCGTGTCGCTGCGCGAGGAAATCCGCCTCATCCAACAGAAGCTCGGCATCACCACCGTCTTCGTGACGCACGATCAGGAAGAGGCATTGTCGATCTCCGACCGCATCGTCGTGATGAACGCCGGCCGCGCCGACCAGATTGGCACGCCCTTCGAGATCTACAACACGCCCGCCACGCGCTTCGTCGCATCCTTCGTCGGCACGCTCAACATGATCGAGGCAAAGGTCGTCGACCCCTCCGCCAACCGCATCATGATCGGCGACCAGGGCGTGACGCTGAAGCAATCGGTGACCGCCTTCAAACCCGGCGATACGGTTTCACTGGCGCTGCGCCCGGAAGCGGGATCGCTCTCCGAAGCCGCGCCCGGCGACACCGCACTGACAGGCCAGGTCGCCTCGGCGCATTTCCTCGGCTCCGTCATCCGCACCCGCTTGAACGTCGGCGGAAACGTCATTTCATTCGACATGTTCAACAGCCCCGGCATGCTCCCGCCCGCCGTCGGGGAGACGGTCACGCTGCGCTTCTCCGCATCCGACCTGCTGGTGATCCGCGACTGACCAGGTTCCTCATCCGCGACTGACCAGGTTCCGCGACGTAAGCGGTCTAGGCGTCAGCGCCCAGGAGTTCAAAGACCTCGATCTCCTCCAGACGTCCCTTCGCCTGCGCAAGGCCGAGCGGCCGGAAACGGAATGCCTTGCCGGCGGCCTCGTAGACGGCGCGGCTGGCAAGGATGGACGTTCCAAACTGCTTGTTCATCCCCTCGAGGCGCGATGCGACGTTCACCGTATCGCCCATGGCGGTATATTGCCGTCGTGACTGCGCCCCGACGCTGCCGACCACCGCAGGCCCCGTGTGAAGACCGAAGCGGGTGATGAACTCAGGACGCCCCGCCGCGCGGTTTTCCGCGTTGAGCGCGTCGATCGCCGTCTTGAGGGCCAGCGCGCCGCGGCAGGCGTTCTCCACATGCTCGGGATCGGCGACCGGCGCATTCCACATGCCGAAGATCGAGTCGCCCAGATATTGGATAATCGTGCCGTTGTGTTGTTCAACGACATCGTTCATCCGCTGGAAATAGGCCGACAGCATCTCGACCACCGCCTCCGGAGAGTGCTGTTCCGAGATCGTCGTGAAGTCGCGGATATCGGTGAAAAGCAGCGTCACGTCCTGGCGGGCCGCCGCATCGGCGCCCTGCCCGGAATCTATGATCTTGCGCACCAGCTCGCGCGGAACGTAGAGGGAGAAATTGTAGATTGCGTCGCGTGCCGCGCCGAGCGCCCTCGACAACGTGTTGATCTCGGCAATGAGCGAATGCGTCGGCTCACGCTTCTCCAGCTTCAGATCGCCGATCCGGCGAGCCTCGCCGGCAAGGGAAAACAAGGCATTGCTGACCAGCCGGGCGACCATCAGGGCAGCCAATATGCCTGCGATCAGAAGCGCTGCGGCGATCAGCAGCGTCTTGGTGAGAAGCCGGTTGCTCGGCCCCACGAAATCCTCAAGCGGGGCCGCGATCACAACGGTATTGCCCTTCAGCAGCCCGGAAAATTCGACCGGGGCGACGACGGCGAGATAAGGCGCTCCCCCGACGTTGAACCCCATCGTACCGCCCTTCGATGCTTCGCCCCCCTGCAGCAACGCCTGAATCGGCTCGATCGCCGGATCGCCGGTAAGGGAGGCGGCGTCGCCGCCCCTGGGGGTGTTTGAGAGGGTGTCAAGGATCCGCTCCATGAGCACAGGGTCGGAATGCACCATCAGCCGCTTGTCGCTGTCGAAGACATAGCCTCGCGCGTTCGCGGATACGGCGTTGCGGTTGAGAAGATGGCTGATGGTTTCGAGAAGAACGTCGGCGCCGACGACGACGTGCGGGTCCTTCGCTGACGGCATTGCGAGCGTGAGGCTCAAGGATTTCGTCGTCGCCGTCGCGTAGGGACCGACGGAGACCTGGCCAGCAGCGGCAACGGCGGCGCGATACCAGGGCCGGCGCCGGGGGTCGAAGGTGTCGTCGCGGTCGGCACGCTCCAAGAGCAGATTGCCTCCACCATCGAGAAACCGCCATGTGGACAGCGCCCCGCTCCCGTCCTTCTCGATCGTCCGCATTGCGTAGACCGTGCCACCAGGTGCTGAGAGCGCTTCGCGCCAGTTGGGGTTTGCTGCGACATTGACGGCATGAACGAAAGAGCCGCTCGGGTAGCCCGCATAGATCCCATCGATGAAAGGCGAGCTTTGCAGCGCCTTCAGCAGAAAATCCCGCTTTGAGCCGATATCGCCGGGCGGCGGCGACAAGAGCTCCGGCAGTACCGATGCCATCGAGACGGCGGAATATCCATCGCCGAAGACGTTGCGATAGCGGTCGATGACACGCAGCCCCAGATCCCGCATCTGGTTCTCGCCGGCCGTGATCGCGGCGGCGCGGCCGTGCTGATACGTCAGCCACATCAGCGGCGCGGAAATCGCAACGAGCAACGTCACGATGACGATGCTCAGATGCAGTCTCAGCGGCCTCGCCCAGCGGCGAGACGACATGCCGGCATCATCCTGTGTTTCATCTGCGCGTTCTTGCGTCATTCATGCCTTACCGGCGACCGATCGGAATCGGGCCCGCCGTATCTCCTCCCATCCGGCCATCTTTCCATCCCTTGGCTGCCATGCGCACGACGGCGTTGGCTTACAGATGTCGATCCTCCCAGCCACAAACAAAAGAGCCCCGCTCGAGAGCGGGGCCAAGTTGCCTTCGAGCTTGTGGATGCTCAAGCTCGGATCGCCTGATCCTTGTCATCGAAGCGATGCATGTGCCCCCTATCAGGGGTGGCGTAGACGATTTCGTCGGGTTGGTAGGCGTGCTCGCCGAACAGCCTCACTGTCAGGAGGCCGGTGTGCTCCGATTCGAGGTAGATGATGGTGTCGGCGCCGAGATGCTCGACGTGGATGACCTTTGCAGCCCAGGTACCCTCACTCCGCGACAGGGTAATGTGCTCCGGGCGAACGCCGATGGTCTTTGCCCCCGCTGCATCGCCCAGCCGGTCGGCGGCGATGAAGTTCATCTGCGGCGAGCCGATGAAACCGGCGACGAAGACGTTGGCGGGGCGATTGTACAATTCCATCGGCGAGCCGATCTGCTCGATGGCACCGGCGTTCAGCACGACGATCTTGTCGGCGAGCGTCATCGCCTCGACCTGATCGTGGGTGACGTAGACCATCGTCGCTTTCAGGCTGCGGTGCAGGCGGGCGATTTCGAGCCGGGTCTGGACGCGCAGCGCCGCGTCGAGGTTCGATAGCGGCTCGTCGAAAAGGAAGAGTTCCGGCTCGCGCACGATGGCACGTCCGATCGCCACACGCTGGCGCTGGCCGCCGGAAAGCTCGGCCGGGCGACGCGCAAGATAAGGCGCAAGCGACAGCATCGCCGAAGCCTTGTCGACGCGGCTTTCGATTTCCTGCTTCGGCTTGCCGGCCTGCTTCAGCCCGAGCCCCATATTGTCCTTGACCGTCAGATGCGGATAGAGCGCGTAGGACTGGAACACCATGGCAATGCCGCGCTGGGCGGGCGGCGTCACGGTCACATCCTTGCCGTTGATTAGCACGGTGCCGTTGGTGACATCCTCAAGGCCTGCGATGCTGCGCAAAAGGGTCGACTTTCCGCAGCCGGATGGGCCGACGAAGATGACGAACTCGCCGTCCTTCACCTCGAGATCAATGCCCTTCAGCACCTCGTGGTTGCCATAGGCCTTGCGGATGTTTTTGAGTTGAAGCGATCCCACAGTATCTGATCCTTTATAGAAATACGGGCTGGCCGGAGCGCACGCTTTCGTCGGCGGCAAGGCAGATGCGCAACGACTGGACGGCGTCCGCCATGTGACGGGAAAGGTCGAGATCCTCTCGGACGGCCCTCAACATGAAGGCTTGTTCGAAGTCGCAGAGTTCCTGGTGACCGGGCTCGCCGGCCATCTTCAGATCCTCGTCCGGACGGATGAATTTACCGTCAGGCCCGGTCTCGGCGTTGTGCAGCCGGATCACCGATGTTTTCGTATGGGTATCGATGTCGTCGGATTTGGCGTTCGGATCCATGACGATGGACACGGCCCCGTTCGGCGACATGACGTCCTTCACGAAGAACGCCGTTTCCGAGATCATCGGACCCCAGCCGGCCTCGTACCAGCCGACCGAACCGTCTTCGAACATCACCTGCAACTGGCCGTAATTGTACATGTCGGGTGCGATCTCATCGGAGAGGCGCAAGCCCATGCCGCGGACCTGAACCGGCTTTGCGTCGGTGATCTGGCACATGACGTCGACATAGTGAACGCCGCAGTCGACGATCGGCGAGGTCGTCTGCATCAGCGCCTTGTGCGTTTCCCAGGTGGGACCGCTCGACTGCTGGTTCAGGTTCATGCGGAAGACATAGGGCCCGCCCAGCTGGCGCGCTTCCGCGATCAGCCGCATCCAGGAGGGATGGTGGCGCAGAATATAGCCGACCACCAGCTTGCGGCCCGCCTTCTTGGCCGCCGCCACCACCCGTTCAGCATCGGCGACCGTGGTTGCCAGCGGCTTCTCGACAAAGACGTCGCATCCTGCTTCGAAGGCCATGACGGCATAGTCGGCATGGCTGTCGGAATAGGTGCAGATCGCACAAAGATCCGGCTTCAACGCATTGAGGGCGTTCTCAAATTCAGTGTGTATCTCATATCCGGCAAGCTCCGGCGCCAGCACCGGTTTCGAGCGGTTGACGAGGCCGACGATCTCGAAGCCGGGATTGTTGTGATAGGCGAGCGCATGGCTGCGGCCCATATTGCCGAGGCCGGCGACGAGAACGCGAATTGGCTTCTCCGTTGAACTCACTTGACTGCTCCTGACGTGATGCCGCGGATGAGCTGACGCGAGAACAGAACGTAGAGAACGAGGATCGGCAGGATGGCGAGCGACAGTGCCGCCAGCACCGCATTCCAGTTGGTCACGAACTGGCCGATGAAGATCTGCGAGCCGAGCGTCACGGTCTTGGTCGCCTCCGCCGGCGCAAGGATCAGCGGGAACCAAAGGTCGTTCCAGATCGGGATCATGGTGAACACGGCGACCGTCGCCATCGCCGGGCGCACCAGCGGCAGCACCAGCCTGAAGAAGATCGAATATTCCGAGAGCCCATCGATCCGCCCGGCATTCTTCAGGTCGTCGGAAACGGTGCGCATGAATTCGGAGAGAATGAAGATCGCGAGCGGCAGCCCTTGCGCCGTATAGACGAGCACCAGTGCCGTCAGCGTGTTCACAAGACCCGCAGCCACCATGCCCTGCAGGATAGCGACCGTGCCGAGCCGGATCGGGATCATGATGCCGATCGCCATGTAGAGGCCGGTGACCGTGTTCAGCCGGAAACGATACTCCGACAACGCGAAGGCCGCCATGGCGCCGAACAGCAGCACCAGCACGATCGAAGCGATCGTGACGATGAAGCTGTTCTGGAAATAGGTGACGAAATCGCCCTGCCCCAGCACCGTCTGGTAGCCGATCAGGCTAAAGCTCGACGGCGTCGGCACCTGTAGCGGCGCGCGGAAGATCGAATTGCGATCCTTGAACGAATTGATGATCGTCAGGAACACCGGAAACAGCGCGATCAGCGTGTAGGCAATCAGCGCCAGATGGACGAGCCCGCTGCGAATGGGGGACGTGCGTGCCTTGGACATGACCGGCCCTCCTTTAGAACTGGTAGCGGCGCATGCGCCGTTGGATTGCGAAGAGATAAAACGAAACGCCGGCAAGGATGATGAGGAACATCACGGTTGCGATCGTCGCACCCATGGAGCGGTCGCCGAGCTGCAGCTGGAAACCGAAGAAGGTGCGGTAGAGGAGAGTGCCCAGAATATCCGTCGCACCGTCGGGACCGGCGAGCGCACCCTGTACCGTATAAACAAGGTCGAAAGCATTGAAATTGCCGACGAAAGTCAGGATCGAAATGATGCCGATCGCCGGCAGCACCAGCGGCAGCTTGATCTTCCAGAACTGGCTCCAGCCGGTGATGCCATCGCATTCGGCGGCTTCGATCACCTCTTCGGGAATGTTGAGCAGCGCCGCATAGATCAGCATCATCGGAATGCCGACATACTGCCACACCGAGATCAGCGCCACCGTGATCAGTGCCGTGCCGGGCTTGCCTAGCCAAGGCGAAAAGAACGACTTCATACCGACGAGATCCATCATCCATGGAGCCACGCCCCAGATCGGCGACAGGATCAGCTTCCAGATGAAGCCGACGATCACGAAAGACAACAGCGTCGGCAAAAAGATGGCGGTGCGGTAGAACGCAACGAAGCGCAGCCGCGGCAGCGACAGGAGCGCCGCAAGCGCAACCCCGATCGGGTTCTGCACGCACATGTGGATGATGAAGAAGATGAAGTTGTTGCGTAGCGCGTTCCAGAAATCGTGCGACCAGCGCGGATCGCCGAACAATACCTGGAAATTGGCAAGCCCGACGAAGGTCGTTTGCCCGTCGACGAGATTGTAGAGCGAAAGGCGCAGCGTCTGGGCGAGCGGCAGGATCATCACGGCCGTGTAGACGAGGAAAGCTGGCAGCAGAAAGACGAAGATATGCCAGCGTATCGGGCGCTTGATCGGGACCGCATCGACGGCGGCAGCGGTATGGGCGTCGCTCATGGCCTTTTGCCTGTTTTTTTTCGGCGGGCGCGCGAGGCGCGGCGCGAGTAATAGATGACACCTCACTTCCACTCAGCCTCCCGGCCAAGCAGCGAGAGGTGATGGAGGAGTGCGTTCTGCGGTGGGCACCTCCCTTTTGAGAGGAGAGGTCGCAGCGAAGCTGCGGGTGGGAAGGTGCGTCGGAGCATCCCCCCACCCGGTCTTTCGGACCGACCCTCCCCGCCAAGGGAGGGTCGGCGCCTTGCTTACTTCGCCGGCTTGAACCAGCTGTCGAGGCCGTCCTGCAGCTTCTTGGCAGCGGCTTCCGGGGTTTCCGTGCCGTTGATCACATTGGCCGAGGCAACCCAGGTCTCATTTTCGAGGTTCGGCGTGCCACGCGACAGGATCTGGTAGGTCGAGCGGATGGTCGACTTGCACTTGCCGCGCCAGGAGGTGAATTCCTGGGCAAGCGGATCCGTCATCTTCACCGGATTGGAGTTCAGGCTGAAGAAGCCGGGGAGCGAGTTCGCGTAGATTTCCGCGAATTCGGTCGAGGCAACCCATGCCAGGAACTTCTTGGCTTCCTCGGGATGCTTGCCCTTGGCGTTCAGGCCGACGCCGATATCCGGATGATCCGAGATGTAGCAGGTATCGCCTGCCTTCTCGACCGGCGGCGGGAAAGCGCCCATCTTGAACTGGGCCTGCGTGTTGAACAGGCCGATTTCCCAGGAGCCTGCCGGGTAGATGGCGGCGCGGCCGAGCGTGAAGAGGTTCTGGCTATCCGAATAGGTCTGGGCTTCGAAGCCGTCGCCGAGATAGGGCTTCCACTTGGCGATCTCAGTGAAAGCGCCGACCCAAGGAGCGTCGGTGAGCTTCTGCTTGCCGGCGATCAGGGCCTGGCGGCCGTCCTCACCCTTCCAAATGTTCGGGCCGACGTTCTGGTAGGCCATGGTGGCGGCTTCCCAGAGATCCTTCGTGCCCATGGCCATCGGAATGTAGGTGCCGTCTGCCTTGATCTTGTCCAGGGCGGCGTAGAATTCAGCCTGCGTCGTCGGAACCTTGATGCCGAGCTTGTCGAAGGCATCCTTGTTGTAGATGAAGCCGTGGATGACGGCAGCCATCGGCACGCAGAAGGTCGTCTTGCCGTCGTCGGTCGTCCATGCAGCCTTTGCGACCGGCGAGAAATTGTCCATTCCCGGCAGATCGTTCAGGCTCGCCAGATTGCCGCCCTTGAACCATGCAAGCGACTTGTCGAAAGGACGGCAGGTGAGGATGTCGCCAGCGCTGCCGGCGTCAATCTTGGCATTGGTTGCGGCGTCATATTCCGTCGGAGCCGTCGGAGAAAATGTCACCTTGATGCCCGGGTTCTTCGCTTCGAAGGCCGGGATGATCTTGTCCTGCCAGATCTTCAGGTCGTCGTTACGCCAGCTCTCGATGTTGAGCGTGACGTCCGCGGCGTGGGCAAGGCCCGCCGAGGTGATCACGCAGGAGGCTAGCAGCAGGCTCTTCAGAACGTTTGTCTTCATTTCCCTCTCCTTTGGGCGCTTGCAACAAGCGCTGTTTTTCGTCTGAACACATCCGTTGGCATGCATGAGGAAGCACCCAACGCCTCACCGGGATCGCCAGAATTGCCGATCCCAAATGCACGCGGACCACCACGACGCCAACCGAAGCCGTCCGACTGCCCGCGCCTCGCTCGGACTGCCCGGCGGGCGCGCTAAACTCAAGGGAAACAATAGGATGCAGGCAATCGCGAAGGTGCACGCGCTTCGCCTGACACGGCAGCGGCCACTTTACGCGAGGCTCTCCGGCTTATTGTTTTTGTTGCCGGTAATCACCAATGCCATATTCGAACTGTTCCCTGCGCTGAATTAAGGCCAAAAAAATACCAATTGTCCAGCCGAATTTTAACTTTTTCGCATCACAAAATTCAGATGACGAATTTATTCAAAGTTTTTCAATATGATATGAATTCGGAAATTTGCCGCGATTGGCTATTGGTAAATGGTATTTTTTTGGTATTGTAGCCAAGGAGAAGGCGGCGGCGGCATCCGGAGGGACAGATGACGGAGTTTGCGATCGGTATCGACGGCGGCGGAACGAGTTGCCGCGCTGCCGTGGCCGACCGGAGGGGCACCATCCTTGGCACCGGCAAGTCTGGCGCGGCCAACATCATGTCCGATCCTGAGACAGCTCTTGCGAATATCGTCGCGTCGGCGCGCGCCGCGTTCGAAAGCTCCGGACTGGCCCCTTCTCTCATCGAAAATGCGAGCGCTGTGCTCGGCGTCGCCGGCGCCAATGTCGGCCCCTATGGCGCCAGCATCAAGAAGGCGCTGCCATTCGCTGAAAGCCGCGTCGTCACCGATTCCCTGATCGCGCTTCGCGGCGCGCTCGGCGGCGCTGACGGCGTCGTCGGCACGATCGGCACAGGCTCGGTCTACGGCGCGCGGCGCGACGGCAAGATACGCGAGATCGGCGGCTGGGGGGCAATTGTCGGCGACCAGGCAAGCGGCGCACGTCTCGGACGCGACCTCCTTGAAGCGTCGTTGCTTGCCCACGATGGCGTCCGCCCCGCTTCGACGGTCACCGCACAGGCAATCGCTGAGTTCGGCGGCGCCCCAGAACGCTTGGTGGAGTTTGCCCACGGCGCCAAGCCGAAGGATTTCGGCCGTTTCGCACCGCTCGTCTTCGAGGCGGCGGGACGCGGCGATGCGATTGCGGTCGCAATCGTCAAGGCTGGAGCGCAGGCGATCGACGCAAGCCTTGAGGCGCTGCTCTGGCCGGAGTGTCAAACGATCTGCCTGCTCGGCGGGCTCGGCGGCCTCTACCGACCGTGGCTGAGCGCCGCGCACCAGGCGCTGGTCGTCGAACCCGCCGCGGATGCGCTCCAGGGTGCGCTGGCTTTCGCGCTTGAACTTTTGAACAGCGATGGAGGCCGCGGCGCATGAGCGAGGACCTGATGCGCATCTTCACTCCCGAAAGGCTGACCGCCGGCGGCAGCGGCCCGCTCTACGTCAAGCTGCGACGCACCCTCGAGGATGCCGTAAGAGCCGGGACATTGAAGCACGGCGACGCATTGCCGCCCGAGCGCGATATTGCCGAATTCGCCGCCGTCAGCCGGGTGACCGTCAGAAAGGCAATCGACGATCTCGTCACCGAGGGCGTTCTCGTTCGCCGGCACGGCTCGGGCACCTTCGTCGCCCGCCCGGTCTCCAAGGTCGAGCAACGGCTTTCGCAGCTGACCTCGTTCACCGAGGACATGGCGCGGCGCGGCATCAAGGCCCGGTCGGAATGGCTGCACAAGGGCGTTCATACCCCCTCGCCCGACGAAATGATGATTCTCGGTCTTGCGACCGACGTGAAGGTCTCGCGCCTCAGCCGTCTGCGCATTGCCGACGACCAGCCGCTTGCGATCGAGCATGCCAGCGTTTCCGGCGAATTCCTCCCCGATCCCTCGGTCGTCACCACCTCGCTCTACGAAGAACTGGAGCGCCGCCAGGTGCGGCCGGTGCGCGCCGTGCAGCGGATTTCGGCCACCAACATGAAGGAAAGCGACGCCGGCCTGCTCGGCGTCCCCGTCGGTGCCGCCGGTCTGTCGATCGAGCGCATCTCCTACCTCGGTTCGGGCCGCGCCGTTGAATTCACCCGCTCCCTCTATCGCGGCGACGCCTATGATTTCGTCGCCGAGCTGACGATCGGGCCGAGCTGAGAATACAGCTGACCTTCCTATATGGATCAGGAGGCAATCATGGCTCAAACAACCGCTCTTGAATTCCAGCGTAAATTCGGCGAATTCCAGCATCAGGCGCAGCGCGAACCGCTTGAAATCACACGTCATGGGCGACGCGAGCTTGTTCTGATGTCAGCAGATCACTACGACTGGCTGAAAGCCGCGGCGCAACGCACCCATCGCACAGCGGACGCCCTGTCGGTTGTCATCGATGCGGTCGAGCGTGCAGAAATGGACCCCGCACATTCCGACCTCGACGAGCTGCTGAAATAAGGCGGCGGCATGTCGCTTCCCGATCCAAAGCCCGGTCTCGTCGTTCGCTATGACTACCTTTGGACGCGGGAGGCGCAAGTGAGCCGTGCTCAGGGCAAGGACCGTCCGACGTGTATTGTCGCGGCGAGTGACCATCTTATTCGTCCGCGGTACGTCCTGTTACCGATCGCCCATACGCCACCCGCAGGCGACACGGTCGGCATCGAGATACCGCTTCGCGTCAAGCAAGCCATTGGCCTGGACGACGAACCGAGTTGGGTCATCGTCTCCGAGCACAATATTGACGAATGGCCGAACGGCGGACTTGCGCCGATATCAGCCGGCTCTGGAAACTTCGCTTGCGGCTTCATCCCGCCTGGCCTTTTTGAGAGTATCAGGCAGGAATTCCTTCGGTTGGCACGCGCAAGACAAAGCAGCGACGTGCGCGGGTGAAGGGTAGGCGCGACTGGCAGCGCCGGGCTGATATCGCTTTCGCGCCAATGAACGCTAATTCGAAATGCTGCTGAACTGTAGCTTATGAGCTACAGTGTGCTATGATCGAAATTCGGGAAACCGACATCTATGCTAAGCGGTTCTTCCGGCTGAAAGATGAACGGGCGAAGGCTCGCATCAATGCACGCATCTATCGCTTGTCCATGGGAAATCCCGGGGACGTCAAACCGGTCGGCGAAGGTGTAAGCGAACTGCGCATCGATTGCGGCCCCGGCTACCGCGTTTATTTCATCAAGCGAGGCAATATCCTCGTCATTCTCTTGTGCGGTGGCGACAAGAGCACGCAGAGCTCAGACATTGCGGCGGCGAAAACGCTGGCGCGGGACGTAGAGGAATAACGGACATGGCTGTCAAGACAAGCAAATGGGACATTGCAGAGCACCTCGATACCGAGGAAAAGATCGCCCTCTTCCTGGAAGCGGTGTTTGAGGACGGCGATCCCGCGACCATCGCGGCCGCCATCGGCGATGTAGCTCGCGTTCATGGCATGACCCAGATTGCAAAGGATGCCGGGCTGTCCCGTGAAAACCTCTATCGCGCGCTAAGTGCCGAGGGAAATCCCGAGTTCAGCACCATCATGAAAGTGATCAAGGCGATGGGATTTGATCTGTCGGTCACTCCGCACAAACCTGGCGTGCACGCCTAAATCGAACAGCATCGCGGCTTCCAACATATATTTCCAAATAAGATCAATGGATTGCGGCTGGAAGATGAATCATTTCCAGCCGCATTAAGAACTTGAATCAGTTTGCGAACGTCAATGCCGCCCCTCAGGCGGCATCCTCGATCGGCGCGTCGTTTTTCGCCGGGACGTAGTTCAGCACCGGTCCGAGCCAACGTTCTATTTCGGAAACCGGCATGCCCTTGCGAACGGCATAGTCCTCCACCTGATCCCGCTCCACCTTGGCGACACCGAAATAATAGGCGTCGGGATGGCCGATGTAGAGGCCGGAGACCGAGGAGCCGGGCCACATGGCGTAGCTCTCGGTGAGCTGCACGCCCGTCGCCGCTTCCGCGTCGAGCAGGCGGAAGAGCGTCGCCTTCTCCGTGTGGTCGGGCTGCGCCGGATAGCCGGGCGCCGGACGAATGCCGGCATAGGCTTCCTGCAGGAGTTCCTCGCTCGTCAAATGCTCGTCCTTGGCATAGCCCCAGAATTCGCGGCGGACGCGCTCGTGCATGCGCTCGGCGAAGGCCTCTGCCAAACGGTCGGCAAGCGCCTTTACCAGGATCGAGGAATAGTCGTCGTTGGCACGCTCGAAGCGTTCGGCGATGGCGATCTCCTCGAAGCCGGCGGTGACCACGAAGCCACCGACATAGTCCCCGACCCCGCTTTCGACCGGCGCGACGAAATCCGACAGCGCCACATTCGGCCGCCCGTCGCGTTTCGAAAGCTGCTGGCGAAGCGTGTAGAAGGTCGCAAGTTCTTGGCCGCGCCCATCGTCCGTGAACAGGCGAATGTCGTCGCCAACAGCACCCGCCGGCCAGAAGCCGATCACCGCGCGAGGCCGGAACCAATGTTCCGCAACGATCTTTTCGAGCATCGCCTGGGCGTCGGCAAAGAGCTGTCGGGCCGCCTCCCCTTGCTTTTCATCCTCAAGGATCGCCGGGTAGCGACCCTTCAACTCCCAGGTCTGGAAGAAGGGCGTCCAGTCGATGTAACGCGCGAGCTCCGCCACGTCATAGTCATCGAAGACCTTGGTTCCGAGGAATTGCGGCCGTGCGGGCTTGTAGTCCGCCCAGTCAACGCGGGCGGCGTTCTCGCGGGCGCGGGCAAGCGGCAGGCGGATCTTTTCCGCCTCGGCACGGGCGTGCGCCGCCGCGACCTTCTCATATTCCTCCTGCATGGTCGCGAGGTAGCCTTTGCTGTTTTCCGGCGACAGGAGGTTCGAGACGACGCCGACGGCGCGCGATGCGTCGGTGACATAGACAGCCTGACCGCGATCATAGCGCGGATGGATCTTGACCGCCGTGTGCACACGGCTGGTGGTCGCCCCGCCGATCAGGAGCGGCATATCAAAACCCTGCCGCTCCATCTCGGAGGCGACATGCACCATCTCGTCGAGCGAGGGCGTGATCAGGCCTGAAAGACCGATGATGTCGACCTTCTCGGCAATCGCCGTTTCCAGGATCTTCGTCGCCGGAACCATGACGCCGAGGTCGATGATCTCGTAGTTGTTGCAGGCGAGCACGACGCCGACGATGTTCTTGCCGATGTCGTGGACGTCGCCCTTGACGGTCGCCATCAGGATCTTGCCGGCCGATTGCCTCTGGTCCCCGCCGGTCCGCCGTTTCTCCTCTTCCATGTAAGGAAGCAGAACGGCCACCGCCTGCTTCATGACGCGGGCGGATTTGACCACCTGCGGCAGGAACATCTTGCCGGAGCCGAAGAGATCGCCGACCACGTTCATGCCGGCCATCAGCGGACCTTCGATGACGTGCAGCGGCCGTTCCGCATTCTGCCGCGCCTCCTCGGTGTCGGCCTCGATGTATTCGGTGATGCCGTTGACCAACGCGTGCTCAAGCCGCTTTTCTACCGTCCATTCGCGCCAGGAGAGATCCTGTGCCTTCGCCTCCTTGCCGCCCTGCCCGCGATAACGCTCGGCAACCTCGAGAAGACGCTCGGTGCCGTCAGGCCGGCGGTTCAGCACCACGTCCTCGCAGGCCTGGCGCAGGTCAGGGTCGATGTTGTCGTAGACCGCCAGCTGGCCGGCGTTGACGATGCCCATGTCCATGCCTGCCTGGATGGCATGATAGAGGAAGACAGCGTGCATCGCCTCACGCACGGGCTCGTTGCCGCGGAAGGAGAAGGAAAGGTTCGATACGCCGCCGGAAATATGGACAAGCGGCATCGCCTTGCGGATCGTCCGCGTCGCCTCGATGAAATCGACGCCGTAGTTGTTGTGCTCCTCGATCCCGGTGGCGACCGCGAAGATGTTCGGATCGAAGATGATGTCCTCGGGCGCGAGACCTGCTTCCTCTGTCAAGAGCTTATAGGCGCGGGTGCAGATATCCACCTTGCGCCGATAGGTGTCGGCCTGTCCGGTCTCGTCGAAGGCCATGACGACGACAGCCGCACCGTAGTTATGCAGCAACCGCGCCTGAGCGATAAAATTCTCCTCGCCTTCCTTCAGCGAGATCGAGTTTACGATCGGCTTGCCCTGGACGCACTTCAGGCCCGCCTCGATGATCGAGAACTTCGAACTGTCGATCATAACAGGCACGCGGGCAATGTCAGGTTCGGCGGCGATGAGGTTCAGGAATTCGACCATCGCCCGTTCGGAATCGATCAGGCCTTCGTCCATGTTGATATCGATCACCTGCGCGCCGTTCTCGACCTGATCACGGGCGACGTCGAGGGCTGCCGCATAGTCGGCATTGGTGATCAGCTTGCGGAATTTCGCGGAGCCAGTGACATTGGTGCGTTCGCCGACGTTGACGAAGGGAATGTCGTTGGTCAGTTCGAAGGGTTCGAGGCCGGAAAGCGCCATGAACGGGCGGTGCTCGGGGATCGGCCGCGGCTTGTATTTCGAAACGGCAGTTGCGATCGCGGCGATATGCTCCGGTGTCGAGCCGCAGCAGCCGCCGACGATGTTGACGAGCCCCTCGCGGGCGAAGTCCTCGATCTGGGCCGCCATCATGTCAGGCGTTTCGTCATACTGCCCGAACTCGTTCGGCAGGCCGGCGTTAGGATAGGCGCAGACGAACGTGTCCGCGACCGCCGAAAGTTCCTGCAGATGCGGACGCATGGCGTTCGCGCCGAGTGCGCAGTTCAGCCCGATCGTGAAAGGATTGGCGTGGCGCACGGAATTCCAGAACGCCGAAGGCGTCTGCCCCGACAGCGTGCGGCCGGAGAGATCGGTGATGGTGCCTGATATCATCACCGGCAAGCGCACGCCCTTGGCGGCAAATCGCTCCTCGCAGGCGAACACCGCTGCCTTGGCGTTCAGCGTGTCGAAGATGGTTTCAATCAGGATGATGTCGGCGCCGCCATCGATGAGGCCATCGATCTGCTCGCCATAGGCAACGCGCAGATCGTCGAACGACACGGCACGGTAACCGGGATTGTTAACATCCGGCGAGATCGAGGCCGTGCGGTTGGTCGGGCCGATGGCGCCGGCGACGAAGCGACCCTTACCGTCCTCACGCTCGGCGCGGATAGCAGCACGGCGGGCGACTTCCGCACCTTCCTTGTTAAGGTCGTAGATCGCCCCCTCCATCTGGTAGTCGGCCTGGGCGATACGGGTGGAGGAAAAGGTATTGGTCTCGATGATGTCGGCGCCGGCCTTCAGGTATTTGTAATGGATTTCCTCGATCGCGTCCGGCTGGGTCAGGATCAGAAGGTCGTTGTTGCCCTGCTGATGGCAAGCGCAGCCGATGAAGCGGCTGCCGCGAAAGTGATCCTCGTCGAAGCCAAGCCCCTGGATCTGCGTGCCCATCGCGCCGTCGAGAACCAGGATACGTTCGCTCGCCGCCTGTCTCAGAGCCTCGAAAACATCGCCGCGGTGCAAGCTCCCGGATTTGAACAGATCATCGAACACGAGCGAACTCCTTTGGCCTGATTGCGACACAGGCTGATCACATAAAGATATGCTTATGTCAACATATGTACGCCTGAACGGCTGAGGGCGCAAGCAGTCGCAACAGCTTGCACGCGAAGGGCGATGAACCGCGGGATTTGCCGGTTATCTTGATGTTCGCAAGAGGGATTGCTATCATTGCTGCCAATGAGATCAACGGGGATCGGCTCTTGGCTTCGAGCTTGCACGTCCGCAACCTGGATGACGACCTTATCACCAGACTCAAGGTGCGGGCCGCGCGGCATGGTCGCTCAGCCGAAGCCGAGCATCGAGAGATCCTGCGGCAGGCGCTCGAAAATGAAGCGGAACCGACGTTCGACGAACTGGCCGCCGAGTTGCGCCGAATAACTGCGGAAAGGCTCCAGACACCGTCCGAGGTCTTGCTGCGTGAGGGTCGTGACGAGCGGTGACCGAAACGCTGATTGTCGACGCAAGCATCGCGATCAAATGGGTGGTCCAGGAAACTGGAACGAAGAATGCGATCGCGCTACGCAAGGAATTCCGTTTCGCAGCACCGGACCTCTTCGTTTGCGAATGCGCAAACATTCTCTGGAAGAAGACGCAAAGAGCCGAGCTGTCGAAGGACGAAGCGAAGCTAGCCGCGCGCTTGCTGGAACGAAGCGGCGTCGAACTTCATTCTACTCTGCCGCTGATGGGAGAAGCGACGGAACTCGCCATCGATCTCGGTCACCCCGCCTATGATTGCTTTTACGCATGTCTCGCCGTCCGCCGGAACTGCCGCTTCGTAACAGCCGATGAACGGCTATTGACCGCCTTGCGCCAGAGCGCCTCCCCCGCTTTGAGCAGCCTTTGCGTTACGATGGAGGAGATCGTCGCGTCACGCTCCTAGCCAATTCACCGCCGGCCATGACACATCGTCCCGACGGCGCTATAGGCGTAGGTGGCCAAAGATTCCCGGGAGGAAAGCATGAGCATCGGGCAGCAGACACAAGCACTCGGAAACTGGAGCACGCGCGATTATCACCGGCGTTGGCTGCTCGATCAGGCGAACGGGCTTTTCGATTTCTTTCAGTATCGTGGCGTCAATCCCAAAGGCGGATTCTACGATATGGACGATGCCGGCAACCCTCTCGATGCGGTCAATCCCGTGCGCGGCATCCATTCGACGGCGCGCATGGTGCATTGCTTCTCGATCGGCGCCCTGCTCGGCCGGCCCGGCTCGGAAGGCATCGTCGATCATGGCATGGACTATCTCTGGAACCACCACCGCGACACGAAGCACGGCGGCTATCTCTGGTCACTGAACGATGACGGCCCGGTCGACGCCAACAAGCAAGGTTACGGCCACGCGTTCGTGCTGCTTGCCGCCTCCTCCGCCAAGACGATCGGTCATCCGCTGGCCGACGGCATGCTTGCCGACATCACCGAGGTCTTGAACAGCCGGTTCTGGGAAGCCCGCCATGGCGCGATCGCCGAGGAGTTCACTCAAGACTGGCAGCCGCTCGACGGCGGCGGCTACCGCGGCCAGAATTCCAACATGCATCTGACGGAAGCACTGATGGCGGCGTTCGAGGCAACCGGCGACCGCAGCTATCTCGACAAGGCCGAAAGCATCGCCGATCTCGTCATCCGCCGTGCGGCCGGTTCCGTCGGCTGGAGGGTTGCCGAGCACTTCGACACCCAATGGACCGTCGATAAATCCTATTATCACCCGAACGAGATGTTCCGCCCCGCCGGCACGACGCCAGGCCATTGGCTGGAATGGGCCCGCCTCATCCTGCAGCTCTGGTCGCTCGGCGGCAAAAAGCATGCCTGGATGCCGGACGCCGCCAAGGCGCTGTTCTCGCAGTCGATGTCACTGGGCTGGGACAACGACAAGGGCGGGTTTTTCTACACGCTTGATTGGGCCGACGTCCCGGCCAAGCGCAACAAGCTGTGGTGGCCGGCCTGCGAGGGCGCGGCGGCGGCACATTTCCTCAACGAGCATGTGCCGAGCGATTTCCACGAGGAAAGCTACCGCAAGATCTGGGGCGTGATCGGCAACCACTTCATCGACCGCAAGCACGGCGGCTGGCATGAGGAACTGACCGAGAGCCTTCATCCCTCCCACACGCTCTTCCCCGGCAAGGGCGACATCTATCACGCCCTGCAGGCCTGCCTGATCCCGCTCTTCCCCCCGACCGGCAGCTTGACGAAGGTGATCGCGGAGGCCGCCGGCAAGGTCTGAGCCGCGCTTAAAGACCGGCGGCGTTCGGCAGGGTTTCGTTGATCTTGCCGCGCCGCTTTGAGCGATCACGCATCCGGCAGCCCCAGACCGTCCGGTTCGTGTCCCAGCATCAGCGCCAGCGCTTCCACCACCAGATTGTGGTCCGCGCGCTGCGGCAGGCCGGAGACGGTGGCGGCGCCGATGCAGCCCGTGCCGTTGACATAGATGGGAAAGCTGCCGCCGTGCGAGGCATAGTCCTCGGCGGAAAGTCCGTTGCTTTCGATCGTCTTCCCCTGCTTTTGCAGCGAAAGGCCGCTCGCATAGCTGCTGCGGAAATAGCGGAGCACCATGTTGCGCTTGCGCCTGATCCAGCTGGCGTTATCCGGTGTCGAGCCCGGCAGCGCCGCGTAGAACACCGGCATGGAATGGAAGGTGATGTCGATGGCGACGGGGAGATTGCGCTCGGTGGCAAGATCGCAGAGCAGCCTGCCGAGCACTCCGGCCGCGGCCAGATCGAAGGTGTCGAAGCGCAGCGTCTCTTCCTGCTCAGCAATCTTGTGGAGATCATCCTCGATCGTCATGCCGTATCCTCCTTATATGTCGTCCGCCTATCAAGCGCGCCCGGCCCGATTTGTCCACACCCGCAAGCCCTTCTCGCTGCTCCCGGGCTTCAATATTTAAGCATAATTCAATTAGTTATCTTGCTAGCGGCCGTCCTTGCCGCCATTGATAGCGGATCGAGGTCTCGCACTGGGGATATGCGATAATCATGAAGACGAAGATGATCGTGCTTACCTTCCTGGCGGCTTTTCTCCGGGTCATATCGGCTCGCGCGGAAGATCCATCGGAGATGGTGCTGCGCGACGGCTTCGACGGCCAGAACTTCTCCCCCGCCGGCGGCCTCTACTATCGCGACAACTACGAGCAGAGTGCCGGCACCGTCGAATTCCAGTCCGAGGTGAAACGCAGCGGCACCGGCGCGATCAAGCTCAGCATCAAGCCGCTCTGCGCCGCGAATGAGGAAAACTGCAGCGAGCGCGCCGAGATCTGGGAACGCACGAAGCATCGCGTTCCCTATACGAAAGGCGTCTGGTACGGCTTTGCCGTCAAGTTTGCCGATCCTATTCCCACAAGCGACCATCGCTACTTGATCGCGCAATGGAAACGCGAGATCGGCCCCAACGCGAAAGGCGATTTCAGCCCCTTTCTGGCGCTTCGCCTCAACCACGGAAAGCTTTTCGCGACGGTGGAGACGAACTACATCGCCCCGGTAACGAAGGTCAGCGATGGCGATCCCAAGCCCTGCGGCCAAAGCCAGACCCCTGTCTGGTTCCGACCCGACACCAACCAGATGCGCGCCCTTGTCGCCACTGACGGCAAATGGTCGAAGGAGGATGGCGCGGAGTTCGCCGGCTGCACCGACGCAATTACCGTCATCGACCGCGGAAATCCGCTTCCGTCGCCGGACTCGGGCTGGATCGACTTTGCGATCTATACAAAGCCCGGTCCCGACGGCACCGGCCAAATCGAGATCTTCGCCAACGACAAATGGATCGTTACCGTCAAGGGACATATCGGCCATGCCGATGACGGGCTGGGCAAGAACCAGTACTTCAAGTTCGGTCCCTACCGCGCCGCCGACAGCACCGAATGGACCCTCTACTACGACGATTTCCGCCGCTCTCCAAACTGCGCGGACGTGCTTGCAGCCGGGACCTGTCCAAAAGATTGAGAATTAGGCTTTCACCTGAAATGTATCATCCGTCGGGGTGAACTTTTTTCCGTCTCATGGGTTATCTGCCTCATGAGAGGAGACCGCTCATATGCTCACCACAAACCGTGACTGCAAACGTCAGGGCGCCATGAGGGCGATTCCGACGTTGGGAGAAATAGAGGGGCGCATGGCGGTCCTCGAAGTGGTTGCCCAATCGGCATTGACCCACGCTCTCGATGAAGGCGACGATTTGGTAGACGCCAGGATGCTCGCCGAGATCCGCAAGGCAATGCGACAAAAATGCAGCGAACTGAAACTGGACGAAGACGACTCCGAATGCGCGATATCCTTCGCTGAAGAGTTGATCGAAGCGGCAGTGGAAGCGTCTCATCCGCTCCACACATGATCGCTTGGCCATGATCTCGTTACGCCCCAAGGTCATATTGTGGGCGATGGTGGTCCTCACCATCGCTTTGGGCATCGCTCTGTTTATTTTCCCCGCCCGCGATAGCCGGGAACATGCGGAAAACCCTCCGCCTCATCCGCCGGAACAGACGCCCAACTGAAAATCCGTATCGATTTGAGATAAGACGTCTCTGTTTGAGACAGTTTTGTCCCGTATTTCGCCGGCATTAACGCAGCAAGGCTGTTCGCCTTGCAATTGAGCAGAATCTCATCAAGCTATCGCTCAAATGTCCCATCTTAACGAGAAGGTGCAGCGAAATGTCGATGATGGTCAACGCGCTCGATCATGCTGAGGATATCGATGCGCTGGCTGGCGCGCTCTATTGCTGGTGCGCGGAACGCAGCATCAAGATCGAGAGCCAGGAGGGCCTGGCCGCCGCGAGCGTCGCGATCGACCTCTACCTGGCCGGCTACCAAACCCAGGATCGGCTTCTCGACGCACTGCACGATCGCGAACACCACTGACCGTACCGAAACGCCGGATGAGGCATCTTGTCGCATCGGGCCATTCTCCTCCTAAAAACCGGAACGCCCTTCCGAGCACCACGTTTTCATGTGGGCGCTTATGCCCTTCGGAGGAGACTTCCAATGTTGAAATCCACGCTGATCGCTGCCGCCCTCGCCTTAGCCGCGCTGCCCGCCTATGCGGCAACAGCACCGATGGCGAAATGCGACGACGCCTCGATGGCTGCGATGCAGACCAAGGTCGACGGCATGACTGATGCCGCAATGAAGAAGACGGCCATGAAGCAGATGGATATGGCTAAGACCGCCATGAAAGCCCACAAGGCGAAAGACTGCGCCATGCATATGAACAGCGCCATGAAGAGCATGGGCACGATGTAAGGAGCGAAGCCTCGGCTTCGCTGAAGCCTATCCTTGCTTCGATTTCGATTCAGGGAATGTGCAGAGACAAAGACCGCGCCGCAGCGCCCTGCGGAGCGGTCTTCGCTTCGGCCCGAGGCCGCCATGACAGCGCCGCGCGGCTCTTGGGCCGCGTTATGCCGTAGCGTGGCGCACCTTATTCGGGTCGGTGAAAATATGCCTCCAGGCGGTATCCGTCGGGGTCGATGATGAACGCCGCATAGTAAAACTGCCCATAGTCTGGCCGGACGCCTGGCTTGCCGTTGTCCTCGCCACCATTGGCAATCGCTGCGGCATAAAAGGCGTCGACCGAATCGGCCGTCGGCGCGACGAAGCAGAAATGCAAACCGGAGCCGCGATCGGCCGGCACCGGCCTTTCGACCTCGCCAACCCAGAACGCCGCTCTTTCCGCCCCATAGCCGACCATGTTGTCAGCGTTCGAAAGCCGCTCATAACCCAGCGGACGCAGGGCCGCGTCATAAAAGCGGCGCGCCACTTCCAGGCTTTTGACGCCAATCGAGATATGATCGAACATTGAACGGACGCTCCTTTTGTTTTCACCAGCCCCTGCCGTGGCAAGAGGCACCGCAGCATCAGTCAACCTTAGCATCCAGTCAACAAACATGGGGTCGCAACGGCGCTTGGATACCCACGACCCGTCCGCCCCTCAGCACCGCTCGCGGCGGGGCTACTTCCGGTCGCGTTGCAGCTCAGCCTTCAGGAGCCTGAGGAACAGCGCGACAAGGCCACGCTTTGCCTGAACCGGATCGCAGGCGGCCTGAAATGCCGCGCGGTAGCGAAAGATATCCGGCCTGATCGCGCGCATCTGGCCGGCTTCCACATAGGGTCTGGCGTAGTGGTCGGGCAGGTATCCAAGAAACCGGCCCGACAGGATGAGGCGCGCTTCGGCCTCCATGTCGCTGACGGTGGTCTTCGGCGCGGCGCTCGCAAAGATCTTCAGGTCGCGCTGCCCCCAGTAGGAACGCGCCACCAGCTTGTGCTCCTGCACCTCGGCCAGATCGATCGCCTCGTCCGGCCGGTGGAAGAGCAGATGCTCGCGCGCGCAATAGAAGGACTGCGTCTCGCTATAGAGATCGATATAGTCGAGCCCCATCGCCAGGCGCGGAAAGCTCGAAATCGCCACCTGGATCTCGCCCGCCACGATGTCACGCAGCAGTTCGTTCGGCGGCCGGGTTACGATTGAAAGCACCACTTCCGGCGCTGCATCCGCAAACTGCCCGAGCACCCTGTCGAGCCGGCAATTCGGATCCGAAATCGTGTTGTCGGTAATGCCGATCGACAGCGTTCCGGTCATCTTTTCGCGCAGCGCCCGCATGCGCCCGTCGAAGCCTTCCATGGAGCCGAAGAGGCGCTTTGCTTCCTCGTAGACGGACTGTCCCTCCGGGGTCAGATGAAAGCCGCTTCGACCGCGCTGGCAGAGCGTCAGCTTGAGCCTCGCTTCGAGCGCCGCCATATGTGTGGAGATCGTCGAAAGCGCGATGTTGAGCTCACTCTGCGCGGCAGCAAACCCGCCCGCTTCAACCACGGAAACGAAGATCCTCAACAGGCGGATGTCGGAAGCGTCGAACGCCATGGAAGCTCCACGAAGGAGCCCGGCCCTTCGCCTTTCAGTTCTTCAAAATGCCATTTGCAAACAGGAATTTAAAGCCAATGCTCCCTGAAAGTTCAATTTTTCTCGAAGTTTCGTTCAGCAGAAAGTGATGTGAGAGAACGCGATTTTATGGTGCAGTCGCACCACCACCAGAAATCCGCAGAGAGGAACGATTATGGTCGATATAAAGAAGAGCCTGGAGGAGCTGCGCCGCAAATTCGCCGACAGCGCCGACTTCTACAATCCGCGCTTCAAGCGGGTTGCGGATAAGATTTTCAGCGGCGGGACGCGGCTGGCACCCTACTCTGGCGTGCCGACCTTCGCGAGCCTGCCCTATCATCCCGTCAACTTCGCCAAGCCCGACTTCGGCGATCTGCAGGTTGCCGTCGTCGGCGTGCCGATGGATCTCGGCGTCAGCAACCGCCCCGGCTCCCGCTTCGGCCCCCGCGCCATCCGCGCCATCGAACGCATCGGCCCCTATAACCACGTGCTGGACTGCGCACCGGCCTACGATCTGCGTGTGGCTGACATCGGCGACGTGCCCTTCGCCAGCCGCTACCGGCTAGAGCAGTGCCATGAGAACATCGAAACCGCGATCTCGGCGATCGTCCAGGCCGGCGTCATACCCGTCTCTGTGGGCGGCGACCATTCCATGGCGCATCCGATCCTGAAGGCGGTCGGCCGTGACCGGCCGGTTGGCCTCATCCATATCGATGCCCACTGCGATACCGGCGGCCCGTTCGACCAGACCAAGTTCCACCACGGCGGACCGATGCGCAACGCCGTGCTCGACGGCGTTCTCGATCCTGCCCGCACCATTCAGATCGGTATCCGCGGCTCATCGGAATATCTTTGGGAGTTCTCCTACGAGTCCGGCATGACCGTCATCCACGCCGAGGAACTCACCAGCATGGGCATGCCGGCGATCATCGAGAAGGCTCGCCAGATCGTCGGTGACGGCCCGACCTATCTCTCCTTCGATATCGACAGCCTGGATCCAGCGTTTGCGCCGGGCACCGGCACGCCAGAAATCGGCGGCTTCACGACGCGCGAAGTGCTGGAACTGCTGCGCGGCCTCAAGGGGCTCAATTTTGTCGGTGGCGACGTCGTCGAAGTCGCGCCGCAATACGACGGCACCACCAACACCGCTCAGGCCGGTGCACAGGTGCTCTTCGAAATCCTGAGCCTCCTGGTCTACAGCCCAGCGCTTGCGACGCGCTGAAAAATCGCAAGGCTTGAAATAAGAAGGGCGCCGGCTGCAGCCGGCGCCCTTAAATGCTGACAAGGAAGTCACGTGTAAAGCAAGCAGTTCCACGTCCCTCCGTCATACCGGCTCAGGGCCAGGAAGGCGGAAGAAGCGGAAGCGCGAGCCGCAGGCGTCAGGCCGCGTCGGGGCGATGAACCGTCTTCACTTCCAGAAAATCCTCAAGTCCGAACATTCCGCCCTCGCGGCCGTTGCCGGACTGCTTATAGCCGCCGAAGGGGCTGCCGTAGCGATGCGGCGCGCCGTTGATGTGCACCATGCCGGCACGCAGGCGCGAGGCAACGCGTTCGGCGCGTTCCGGATTGCCGGTCTGGACATAGGCGGCAAGGCCGTAGTTGGTATCGTTGGCGATCGCGATCGCTTCATCTTCCGTCTCGAACGGCATGATGGCGAGCACCGGGCCGAACACTTCCTCGCGGGCGATGCGCATGCCGTTGTTGACGTCGGCAAAGATCGTCGGCTTGACGAAGTAACCGGTCTCGAAGCCTTCCGGCTTTCCGGCGCCGCCGACCAGAACGCGCGCGCCTTCCGCGATCCCCGCTTCGATCAGCGTCTGCACCCGACCAAACTGCACGTCGCTGACGAGCGGTCCGATGTGGCCGCCCTCTTCCGTCGGATTGCCGACGCTGGCCTCGCGCCCGACACGCGTCGCAATCTCCACAGCCTTGTCATAGACGGACTTTTGCACCAGGAGGCGCGTCGGCGCATCGCAGGACTGTCCGGAATTGTTGAAGCATTCGAGCACGCTTCCGGTGACGCGATCTTCAAGGTCGGCATCCTCGAAGACGATATTCGGCGACTTGCCGCCGAGTTCCAACGTCACGCGTTTGACGGTTTCGGCCGCGTCCTTGCTGACGGCGATGCCGGCGCGGGTCGAGCCGGTAAACGACATCATGTCGACGTCCTTATGCTTGGAAAGCGCGGCGCCGACGTTGAAGCCATCACCGTTGACGAGGTTGAAGGCGCCCGCCGGGAAGCCTGCTTCATCCACCATTTCGGCATAGAGCATGGCGTTGAGCGGCGTAAACTCGGAAGGCTTCAGCACGCAGGTCGAGCCGGTCGCAAGCGCCGGAACGACCTTCAGCGCGATCTGGTTGATCGGCCAGTTCCACGGCGTGATAAGGCCGCACACGCCGATCGGCTCGCGCAGCATGACGTCGCCGTTCGGCAGAACGTCGCGCGTCTTCAGCCGTTTCAGCGCATCGATGAAGCCCTGCAGGTGGCCGACGCCGACATCGGCCTGCTGCTCGCGGCTCATGGTGATCGGCGCTCCGAGTTCGAGCGTGATCGTCTGCGCCATTTCCTCGTAGCGGCGCTTGTAGATCTGCAGGAGCTTTTCGAGCAGCGCCAACCGTTCCTCGACGCTGGTGCGGCTATAGGTGGCGAATGCCTTCTTGGCCGCGGCGACCGCGCGGTCGATATCGGCCGCCGTACCCATGGAGATCACGGCAACCGGCTTTTCGGTCGTTGGATTGATGACGTCGAGATCGTTCGCAGCCAGGGGGGCAACCCATTCGCCGTTGATGTAGAATTTACGCTTGTCGAGCATGTCGTCTTTCACTCCCGTCAGATCTTCTTCTGCTTTTCGTTCAGCCAGTCGGTGATCAACTGGCGGTATCGCTCTCCGCTGAAACTCGGAAAGTGCCCGCCATGGACGATGCGCGCCGGAATTTTCAACAGACGCTCCATCGAAGCGAGGTAATCCGCCGCGTCGGAGTGGTATGTGTCCTCTATCAGAGGTCCGTCATAAAGAATATCGCCGGAAAACAGCGCGCCGGTGTTTTCCTCCCAAAGCGCGATGCCGCCGGGCGAATGGCCGGGCGTGTGGACGATCTCGAACGTGCGGTCGCCGAGATCGATCACGTCGCCATCTTCAAGAATGCGCGTCGCCGGCGCCCGCTTCACGCCGTAGCATTTCGAGCAGTAAGGCTCAGGCGGCAGCGCGTCGAAGATGCCGTCGGTGACGTAGGGATCCGCAAGCGTGTTTTGCCGCGTCGGATCAGCGAGGAGATCAGCCTCCGCCGAATGCACGGCGCGACATTCGAACTCGTGGTGGCAGCCGATATGGTCGAAATGGGTGTGGCTCGCCACCGCAATCAGCTCCCGCTCGGTGACCAGCGGAACCCATTCGCGCAACGACACGACGCCCATGCCGCTATCGATCAGCATGTCGCGATCGCGTCCGCGCACATGCCAGACATTGCAGCGGTAGAACTCATGGATGAACGGTTCGGATATGAGCGTGACGTCGTCCGCCAGCCGTCTCACTTCATACCACTTGTCCGGCGCGATGCGTTCCATGATCTTAGCTTCTGCCTGCATGTTCGGGCGGCAACGCTACGATATCGCCGACATTGACCGCAAGTCCGATCGGCTGGCCTTCCACCACCGCCGCCGACTGCGGCATGTGCGCGACGATGCTCATCTCCGGCGCGCTCGTCGGCGTCAGGTGGCAGCGGTAGTGCGTGCCGAAGAAGGCGCTGCCCGAAATGGTCGCCTGCCCGAGCGCAGTGACCGGCTCGCCACCTTCTCCCGCCCGCCGGAAATGTTCCGGGCGAATGCAAAGCGTCGTTGCCTGACCGGCGGAAGGCGCGCACGCCGTGAAGCACTGTTTTGGCAGGACGATCTCGCCAAGCGCCGTCTCGACGAGGCCGCCACCACGATCGGCGCTTCTGATCTTGCCGGGAATGAAATTCACCTCGCCCATGAATCCGGCGGCAAACAGCGAGCGCGGACGCATGTAGATATCGGCTGGCGGGCCGAAATCCTCGATCCGGCCATGATTCATCACCACGATCCGGTCGGCGATCGCCATCGCCTCCTCCTGGTCATGCGTGACGTGAACGAAGGTCGTGCCGACACGCTTTTGGATCGCCTTGAGCTCATCCTGCATCTGGCGGCGCAGTTTGAGGTCAAGCGCCCCGAGCGGCTCGTCGAGCAGCAGCACGTCCGGATCGACGGCAAGCGCCCGGGCGAGCGCCACGCGCTGGCGCTGGCCGCCGGAAAGCTCGTGCGGCTTCTTCTCCGCCGATGTCTTGAGCCCGACCAGATCGAGAAAGCCCTTCGCCTTCTCCTCGCGCTCGGCCTTGCCGACGCCACGCATCCTCAGACCGAAGCCGACATTGTCCTTGAGCTTCATGTGCGGAAACAGCGCATAGTCCTGGAACATCGTCGTTGTCGGACGCTTCGCCGGCGCGACATAGGTCATGTCCTTGCCGCCGATGCTGACACGACCCTTGGTCGGTGCGAGGAACCCGCCGAGGATCGACAAAAGCGTCGTCTTGCCGCAACCCGAGGGTCCGAGCAGCACGATGAATTCGCCAGCCTCGATGTCGAGGGACACGTCGTCGAGCGCCGTGAAGGAACCGAAGGTTTTCGTGGCGTTGGCGATGGAAACCGGAGCGGTCATGATTTTTTCGTCCTTCCGAACAGGCTCAGCTCCAGCACCACCAGCACGGCGACGGAGACCAGGAAGACCAGCGAGCCGATGGCATTGGTTTTCGGGTTGAGGCCGGAGCGCAAGAGGCTCCAGATTTCGACGGGCAGCGTCACGTCGAAGCGCGACAGCAAGAAGGCGATGATGAACTCGTCCCAGCTGAACGTCACCGACAGAAAGAAGGAGGCGAGGATCGACGGCAGCAGCATCGGCGCCGTCACCAGCGCCATCACCTTGAAGTCGTTGGCGCCGAGATCGCGCGCCGCGCGCTCGATGTTGATGTGGTGATCGCCCATCGAGGAATAGATGATGGCGAAGCATAGCGGCAGGTTGATGACCACATGGCCGATGCCGACCGTCCAGAGCGACAGCGGCAGTCCGAGCGTGTTCAACACGGTCAGGAGCCCAAGCGCGATGATCAGATAGCTCACCGTCATCGGCGCAATCAAAAGGCCGCGCTGCAAGGCCGAGCCCGGCAGCTTGAAGCGGGCAAGCGCATAGGCAGCCATGAAGCCGAACAGGCAGGCGACGAAGGACGACCCCATCGCCACCAGGAACGAATTGACGAGGGCTGCCATCAGCTTGCGATCGGCGAAAACCGCTTCGTACCATTGCAGGGAAAAGCCGTTGAAGGGCGGCACCGGCAGGCGGCCGTCCTGGAACGAGAAGAGGACAAGAACCACGACCGGCAGGAAGATGAAGCCGTAGATCAGTGCCGCATAGGTGAAGGAGGCAGCGGTAGTGAGGGACTTGCGCATGGCTCACGCCCTCTCGATTTTCAGCCAGCGGGCGCAGGCAGCGTATGCCGCGGTGACCACGAGCATCAGGATGATCGACAGCGCCGCAGCCATCGGGAAATCCGCCCGGCGTCCGAGCTGCAGCATGATGATTTGCGGCAAGACCAGTTCGTTGTTGCCGCCGAGGATCTGCGGCGTCACGTAGTCGCCGATGCAGAGCACGAAGGTCAGGAACGCGCCGGTCATGATCCCCGGCAGCGTCAGCGGCAGCACGACATGCCAGAAGGTCTGCAGGGCGTTGGCGCCGAGATCGGCGGCGGCCCGTCGGTAGTTCGGCGACAGCTGCACGAGGTTTGCGTATATCGTCAGCGTCAAAAGCATGACGAAGAAATGCACGAAGCCGATGACGGTGGCCGTGCGGTTGCTGGCGAGTTCCAGCGGCTCGGAAATCAGCCGCGCCGAGATCAGCGCCTGGTTGATGACCCCACCCTTCGACAAGACGAGCAGCCACGAATAGGAGCGCACGACGTAGGAAGTCCAGAACGGCAGAACAGCCATGATCAGCGCGGTGCGCTGGTAGCGCTGCGGCACGCGCTCGGCGATGATCCAGGCAAGCGGATAGGCCAGAAGCACCGACAGCACCGTGACTGTCGCGGTGATTTCCAGGGAATTGATCAGCGCCTGAAACAGGGCGTCCTTTTGGAAGAAGGCGATGTAGTTGCTGAAGTTCCAGACCTTCACGATCTCTCCGGCCTGCTGCGCCCATAGGCTCATGGCGGCCATGAAAAGGAAGGGGGCGACGAAGAAAGCGAGCGTCCAGAGCAAGGCCGGGGCGACGAAACCCCAGGCCTTCCTGCGTTCAGCATCTTCGAGGGTAGAGGCGACCATGGGCCAAAAACTCCGTGCTATAGCCCCGCGTCCGCCTTGCCTGGCGCCTTCACTGCGGGGAAGAGGAACGAGTGGCAAGCTCAGTCGTACCCTCTCCCCGTCAGAACGGGGAGAGGGTTAGGTGAGGGCAATTTTCAGAAAGCGGTCTGCTTACTTCTGCAGCATTTCCGTCCAGACGTCCTGCATCTTGGCGTCGAGATCGGGGCTCGGGATCGGGTAGAGCTGGGCCTTCTTCAGGTAGGTCGCCTGCTCGTCCCAGCGCAGCGCCGTCTTCTGTTCGGCGGTCAGGTTGGCGCCAGCCTTCTCGTTGGCGGGCATCGCCCAGTAGCAGGAAGAGGTTGCAAGCCGCGCCTGCCCTTCGGGGCTTACGATATACTGCACGAACTTCAGCGCCAGGTCCTGCTTCTTGGAGTCTTTCATCACGCCGATCGACTGCGCCCAGCGCACCGCGCCCTGCTCGGGGATCGTCCAGTCGAGATTAGGCTTGTCCTTGACGAGGCCTGCCGTCAGCCATTCGCCACCGCCGAAGACGATGTCGACTTCGCCGGTCGCAAGCGCGGTCTGCGAGGATACGACGTCGCTCACCTGCTTGGCATTCTTCTTCAGATCGAAGAGCTTGTCGCGGATGGCGGGAAGATCGGCTTCCTTGAGGTCGGCCGTCTGCTTGCCGAGCGCAATACCGGTGAGACCGATCATCGGCAGATAGTAGTCGTAGACGGCGATGTGACCCTTGTACTTGTCCGACCAGATCTTGTTGATGTCCTTCATGTCGGCAGGATCGACCTTGGACTTGTCGTAGGAGACCGTGTTGTAGCCGAACTTCTCGGTGACCGCGTAGGTCTTGCCGTCGCGTGTGTTGTTCGCCTCCATCCGGACTTCCGGGAAGATATCGGCATTTGGCAGCGCGCTTGCCGGCATTTCGGCGAGGATGTTCTTGTCCACGGCGCGCTGGACGTCGACGGCATCGATCACCAGCACGTCCCAGTCACCCGGACGCGACTGGTCGATGATCGACAGCCCAGCGCCGGTGCCCTCGTATTCCTTGAGATTGACCTTGACGTTGTTCGCCTTCTCGAAAGGCTCGATCAGCGCCGGATCGGTGTGGTCGCACCAGACGAGTGCGTTCAGCTCGTCCTGCGCCAACGCCGGCGTGGCAAGCGCGGAAACGGCCATAAGCGAAAGCGTGGCGACGGACGAAAGAAATCGGCGCGAACGGGCGCCTTCGGCGAATTGGCTCATCTTAGTTCCCTCTGTTGGATGGCGCTCATTCTGGCGCCTTCATCAAAAAGATTGAATGAGTTCATTTTTTAAGTCAATATCAATTTTGAGGGTGTTCAAAAAAGGAAAAGGCGGCATGGCGGGACTTCGCGCTAGGCAGAAGGCCGACAAGAACAGACGGATACTGGAAGCGGCCACCACGCTCTTCCGCGAGGTGGGCTACGATAGCGCACGTATCGAAGACATCGCCATGCGGGCCGAAGTCTCGGTCGGCACGTTCTACAACTACTTCGAGAACAAGGGCGACATCCTCGTCGCCGCCGTTTCGATGGAAGTGGAGGAAGTGCTGGAGGCCGGCAAGTCGATCGTCGAAAATCCACCTGCAACGACGCTCGCGGCACTGCAGACGCTGATCAACCAGTATTACGACCATTCCCTCGTCTATCTGAGCAAGGAAATGTGGCGGACGGCGATGGCGATTTCGATCCAGCAGCCGGAAAGCCCCTTCAGCCGGCGCTACACCGAACTCGACAGCCGGCTCTGCGACCAGGTCTCGATGCTCGTCCAGAAGCTGCAACTGCGCGGCGCCGTCATGCCCGGCATAGATGCCGCCGCGGTTGGGCAGATGGTATTCAACAACCTCAATCTGATGTTCATCGAGTTCGCCAAGGACGAGACGATGCCGCTTGACGCGCTAAAGGAAAAGGTCGCGCGCCAGACGAGGCCGCTGGCGAACCTCATCAGCAGCCCGAAGATTTGAAAGCAATCAACAGGAAACCAGACATGCAGCAACTGGAAGACGCCGTGCTTGCGGCCGCCGACCACCTTGTGGACGCCTTCTCGAGCCACGATCGGGAACGCTATTTCGCCGCTTTCGCGCCGGAGGCGACCTTCATATTCCACAATCTCGACCGCGTGCTGAAAAACCGCGCCGAATACGAGGCGGAATGGCAACTCTGGGAAAGCCGCGACGGCTTTCGCGTGAAGGGATGCCGATCGAGCGGGCGCAACGTCCAGATCGCCGGCACCACGGCTATCTTCACCCACAGCGTCGAAACCGAACTCGCCTTCAACGGCGAGCCGGTTCAGGCGAAGGAAAGGGAGACGATCGTCTTCGAAAGGCAGGCGGACGGCGCCTGGCTCGCAATTCACGAGCATCTATCGCAGATGCCGCAAGCGTAGGGCGTCGTTCAGCCAACAAAAAACCGCCCGTGCCAATGCGGCAGCGGGCGGGTTCTTTATGAAAGTCTCCGTCGATCGCGACGAGGAGGACGTTGATCAGCGGCCCATGATCGGGCAGCCGCGGACGTTTGCGAAAACGATCGTGTCGGGACCGAGGCGGCTGAAGCCATCGACGATGACGCGGCGCGGGGTCACGTCGACGACACGCGCGCGGCGGAAGCCGTAGTCGCGGGCGATGTCTTCCGCACGGCGCGGATCGCAGCCACGCGGACCGTAGGCCGGACGACCGTATCCGTATCCCGGTGGGGGCGGTGCCGGGCGATAATAATCCGGCGGCGGCGGACGATGCGCCGGGCCAACATAGATATCGAGCCCCTGGGCGGCAGCGTTGGTCACGGTGCCGGAAAGCGCGGTTACGCCGATGACCATGGCGAGCCCGAGCTTCGCGAAAAATTGCTTCATTTAATCCTCCAATGAGCGAGATATGCATCTCGTGCCGGCCGTCGCCTCATTCGAAGCGATGCACCGGATAGTAATGGGTGGAAACTGAATGGGTTTGGAACCACCCATTCATGCGCGGTTCACTAGGAACAGCGCAGCGACCGCATCACCCAAAATCGGTATATGTTGGCGAAAGAAAGGCCGCCTTTGCTTTCCAAAGGCGGCGCACAGATTTTATCGAAATATGAGACCGGCCGGATCAGCGACGCGCCAGCGGGCAGCCGCGCTCGTTCCAAAACGTCACCCGCTGCAGGCGGTTGCGACGGTCCCTGCCCTCGACGACGATCCACCGCGAATTCAGGCTGACCACCCGCACGCGGGACAACCCCATGCCGCGCGCGCGGCTTTCGGCCTGCGAGCCCGTGCAAAAACCGCGAGAACGCGAGCTGACCTGCTGGACATAAGCCGACAGATCATTGGCGTGTGCCTGGGGAAGGCTAGTTGCGATCGAACCGATCATCACGAGCGCGGCAACGCCGATCTTTGCGAATATCGTGGACATGAATATCTCCTGATTAAACTGGAATTTAAGATCCGGCCTGAGCCAGACAGGAGGCAACATATCGCTAGCGATCTGAACGTCGCGAGAACCCGGTATTCACATTGAGTTCATCGGCCCGCAAGCGTCGGATATGGTTAAGATTTTGCTTAGTTGGAGAGATGCAGAACGACCTCGCGACGGTGTGGCCTGTCGCGATGCTCGAAAAGATAAAGACCCTGCCAGGTCCCTAGCATCAACCGCCCCGCATGCACGGGAATGCCGAGCGATACTTGCGTCAGTGCCGACTTGATATGAGCCGGCATGTCGTCGGGGCCTTCGGTCGTGTGAACGATCCAGCGCATCGAGGGATCGGATGCAGGCGGAACGAGGCGGCGGAAAAACCCGTCCAAATCGGTCTTTACATCCGGATCGGCATTCTCCTGGATCAGCAGCGAGCAGGAAGTGTGGCGCACGAAGACCGTGAGCAACCCTTCCCTGGCCCCTGCCTTGCGGACAAAGTCAGCCGCCTCGCCGGTGAACTCATAGAGGCCCTGGCCATGCGTCGAAATCGTCAGCAAGGTTTGAGGCATGCTAGCCCGCCCCGACAGTATCGAGAGCGACGACATTCTTGGCGTGCACGGCCTCGTAGGGCTCGAAATAGAGGATAGCCCGAGAAGCCAGATCGTCTGCAACGAACGCCTTTAGCGATCCGCCGCTCGCCCGCGCCGCCGGATCCAGAAGCCGCTGCAGGTAGCGCCGGTTCGCGTCGATGAGGCTTGGCTCGTAGCCGCCGGCAGCGATGCGGGCGGCGTCGCCGTGGCTCGGTAGAATGTGGCGAATGGCTAAGCTGCGCAGACGCTCCAGCTCGCGGACATGCTCGGCTGCGCGCGACGGTTCGGCGATGTAGGTGACCGTGTCTTCCACCGTATCCCCGGCAAGCAGAATACCGTCATCCGGCAGCCAAAGAACGTTACCGTCGGCGCTGTGGATCTCGAAGTGATGCAACTCGACGCGGCGGTTTCCGACCGAGAGCGCCAATTGCCGTTCGAACACTCGGTTCGGTAGCACGAGCGGCGAAAGCGGTGGCTCCCGGGCAGCGAGCTTCTCCCTGTTGGCCGCAAGCAGATCGGCCGTCGCTCGAAGCGCGATGATCTCGCAGTCGGCAAACGCCGCATTTCCAGCGACATGATCCACATGCCAATGGCTGAGTACGACGCGGATGGAGGTGACGCCCAGCGCTTCGAGATGCGCACGGATCGCTTCCGCATGGGAAAGCGAGATGTGGGTGTCGTAGACCAGAGCCTCGCCGCCATCGACGACCGCATAGGAAGCGACGCCAAGCCCATAGGCGGCGTCATCAAGCCAGTTCGGCTCAGCCGAGTGGAGCCGGCGCCCCTCGATGCGTCCGTCATAGTAGGCGAACACGCCCGGGTAGGGTTCGAGAACCCTCATTGTCGAGGTCATATCGCGCGTCATTCGGCCCACTCCGGATCTGCTGTAAAGGCGATGGTCAGCCAGCGGTTCTGGCCTTCTCCACCGATGGCAGCTCCGATCTCGTCACGGAGCCCGTCCCATTCTTCGATGCGCTTCGCTGGCCAGTTCTGCGGCACAATGAAGTAGAGCTCAACCTGAATAGCGCGCCCCACCTTGGCGACATAGGCACGATAAGACAAAAAACCATGCTTGCTGGCGGTATCGATCGCAACCCGATCGACATGCCGCTTCAAGTCGAGCGGGGCGATCAGCAGCATGTCTGAAAACGCCTGACGTACGGTGCCGACCGGCATCGGAATGATGATCAAGCAGACAATGGCCAGCACGGCCGGATCGACATAGGGAGCGATCCACGCAAGTCGGCTGCCCTCGGCGAAATACCCGATGATGAAAGCAATCAGCAGCGCCAACGTGATCCCGCCGGACATGATCCAGGCCTTCACATCAAGCGCTATGAAATCCGAATTCAGTTGGCGATTTGCGCGCATCCCGATGACGGCCATGGTGATGCAGGCCACTAAGACCACTGCGGCGTATACGATCGCAAATCCGAATTCCAAATCGTGGCCACCGCTGAGCACGCTGATGACCGCGTTGATCAAGGCGTAGATCGCGACCGAGATCAGCAGCACGCCGTTGAGCCCGAGGACCATGGGCTCCAGGTGCCAGAAACCCATGGTGAAGCGCTTTTTGAAACCCCGCGCGAGAGCATCGTCCTTCGCCGATTGCACGATCAGGTTGGAGACCCAGAGCGCAAGCGCCGTCATTCCGGCATCGGCGAGCGAATAGGCGCCGTCAAAAGCGATGGAGAAGGATCCCGACAGGACCCCGAACACAATCCCGCAGACCGCAATCAAGACGGTGACGGCGATCGAGGCACGCAGCACGCCCTGCTCAGTCAGCATTCTCATCGCCCGGGGTTGATTCGATTTTGAATGCATACAGGCGAATTCGCACCGGTTCCAGTGAGGGACTTGGACTGACCGACGGGCAGCCTTCGGACAGCGCTGCAGAACCCGGCCGCACAGGCGGCCGAGTTCTGGCGCGGAAACAGGCTATTGTCTCGCGATAGACAGATCAGCCGAGCGAGTGGATGATCTCGCGATAGGCAGCCTCGGGAAACGCTTTGAGGGTGCGGGTGCGCACGTTGCCGCCCTGCCCTAGCGTCAGCGCGAAACGGGCGAGTACGGCGTCATCCGGCGCCTCGCAGACCGCCACCATGTCGTGATCCCCCATGGTGAGATAGAATTCCTTGAAATTGCCGCCCATTTCGCCAAGCGCCTTCCTGGCCGCGTCCAGCCGCTTCGGCGAGTCGCGAACATTCCTGACGCCTTGCTCAGTCCAATTGATCAAGAGAATATACGTGGTCATTTCGTACCTCCCGTTCGATGGAGGCATGGCCGTGTCGGCGCCACACTACGCCTGAACTCTTTCCTTACTCGAAAACCGACCCGCGATGCGTCGCAACGACCTCCATCGTGGAAGAACTATAGTCCTCGCGCGGAAGCTGAACAAGCAACAGGAGACGACCGATGGCGCGAGCAATCAATGAACGACATCGCCACGCTGCTCGCCCCTCAGGATCTCCAGCGTTTCTTCCAGAGAGGCGACGAGAATATCGGTGAGTTCATCACCCTTGTTCTCGAAGAAAACGAGGCAGGCGGCTTCGTCCAGGCTCTCCAGAAAGCTGTCCCCATCGACTGTCATGTCATTTCCCTCTCCTGCCGAAATCATTTCCGGCCTCCTGGGCAAATTAGCCGCCCAGTCTTGCGTAAGCCTGACGCGCCAAGCTTGCGCATTTCCACCTTAACAATTTGAATATGCAGGTCTTTCTATAAGCGTCGATTGAAGGGTGTCACGATTAGTATTCGGGAAAGCCACGGCTTTGCCATTCGCTCTTCGGAATAGGCTTCCCAACGCTGAAAGCAAATGAAACGACCTTCATGGCCTCGCTATCCACCTCGCATTTGAAGCTCAGCTCGCGCCAGCCCTGAGCATCCCGGAAGCTGCCGTTCGGGAGATCGAACACGTTGCCTTGAGGGCGAACAACCCGAGGGAATAGAACGGGGTTATAGGCCGGCGAGCCATGCTGCAGCTGCGCGACGAGTTCGGTCCCGCAAAGCCGGTCGAAGCGCTCATTGCGCGACACCATGCCCATGGCGAGCCGGGCGATAGGATCGGAAGTCTTTGAGCGTGAGAATATCTTCCTTGCCTGCGTGAGCTTGCGCCCCGTACTGGGCTTGCCGGATACGTTTGCCTGCTTGTCCTGCGGCTTTGCCGTATCCTGCGTTGGTTTCTCGGCCGCAGGTGGCGTCTCCGGGGGACGGTCGTTCAGATCCACCTTCATATCGGCGGGGTTGTTCGTGGCCAGCAGCTGCGGCTCGACGGGTTTTGGCGCGGGCACCGGCGGTTCTGGTTTCGCCGGCTCAGCCGCGGTCTCGGTCGGCGGCGGATCGGCTGGCTTGTCCTCTGTCGACTTTGCCTGATCTTCGGTCGCGTCCCCGTCGGTCGATATCTTTGGCCCGCTATCCTTCTGGCCGAACTCGACGGCGGGCTTGAGAGAGGGAATAGACTGCTTCTTCTGAGGCTCCGGCGGCTTGGGCGGAGGTTTTGGCGGATCCGGTTTTTTCGCCTCTTCCTGCTTCGGCGGCGGCGGTGGCTCCGGGGGCTTTTCTTCCGGCGGCGGCACAAGCTCGACCTTTACCGCGTTGTCCTCCGGCGTCGGCAACTGTTGCGGCAACTTCACGAAGATCAGCCCGGCCAGCACGACATGCAGCAGGATCGAGACGGCAATGATCCGTCCGAATGTTTCTCGCTGCTTTTCGGATAACTTCCCCATGATCCCGCGCGATGTTCCAGCACCTGAGCCGATGTGGCTTTTTAAAAAGGCATGATCAAGCCGCAAACGAAAAAGTGACATCGTTTAGGCAAAGAAAAGCCCGACCAGGATGACCTGACCGGGCTCGTGATCGCGATTATGTCGACGCCTTAGCTATCCAGGAAGCTTCTCAGCTTCCTCGATCTGCTCGGATGCTTCAGCTTGCGCAACGCCTTTGCCTCGATCTGGCGGATACGTTCGCGGGTGACCGAGAACTGCTGGCCGACCTCTTCGAGCGTGTGGTCGGTGTTCATGCCGATGCCGAAGCGCATTCGCAGCACGCGTTCTTCGCGCGGCGTCAGCGAGGCGAGAACGCGGGTGGTGGTCTCGCGCAGGTTCGCCTGAATGGCGGCGTCGATCGGCAGCAGCGCGTTCTTGTCCTCGATGAAATCGCCGAGGTGGCTGTCCTCTTCGTCGCCCACGGGGGTTTCGAGCGAGATCGGCTCCTTGGCGATCTTCAGGACCTTGCGGACCTTTTCGAGCGGCATCGCGAGCTTTTCGGCCAGTTCCTCCGGCGTCGGCTCGCGGCCGATCTCGTGCAGCATCTGGCGCGAGGTGCGAACGATCTTGTTGATCGTCTCGATCATGTGCACCGGAATGCGGATCGTACGGGCCTGGTCGGCGATCGAGCGGGTAATCGCCTGCCTAATCCACCAGGTGGCATAGGTCGAGAACTTATAACCGCGGCGATACTCGAACTTGTCGACCGCCTTCATCAGGCCGATGTTGCCTTCCTGAATGAGGTCGAGGAACTGCAGACCGCGGTTCGTGTACTTCTTGGCGATGGAGATGACGAGACGAAGGTTCGCTTCGACCATTTCCTTCTTGGCGATGCGTGCTTCACGCTCGCCCTTCTGCACCATGTGCACGATGCGGCGGAATTCCGAGATCGAGATACCGGTTTCGGTCGCCAGATTCTGGATTTCCTGGCGGATGTCACGGATCGTGGTGTTTTCGCTCTTGGCGAATTCCTTCCAGCCGCGGGCGGCCAGATTGCCGATCGACTTCATCCAGTTCGGATCGAGCTCAGCGCCCTGATACTGCTCCAGGAAAGAGTCGCGCTTTACGCCGTAGGATTCGGCCAGACGCAACAGGCGGCCCTCGTTCTGCACGAGACGCTTGTTGATGTCGTAAAGCTGCTCGACCAGCGCGTCGATGCGGTTCTGGTTGAGCGACAGCGACTTGACCGACTTGACCAGTTCGTCCTTGAGTTCCTTGTAGCGGCGCTCCTGAGCGGACGACAGCGTGCCGGAAGCCGACAGCCGTTGTTCGACCTGCTGGTCCTGCAGCTTGCGCAGCTTCTTGTAGGTCTCGGCGATCGTGTCGAGGGTGAGCATGACCTGCGGGCGCAGTTCCGCTTCCATCGCGGCGAGCGAAAGGCTGGACTCGTCTTCGTCCTCTTCCTCTTCCTCGGGCGGCAGGCCTTCGCCGCCGACATCGGTGATGTCGTCGTCGCCAGCACGACCGCGGCGCGCCTTTTCCTTCTCTTCGGCAGCCTTGCGGTCCGCCTCGATCTTCTCGGGGCTCTGGAACTGCGGTGCAGCCTTCGCCTCAGGACCGGAATAGGTCGTTTCGAGATCGATGATCTCGCGCAGCAGCGTCGTGCCTTCGTTGAGTTCGTCGCGCCAGATGATCAGGGCCTGGAACGTCAGCGGGCTCTCGCAGAGGCCACCGATCATCGTCTCGCGGCCGGCCTCGATGCGCTTTGCGATGGCGATTTCGCCTTCGCGCGACAACAGCTCGACAGAACCCATCTCGCGCAAGTACATGCGCACGGGGTCGTCGGTGCGGTCGGTCGGCTCTTTCTTCTTGGCCGCCGCGAGCTGAGTGCCGGTGGACGGAGAAAGCTCGCCGCCCTCGCCATCCTCGTCGCTCGAGTTGTCGTCGTCGTCGCTGCTCGCGCCGGCGGTGCCCGCTTCCTCAGCTTCCTCGTCTTCGATGACGTTGATGCCCATGTCTGAGAGCATCGCCATCGTGTCTTCGATCTGTTCGGACGTCACTTCCTCGGACGGAAGAACGGCATTGAGCTCGTCCATCGTCACGTAGCCGCGCTTCTTGGCGGCCTTGATCATCTTCTTGACCGCGTCATCGGAAAGATCGAGAAGCGGGCCGTCGGAGGCGCCGTCGCGTTCGACTTCAGCTTCTTCGTTTTCTTTGACTTTGGTTGCCATTTATATCGTCGCTTTCCCTGACGCTCAAAACTTCGCTTAGGTGAATGGCCGTGTCCTGGCCAGGCGTGCACGACGCCAGCCGCGAATCACCCATACTCAACTAACGGATTGACGTTTAATGCCTGATTAACCACGATCGCCGGCACTGGACAGCGAGGCTGGATTGCGCATGGTTTTCCGGCCATGGTCGTTAGATCCGCCTGACACACCTTCACCGTTTCTCCGAAGACAAACGGTGATTCCCACAATTTCCCCTCTCGTCAAGCTTTTCTCGAAAAAAAGCCGCCGAAAAAAGACAAAAGGGATTATCCACAGGCTTTTTCACAGCCCCGCCAACCGATGACCCATAAATAGGGAGCGCTTTGGCAATGGCAAGGGCGAGGCACAAAACTTGCGTGTCGGCAAGATTTTTCGATGCCTTTGCGGCTCGGTCCGACGAAAATCATCCCCCTGCGACGCCAAAACGCCGCCGCCTGCTTTCCTGGGGACCTGCCGTCCGATTTCCAAGGCTGGAATTGGCCCCCTCGGCGCTTGTTGAGCATTTATTGAAGGCGCATTGTGCTTTTCCTTATGCCCGAAACAGATGGTGCACCTCCAAATGTCCGAAGCCAGCCAGATATTCACCGACGGAAAAGCCTATGAACGCATGATGGGTCGATGGACCCGCCGCGTCGGAAGGGCGTTCTTCGCGTGGCTCGACGTGCCTGATGGCCTGAGGTGGCTCGACATCGGTTGCGGCAACGGCGCATCGACGGAAGAACTCATCGCGCGCTGCGCCCCCGCGGCAGTCGAGGCGATCGACCCGTCCGAATACCAGCTGGCCTATGCACGCACCCGCGACGGAGCCGGGATGGCAAACTTCCAAAAAGGCGACGCGCAGGCCCTGGCTTTCGACAACGACAGCTTCGACGCCGCGATCATGGCTCTGGTGATTTCATTCCTTCCCGATCCGGCGAAAGGGGTCTCGGAGATGAAGCGCGTGGTCAGGCCGGGCGGATGGGCCGCCGCCTATATGTGGGATATTCCCGGTGGTGGGGCGCCGATCCAACCGCTCCACGACGCACTGCATTCGCTGGGCATCGACGCACCGCGCCCAACCAGCAGCGGTGCTTCGACGAAGGACGCCCTGCAAGAACTCTGGGAAGCGGCGGGACTGGCTTCGGTCGCCACCCGGACGCTGCGCATCGAAGTCGCTTACTCCAACTTCGATGATTTCTGGGATTCGAACGCCGTGCCGGTTGGGCCAATCGGCAAATCGCTTGAAGAGCTGTCGCCGCAGGTCAAAGCCCAACTGCGCGAGCGGCTGCGCGAACAGCTACCGACAGCGCCCGATGGACGCATCGCCTACGAAGCGTTCTGCAACGCCGTGACGGGTCGCGTACCCGAGCGATAGAGCGCCTATTTTGGCTGAATTGCCCGAGGTGAAAGCAGGCTACCCGCCTGCCGCTATTGCCAATCCATGACCACCTTGCCGGAGTTGCCCGAGCGCATCGCCTCGAAACCGTCCCGGAATGCGTCGATCTTTATACGGTGGGTGATGACCGGGGAAACGTCGAGGCCACCTTGGACGAAGGCGATCATCTTGTACCAGGTCTCGAACATCTCGCGGCCGTAGATGCCCTTCAGGTTCAGCATCTTGAAGATGACCTTGTTCCAGTCGATCTCGAAGCCGGCCGGCGCGATGCCGAGGATGGCGATTTTGCCGCCGTTGTTCATCTTGTCGATCATGTCACGGAAAGCAGGGGCCGCCCCTGACATTTCGAGCCCGACATCGAAGCCTTCCGTCATGCCGATCGCCTTCATGACGTCGGAAAGATTTTCCCTGGAGGCATCGACCACGTGGTCGATGCCCACCTTGCGGGCGAGTTCCAGCCGGTTGGGATTGATATCGGTGATCACCACTTTTCGCGCGCCCGAACGCTTGGCGACCATCGCCCCCATGATCCCGATCGGCCCGGCGCCGGTCACCAGGACGTCCTCGCCGACGAGATCGAAGGAAAGCGCGGTGTGGACCGCATTGCCGAACGGATCGAAAATCGCCGCGATCTCGTCGGGAATATCGTCGGGGATCGGCACGACGTTCGCCTCCGGAATGCAGACAAACTCTCCGAACGAGCCGGGACGGTTCACGCCAACGCCGAGCGTGTTGCGGCACAGATGCCCCCTGCCCGCCCGGCAGTTGCGGCACTTGCCGCAAACGATGTGGCCTTCGCCCGAGACACGCTCGCCGACATGGTACTTGGTGACCGCCGAGCCGATCTCGGCGATCTCGCCGCAGAATTCATGGCCGACGACCATCGGCACGGGAATAGTCTTCTGCGCCCACTGATCCCAGTTCCAGATGTGAACGTCCGTACCGCAGATGGCGGATTTCTTCACCCGGATCAGCACGTCGTTCGGCCCGACCTCCGGCACCGGCACGTTTTCCATCCAGAGACCCACTTCGGGCTTGGCTTTGACGAGGGCTTTCATCATGTTGGTCATCAGTTGCGTTCCCTTGCTTGGCCGGCCAGATCCGCCCCTCATCCGCCTGCCGCGACCTTCCCCCGCAAGCGCGGCGAAGAGGACCAGCGGCACCCTCGGCGCTTCCCGAGGCGCGTCCCCTCTCCCCGTTCTTACCGGGAGAGGGTTAGGGTGAGGGGCAGCCCCAATCTTAAATTAAATCACGCCCAGTTCCCTGCCCGCTTCCGCAAAAGCTGCAATCACGCGCTCGACGTCGGCGCGGGAATGCGCAGCCGACATCTGCGTGCGAATGCGGGCCTGGCCCTTTGGCACGACGGGGAACGAGAAGCCGATGACGTAGACGCCCTTCTTCAGCATCAGCGCCGCCATGTCCTGCGCAAGCTTGGCGTCACCGAGCATGACCGGGATGATCGGATGGCCTTCGCCGGCGAGCGTAAAGCCGAGCTTCGTCATTTCGGCGCGGAAGAGCGCTGCATTGTCGAAAAGATGCCGGCGAAGCGCATCGCCATGCTCGATCAGGTCGAAGACCTTGAGCGACGCCGCGGCGATCACCGGCGCCAGCGTGTTCGAGAACAGATAGGGTCGCGAGCGCTGACGCAGCCAATCGACGACTTCGGCTTTGCCCGAGGTGTAGCCGCCGGAAGCGCCACCCAGCGCCTTGCCGAGCGTGCCCGTGATAATGTCGATGCGGCCCTCAACGCCGCAATGTTCCGGCGAGCCGCGCCCGTTTCTGCCGACGAAGCCGACCGCGTGGCTGTCATCGACCATGACCATGGCGCCATATTTCTCCGCCAGATCGCAGACGCCTTCAAGGTTGGCGATGATGCCGTCCATGGAGAAGACGCCGTCGGTTGCTATCATCTTGAAGCGGCAGCCTTCGGCCTTTTTCAATTCCTCTTCGAGCGCGGCCATGTCGTTGTTGGCGTAGCGGAAGCGCTTCGCCTTCGAAAGCCTGACGCCGTCGATGATCGAGGCATGGTTCAGCGCATCGGAAATGATCGCATCCTCTTCGGAAAACAGCGTTTCGAAGAGACCGCCATTTGCGTCGAAGCAGGAGGAATAGAGGATCGTGTCCTCCATGCCGAGGAACGACGAAATGCGAGCTTCGAGCTGCTTGTGCTCCTCCTGCGTGCCGCAGATGAAACGCACGGAGGCCATGCCGTAGCCATAGCGATCGAGCGCCTGCTTGCCGGCCTCGGCCAGTTCGTCATTGTCCGCAAGCCCGAGATAGTTGTTGGCGCAGAAATTCAGCACCCGCTCGCCCGAGGAGACGGCGATCTCGCCCCCCTGTTTCGACGTGATGACGCGCTCGGATTTGTAGAGGCCAGCCTGATTCAGGCCGACGAGCTCGGATTTGATGTGATCGAGAAAACTTGCCGCCATGACCATGTCCGCTTTTGCCCTCCGCTATCGAGACGGGCGATGTTGATTGGCAAAAAACATAGCATGGGACGGGTCGCCGCGCCTACGGCAGCCGCGACGACGGCTTAGGGAAAACCGTCGCAACATGTATAGCTTGCATTTTTTCAGTCCGGGCGTACGCTCTTGTCGAGGGTTCCCCCTATCGCATCCAGAGACCATGCCGTGAAACGACCGGTTTCCCGCAGCGCTGTTTCTTTTGGCGTGCCGGGCCGGTTGCGTAACGGCAGGCGACAGCAAACGGCGATTGGCCCCGCATCACAGCCGCAATTTCCAGGTCAGGAATTTCAAAGGTCAGGTTTGTCCAAACGGAGGATCGAGCATGGGTAGACGCAGCCAGAATGACGCAATCGGGATCTGCCATTTTTCCCTGCTGCTATCGGGAGCGGCAATCGGCCTTGGCCTTCTCGCCGCCGTCCCGGCCAACGCGCAATCCGTCGGCCGATGCGGTTTTCAAACCGCAAAACTGGAATTCAAGGGCTCGCCGAAGGAACAGGCTGAATGCCTTCTCAGGAAGGTACGAAAATTCGGCAATGTCGACGCGGCAACCGCCGTTTTGCCAGCGCCGCTCGACGAGCAGATCGGCCAGCCGACCGGCGACCTCAAAGCTAAGCTCGAGGCCTATCTCACCTCGCAATCGCTCGACGTAGCTAAACTCGGGGGCGGATTGAACCGGCCGGTTTCGACGGCAAGGGCAGGCGCCGCCGATGCGCCGCACGCCCGCTATTTCGTGATCCACGACACCAGTTCGCCGTTTCTCGGCGAGGGAACGACCTTTCCGCCGAACGATGCGCCCATCTTGAACAAGCTTTCGGGCTATGCGGGGCCCGAGGCCGTCGCGCACATGTTCGTCAATCGCAAGGGCGAGACGCTGACCGGTCACGATTTCTCGGTGCCGTGGCGGGCCACGAAGCTTGAAACCGAGGTCATCGGCAAGCCCTCGAAGGGCCTGTTCCTGCATATTGAATTGATCCAGCCGCGCCATCGCGATCCGTCGGGCGGGAGAAGAAACGACGCGCTGGCGCCGATGCCGGGGTTCACGCCGGAACAGTACGCCAAACTCGCGCTTCTCTACGCAATGGCAAGCGCGCGGGCCGGCGTGTGGATGACACCCGCCTTTCACGCCGCCATCGATCAGGGCCTGAGCGACGGCCATGACGACCCACAGAATTTCGATCTCGCCGCGTTCGCCACTGCCCTTACCGATCTTCGCGCGAAGCTCGGGGCGGCAGCGCCACCTGCCTCGACCGAAGCCCCGGCAACCCCCGCCACCGCCCCCGTGGAGACAGCCGCGCTGACTGAGGAAGCCATTTGCGCGCGCCTGAATGAGGCGGCCGCCACCGTCAGGGACAAGGGACAGGATCTGATCGCCAGCAATGGCCGCAGTTTCAAGCAACTCTACGACGAATGCGACAGCGGCAACACCTTTGCCGGCAGGACCCTTCCCTCGCACAACGGCAGGCAGTTGAAATGCTCTACTGACAAGAACCGCGTCACCTATCTCAAGAAATTCGACGACGGAACGATCCTCTTCAATGCGAAGATGTCGGTCGATGCCGACGGGTCTCCGGTCATCGGCGGCAGCGGCTGGCCGAACAACGTGCAGACCTGGCTGACATTCGATTCAGGACCGGCGACCGAGCGCTTCGTCAACGCCGAGGAAGTGCCGTTCGTCGTGGTTCCGCTGGCGGTTCCGAATTCCGATATCGGGTTCCTCAGGCAGACCGGCATCGGCAAGGGCGACCTGGCGGTCGCGTTCAAGGAAGGAAAGTGCTCCTTCGGCGTGGCGGGCGATGCCGGCCCATGGTTCCGTATCGGCGAGGCGTCGCTGAAGACACACGAGGATCTCGGCAATCCGCAATGCGCCAATGCCGGCCAGCGTCCTTGCACAAGACTGCGGGGCGGCAGCGGGATCGGGATCGGCAGCGACGTGACTTACCTGATCTTCCCGAATACGCGGCCGGTTCCATTGACAAGCCAGAACGTCAACGAGGTTTCCCGCCGGCTTGGCATCGAGAAAACGCAGCAGTTTCTCACCAAGTACCATAATCCGTAAGCAGTGGATGACGATCGTAGAGTGTCGGCCCACCCGACGCCCTAGCGCAATTTCAGGAAAGTGTGACGCGGCTTTCCGTCCGGAATTGCGTAAAAACAAACAGTTAGAACGCTTCCGTGTTTCTAAGAAAAACGGAAACGGTCTATTCGTGGTGTGCGAGAATGATGTCGAGAAACGCGTCGCCAAACCGCTCCAGCTTCGACTGGCCGACCCCTGAGATGCCGAGCAGCTCCTTGCGGCTGCGCGGCCGCTCTGTCGCAAAGGCGATCAGCGTCGTGTCGGGAAAGACGACATAGGGCGGAACGCCGAGCGACCGGGCGATTGTCGTCCGTTCGGCCCTCAACGCCTCGAAAAGGCTGCCGTCGCCACCGGAAAGTGCGGATCGGCGCTCGGATCGATCTGTGTTCTTCGCGCGACGCCCCGCGGCAGCCGGACGGTCCTTGCGGAAGAGCACCTGCCGCTCGTGCTTGAATACGGCGCGCGCCTCCGGCTCCAGTTTCAACGCTCCGAAAGCAGCGTGGTCGACGCTGATGAAGCCGCCGGCCAAAAGCTGCCGGAACACCGATTGCCAGCTGCGCGCCGGCATGTCCTTGCCTGCGCCGAAGACAGGCATGTCGGTATGGCCGAAGCGCTCGGTCTTCTCGTTGACGGCTCCCGTCAGGACATCGATCACGTGCCCGGTGCCGAAGCGCTCGCCGGTGCGGTAAATGGCGGCAAGCGCCTTGATCGCAGCCTCGGTTCCGTCCCAGGTCTCGACGGGCTTCAGGCAGGTATCACAATTGCCGCATTTGCCGGCATGCGTTTCGCCGAAGTGGGCAAGGATCGCCTGACGCCGGCAGCCGGCGGTTTCACAGATGGCAAGGAGCGCATTGAGCTTTGCCCGTTCAACGCGTTTGATCTCGTCGGCGGCCGCACCTTCGTCGATCATTCGCCGCCTTTGGATGACGTCGGCCATGCCGTACGCCATCCACACCTCGGACGGCAGGCCGTCGCGCCCCGCACGGCCGGTCTCCTGATAATAGGCCTCGACGGAACCCGGCAGATCGAGGTGCGCCACATAGCGCACGTTCGGTTTGTCGATCCCCATGCCGAAGGCGACCGTCGCCACGAGGCACAGGTTTTCCTCCTTCAGGAAGGCGTCCTGATTGGCGTCGCGCAGCGCCCGATCCATACCGGCGTGGTAAGGAAGCGCGCGAATGCCCTGCCCGTTCAGCCATTCCGCCGTGTCCTCCACCTTCGCGCGCGACAGGCAGTAGACGATGCCGCTGTCACCCTTGTGGGCGGAGAGGAAGCGCAGCAGCTGTTGACGCGGCTGGTCGCGTTCGACGATCTCGTAGGCAATGTTCGGTCGGTCGAAACTGGTGGTGAAGACCCTTGCGCCGCCGAGCGACAGGCGTTCGATGATGTCCTCGCGCGTGTGCGGATCGGCAGTCGCCGTCAGCGCGATGCGCGGCACGCCGGGATACTCGGCGGCAAGCCTGCCGAGTTCGCGGTATTCGGGGCGGAAGTCATGCCCCCATTGCGAGACGCAATGCGCCTCGTCGATCGCGAAGAGGGCAATCTTCGCGCCCGCCAGCATCTCGCGGAAACCATCGGTGACGATGCGCTCGGGCGTCACGTAGAGAAGATCGAGCCCACCGGAGGACAAGGCACGACGCACGTCGAGAAATTCCTCGCGCGTCAGCGAGGAGTTGAGCGCGGCGGCGCGAATGCCGAGCTGCTTGACCGCTTCCACCTGATCCCGCATCAGCGCGATCAACGGCGAAACCACGATACCGACGCCCTCGCGGCAAAGCGCCGGGATCTGAAAGCAGAGCGATTTGCCCGCGCCCGTCGGAAACAGGACCACGGCATCGCCGCCGTCGACGACGTGGTCAACGACCTGCTGCTGCTTGCCGCGAAAGGCAGGGTAGCCGTAGATCCTGTTCAGGACGGCAAGCGGCGTCGCGCCGTCGCTGGAAGCACCGCCGAATAGTGCCTTTCCGGCCGAAAACCGCGGGGCGTCGCTTGCTGCTTGAGACATTCTGACCTTTTTCAGGGTACGCTTTTGCGGGAATCACCGCCGCTTTATCGATTTTGACGTGCCGCACGCCGCGCGGCAACCGCATATGCTGCGCACTTCATTTGGTTGCGGCGCCTTTCACCCGGCCCGACATGATGCCGAAGCCGTCGATGATCGCTTCCTGGTTTTCGAGCCGTACACCTTCCAGATGCACCTCCTGCAGGGCGCGCATCAGCTGCTCGATGCTGTCGCCGTCTCCTGCCTCGGTGGCATCAGCGATTTCGCGCTCCAGCTCGATCTTCTGCCAGCGCAGCGCCTTGGACCGTTTGTGCAGCGCCAGCGCCTGGAGATAACCCTCGCGGGCATCCTCCGTCGCCGCCCCCTCCGTCGCCGTCCAGAGGCGTGCGTTGCGGATTTGCTGGTCCATGACTTTCAACAGCGTGCCAAAATCCTGCTCCAGCATCTCGACTAGATGCTCGCGGGTCAGATGCGGGCCGGCAACCGCGCCCGCCACGCCGAGCATGGCCGACCACAAGCGCTGCAGATCGCGGCTCTCGTAGTCGATCGCGGCGATCTCGTCATATTCCTCCTGCAGCAGCTGCGGGTGGTTGACGATGGTGAGCGCGAGCACGCTTTCGCGCAGCGCCGGGGCGTCCTGATGTCCCTTGATCATGCCTGAGCGCGTCAGCCGATCGGTTGCTTTCGTGGAGGGTGGCCGACCGCCCCTCGCCTCGCCGCCACGCCCGGTAAACCCGCGTCCACCGCCGGTTTCGAAACCGCGCTGACCGCCATTTCGGTTTTGGAACTGCGGTTGGAAGAACGCGTTCAGCCGGTTTCGGATATCCTGCTGGTAGTGGCGGCGGACATTTTCGTCGGCAATGACGGCCACGATCTGCTTCAGCCGCGCTTCCAGCTCGGCGCGCGCCTCCGGCGTATCGAACTTGCCGTTAGCGGACTCGCGGTTCCACACCATTTCCGCCAGCGGCCGTGCCTGCGCCATGACAGCATCGAAGGGCGCGCGACCGTCCTGGCGGACGAGATCGTCCGGGTCCTTGCCGTCAGGCAGCAGCGCGAAACGCACCGAGCGTCCGGGCTTGAGATGCGGCAGCGCAAGGTCGGCCGCCCGGTTTGCCGCGCGCATGCCGGCACCGTCGCCGTCGAAGCAGAGAACCGGCTGCGGCGTCATCTTCCACAGAAGCTCGAGCTGGTTCTCGGTGAGCGCCGTGCCAAGCGGGGCAACGGCGTTCTCGACGCCTGCCTGGTGCAGCGCGATGACATCCATGTAGCCTTCGACGGCGATGATCGTGCCTGCCGAGCCGTCGTCCTGTGCGCCGTTGCCCGTGCGGCCGGCGCCGGGCATGGCTCGGCGCGCGCGGGCGAAATTGTAGAGCACGTTGCCCTTATGGAAGAGCTCTGTTTCATTGGAGTTCAGATACTTGGCCGGCGCGTCGGGCGACATGGCGCGGCCACCGAAGGCAATGACCTTTTCGCGCGACGACAGGATCGGAAACATGATGCGGTCTCGGAAACGGTCATAGGAGACCGGGATATCCGACCCGTGCACGACGAGGCCGCAAGCCTCGATCTGTTCCTTCGGCACGCCCTTGCCGGCAAGGAATTCCTTCAGCGCGTTGCGGCTGTCCGGCGAATAGCCGAGCCGGAAGGTCTCGATGGTGCGTCCGGTCAGGCCGCGGTCGCGCAGGTAAGCGCGTGCCCTTGCACCGTTTGCCGTCTGCAATTGGTCCTGAAAGAAGCGTGTCGCCAGCTCCATGACGTCCTGGAGCGTGGTGCGCTCCTTCTCCCGCTTTTCCATGACTGGATCGGCGATCGGCATGGGGATACCCGCCATGTCCGCAATCTGCTGCACCGCCTCCGGAAAGCTCAGACCTTCGAGATCGGTGAGGAAACGGAAATGATCGCCCGTCACCCCGCAGCCGAAGCAATGGTAACGTCCCTTGCGGTCTTCGCAGTGGAAGCTTGGCGACTTCTCTCCATGGAACGGGCAGCAGGCCCAGTAGTCGGCGCGAGATACATTGGTCTTGCGACGGTCCCACGTCACACGCCGGCCGATCACGTCCGAAATGGGAACGCGGTCGCGGATCTCGTCGAGAAACGTGGGGGAAAATCGCATCAAAAACCTCTGGCTCCGTTCCTTATAGTGAGCCCCGAGCAATATTGCCACGACCGACATGCATCACACCCGCTATTCACAGGGCTGAAATCGTCGGATATTCGGCCCGAAAAGCTCTCCCGAGGGCGATAACCGCGCGGATTGGCCCGCGCATGCGCGACGAACGCGACTGAACGGATCAAATCGGCGTGAACTGAACGGGCGTAGATCGTCTATCTGATAGCAAAAGGATGCGCTTCCCGCAGATCCGCCGAGGACACGGTTGTGTTCTTCAAGGCTTGTGGCATGGGAGATCGGACCTGCATCAATGCCAACCACGCCCACTTCATACTCCACGAAAAATATCGGGATAACAAATAGATGGAGCGAAAAACGCGTGATCTCGGCCAGCGCCGCGGCACGGGTTGCTCCGTCCCGGCCAATTCCGGCGCGCGCTGCTGGCAAGCAAAAGCGTCACAATTGCGGCGCGATGTTAAGGGCGGAACATTATATTTTTGTAATTTGAAACCTTTGTTGCGAGGCAATAACTTCCCTCTTACGGACCGGGATATGCCGGCGAAGACTTCAGTGGCTTCGCGACGCGACATTACCTGACGGCCCGCCGAACCGGAGGCCAGACTGCAGGCCGAGAACCCGAGAAGCGCGCTTAGCCTGCGATCGTAATCTTTCCATTTCCAATCCCCATGCGAGGCACCATCCCTACCCCCGGCGCCGCCTTTCATGGGTGCGTTCGCTCCCCGATTTGGGCCCCACCCTGCGTCATCGGATGGAGCAAAACGCAAGAAGGCAGGAGCTCCCAAGCTCCTGCCTTCTTAAATATATTAGCAAAAATTATTCCCGTTAAGGTTAAAGTGACGCAAATCAAGCTTAACGTGGCGTAAACGCCGTTGACAACGGCGACATGGATGACAGATGTGTCCGTACAACCTACGGATTCCATCAATGCCGTTTACAGCCAAAGAGCTTGCTTCCAGCGACCAATTCCTCTCAGCAATATTATATTGCGCAAACGAGCTGATCGCCATCTACTCCGAAAGCCCACGGATAGCGTCGATCTTCGCGGCGCATCAGCGTTGGTTGCTCGCCCAGGCCGGCTTCGCACTCTATAACGGCCTTCCGGACGATCCGGCCAAGGCGCTCTATTCGGCGCGTTTCGTCGATTTCGTCGTCAAGCACAAGATCGCCAGCCGCAATACTGCCGTCGCCTTCCTTCAGGAGATGCTTGCCTCCCGATTCCTGCGCCCGGTCCCCGGAAATTCGGACCGCCGCACCCGCCTGCTCGAGCCGACAGATATAGCAATCACGCACTTCGTGCGGTGGACGCACACACATTTGTCGATTCTGGACAGCCTTGACGGCAAAGGCCGCGCGGCGAAGCTCGCGGCCGACCCTTCGTCCTTCGCCAGTATCCAGCCCCGCATCGCCAAGGCGATCCTTGCCAACGAGGCGGTCCGCAATCCAGGCACGACCTTCAACATCTTCACCTGGGCAAACTCGGGTGGCGTCATCATGGATTATCTGGTCGCGAAAACTGCGGCGGCTGAAAAGGATGATGAGAAGATCGTCATCGGCCCCATCTCCATGAAGGAGATCCGCGAGCGCTTCATGATCTCCAATACGCATCTGAAGCGACTGCTGAAGCAGGCCGCGGAGATGGGAAGCGTCGGCTGGACGGGCGTGCCGGGCAAGAGCAGCTTCTGGCTTTCGCGCGAATTCGTCGCGGAATACTGGAACTATCAAGCCGAAAAGTTCGCGATTATCGACGCGGCTGCCGAATCCGTCTTCGGATAAGGCGCCGCGCGGAGCAATCGAAAGCGATTACTTCAAGAGATCCTTGAGGACCCCCGAGGCCTTGCCGAAGTCCATCCGCCCGGCATAGCGCTCCCGTAGCACCGCCATGACCTTGCCCATGTCCTTCATGCCCTCAGCGCCGATTTCGGCAATGACCGCCGCCGAGGCCTGCCGAGCTTCATCCTCGGAAAGCTGCTCGGGCATATAGGCCTTAATGACGATGACTTCTTCCCGTTCCTTCGAAGCCAGTTCCGGGCGACCGCCCTCGTCGTAGATCTTCGCGGACTCTTCGCGCTGCTTGATCATCTTGGCGAGGATCTGCAGGATCTCGTCGTCGCTTGCCGCTTCCTTGCCGATGCCGCGATTGGCGATGTCGCGGTCCTTGATGGCGGCCAGGATGAGACGCACGGTCGAGAGCCGAGGAGCGTCCTTGGCTTTCATGGCTTCTTTCTGTGCGCTGGCGAGCGTTTCGCGGATCATGGTGATGCTCCTTGGACAAGCGGAATGCCTGTCCCATGCGTTCGTGGTTGAGTGCGAGTGTCATAACCAACTCGGCAGGGCCGATCAACGCAATTACCGGCGGAATTCACCGCAACGGCAATTGACCCGCAATGCACCTTTGGCTATTTACCGTCACCTGCACGAAAATCGATATCAGGGACACGCGCGCCGCCAGTTTGCGCGCGCTCTACCTGCGAAGTGAGACAGCGTCCTTTGCGAGCCTTATCTGGCACGCGGCGCTTTATGTCTGCGAACCATATTGGCGAGAATGCCCAGCTCCATGCTGCGGCCGACGCCGGAAACGGGATGACTATGACCGCAACAGCCCCTTGGACGACCGAAAAGCCCACCGCCTTGCTCGTTCTCGCCGACGGAACGGTGATCGAAGGCAAGGGCATCGGCGCGACCGGCAAGGTCCAGGCCGAAGTCTGCTTCAACACGGCACTCACCGGCTATGAGGAAATCCTGACCGATCCCTCCTATCTCGGCCAGATCGTTACCTTCACGTTCCCGCACATCGGCAATGTTGGCACCAACGAGGAAGACATCGAAGACCTGACGCCGGCCGCCCGCCACGGCGCCGTCGGCGTGATCTTCAAGGCCGATATCAGCGAGCCCTCCAACTACCGCGGAGCCAAGCATCTCGACCAGTGGCTGAAGGCGCGCGGCATCATTGGTCTCAGCGGCATCGACACGCGCGCGCTGACCGCCTGGATCCGCGAGAACGGCATGCCGAACGCAGTGATCGCCCATGACCCGAACGGCGTCTTCGACGTCGAACAGCTGAAGAAGGACGCCAAGGCCTGGAGCGGTCTCGTCGGCCTCGATCTCGCCAAGGTCGCCACCTCCGGCCAGTCCTCGCATTGGGCGCAGACGCCCTGGGTCTGGAACGAAGGCTATGGCGAACTTGCCGCCGATGACGCGAAGTACCACGTCGTCTGCCTCGACTACGGCGTCAAGCGCAACATCCTGCGGCTGTTTACCGGCCTCGGATGCAAGGTGACCGTGCTTCCGGCAACCGCGAGCTCCAGCGACGTGCTTGCACTGAAGCCGGACGGCGTCTTCCTTTCGAACGGCCCTGGCGATCCGGCGGCAACGGGCGAATACGCCGTTCCCGTCATCAAGGATCTGCTGAAGACCGACATTCCGCTCTTCGGCATCTGCCTCGGCCACCAGATGCTTGGCCTGGCGCTTGGCGCGACGACCGCAAAGATGCATCAGGGCCACCATGGCGCCAACCATCCCGTGAAGGACCACACGACGGGCAAGGTCGAGATCGTCTCGATGAACCACGGCTTCGCGGTCGATTCCAATTCCCTTCCGCAGGGCGTCGAAGAAACGCACGTTTCGCTCTTCGACGGCACCAATTGCGGTCTGCGCGTTTCCGGCAAGCCGGTGTTCTCGGTCCAGCACCATCCGGAGGCCTCGCCTGGCCCGCAGGACAGCCACTACCTCTTCCGCCGCTTCGTCAACCTTGTGCGCGAGAGAAAAGGCGAGCCGGCGCTGGCCGAGCGCTGATATCAAACAGCAAAGCCCCGGCGAGATATCTCGACCGGGGCTTTTTCTTGGGGACTTGAGGCTCGACCGCTCAGGCGAGCGTCTCTTCCTTGCGAACGAGCATATAGAACCGCGCGCAGAGCATGGCGGCCGCGGCCGCAAGTCCGATCAGGAAGCCATACCAGATGCCGATGCCGCCGAAACCGAGCGGGAAGGCAAGCAGCCAGGCGAGGAAGAAGCCGATCGGCCAATAGGCGATGAGCGCCATGATCATCGGCACGCGCGCGTCCTTCAACCCACGCAGCAATCCGTTTGCGATCACCTGCAGCCCGTCCACCAGCTGGAAAAGGCCGGCGACGACGATCAGAGGCGCGGCATAGGCAAGTACGCGCGGCGCATCGGCGGAGCTGACGTCGAGGAACCAGCTGCCCAGATATCGCGGGATGATCGCAAAGGTTATGCCGCCGGCGATCGCGATCGCGCAGGAGAGCACGACGACAGCGATCGACGCACGCACCAGCGCGGTATGGTCACCTCGGCCATGCGCGACGCCGACGAGAACGGTCGCCGCCTGCGAGAGCCCGAGCGGGATCATGAAGGCAATCGAGGCCCATTGCAGGGCAATGCCGTGGGCGGCGAGCTCAATGGTGCCGATGCGCCCCATCAGCAGCGATGCGGCCGTGAAAAGACTTACCTCCGCAAGAATGGTGACGCAGATCGGCAGGCCAAGGCGCACGACGTCCCACAGAGCGTGCCAATCCGGCCGCCAGAGCCGCACCAGCATCTCGTAGCGCCGCGTTTCCTCCCGCACCTGCACATAGGCAAGGATGAACAAGAAACCGGCGAGCTGCACGGCGACGGAAACAATCGCCGCCCCCTGCATGCCGAGTGCCGGCAGGCCAAAATGCCCGAGCACCAGCGCGTAGGCGAAAAACGCATTCATCGCCAGCGTTACGATGGTGACGTTGAGGATGACGCCCGCGCGACCGATGGCGCTCACCAGCGCCCGCACGACGTTGAAAAGCAGCCCAGGCAGTACGGCGTAGTGGCCGATCGCGATATATTCACCGGCGAGCTTCACCACCTCCGGCTTCTGGCCGGTTGCGATGAGAATGGATTCCGCGTGATAGAAGACCGGCTGCATCAGCAGCCAGTAGCCGGTGACGACCCACAGGCCCATGCGCAGCGAACGGCGGACGGAGACGACGTCGCCGCGGCCATAGGCCTGTGCGACCATGGGCACGACCGCGATCGCAAAGCCCGAGCCGAAAATCAGGATCGTGAACAGGAACTGCGCCGAGATAACCATAGCCGCAAGATGTTCGGCGCCCAGGCGTCCGACGATCATCACGTCGGTCGTGTTGATGCCGAGCTGCGCCAACTGCGCGCCGATCAGCGGTATGCCGAGCGCCAGGGTGGCGCGGAAATGCGCAGGCCACGAATTGTTGTTGTCGCGCGCTAACCGACGCGCATCGAGCGGCGTATCCATGTCCGAAACTCTTGAATCAAAACATCGCCGACGAAATCAATTCGAACAGGCGATGTGCTGTTTATATTGGCCGGTGACCGATCGGCGGCAACCGGCGCGAGCTCGCAAGGGCAAGCGCGGCCGGATAGCAAATATCGCGAACGATACATAAAAGCCAGCCGAAGGCGTCAATGTGCTGAAAAATTCACCAAAGCATCAATTATCTTGATGGTTTGCTAGGCAGATTCCGAAATCGCCGCGCTCTGCGACAGGCGAACGCGGGAGGCAAAGACGACGATCGCAACCAGGATGAAGAATCCCGCCATCGCATAAGGCGCGCCGGCAAAGGTAAAAGGCGCGTCCGCGCCCGTGAAGTGGCCGAATAATTGCGTGAAGATCAACGGACCGATGATCGTGGTGATGCTGCTCAAGCTTGCAAGCGCGCCCTGCAGTTCGCCCTGTGCCGACGGCGGCACCTGAGCGGATGCAATGCTGCGCAACGGAGGATCGGCAAGCGCTTCCAACGCGCTTGCGGCAATCACGGCGTAGACCATCCAGCCTTCCCAGGCGAGCGCAAAGCCGAGAAGACCGACACAGGAAAAAGCAAGCCCGACCACCGCCGTCCGCCGCTCCCCAAGTCTCGGCACGATGCGCGGCAGAACCACACCCATCACGAACGCGCTGCCGATGCCGTAGACGCCGAGCGACAATCCGATCTGCCCCTCGTTCCAGCCGTAGCGATAAGCGCTGACGAAGGACCAGACAGCGGGATAGACCGCATGCGCCAGCCAATAGAGGAAAAAGACAAGGCCGATCCAACCGATACCCGGGTAACGCCGCATCTGCCTGAGCGCTCCGAGCGGGTTCGCCCGCTTGAGTTCGAAGCGCCGGCGGTTTTCAGGCGCAAGCGTCTCCGGCAAGAGGAAGCAGGCAACGAAAAAATTGACGAAGGATAGCGCGGCCGCGCCGAAGAACGGCACGCGCGGACCAAGCTCGCCCAGAAAACCGCCGATGACAGGCCCGAGCACGAAGCCCGTTCCGAAGGCCATGCCGATCAGACCGAAATTCTTCGCCCTGTTACTGTCGTCGCTGATGTCGGCGATAAAGGCGGAACAGGTCGCGAAGCTGGCGCCGCTAATGCCCGCAAGCACGCGGCCGACGAACAGCATCCAATAGCTGACCGCAAGCGCGCAGATCAGGTTGTCGAGCCCGAATGTCAGCACCGATGCGAGCAGCACCGGCCGGCGCCCGAAGCGATCACTGAGATTGCCGATCAGCGGCGCAAATAGAAACTGCATGCCGGCATAGACGAGAAGCAGCCAGCCGCCGTCGACAGCCGCCTCGCTGATCGTCGCGCCGGTCAGCTGCTCCAGATAGGCCGGCAGCACCGGCATGATGATCGCGATGCCGATGACGTCCAGAAGCAGAATGACGAAGACGAGAGCAAGGCCGCGCCGGGCGAGTTTCGGATCGATCATGCGGTCTGCCCTACGATATTGCGGATTTCTGACGGCAAGGAGCGCATCAATAAGCGGCCGCAGCCGCCATTGCCCCTTCCCGAAGCATGGCCCAATCAACCACAAACTTTCATTTCGCGCCATGATGATCGGCGCAACACGCCATGGACGGCGCTTCCCCTTGCGCGCTATAGACAAGACCGTCGGAACGACCGAGAGAGCGGCGGATGGCATCTGGCGGCAAGGGTATCCTCTATTCGATCACGTCGTGCCTGCTGTGGCCGATGTTCTTTGCGCTCGGTCTCGCCGGAGCCTATTTCGCGTTTCAATCCTCCACGCCACTGCTTTGGTTCAATGTCGTGTACCTTCCGATCGTCGCTCTCATCGCCCTTGCGGAGCGCATCATGCCCTACGAGAGAAGCTGGCTCTCCAAGGACGGGGAGACATTCAACGACGTCGCCCACACATTGCTGACCAAAGGCACGGTACAGGTTGTCGCGGCAATCGGCGCGACGCTGCCGATGGGGGTGGCGACCCTCGCAACACCGTTCCTGAGCGCGCCTTTTCCCTACTGGCCCCATGACTGGCCATTGGTGCTGCAGATTGTCCTCGGCCTTTTCGTCGCCGAACTCGGACTCTATGTCGCCCATCGGGCCGCGCACGAAAATATGTTCATCTGGCGGTTTCACGCCCTGCATCACAGCGTCGGCCGGCTTTGGGTCGTCAACACCGGGCGGTTCCATTTCGTCGATTCGCTGTTCAAGATCGCTCTCAGCCAGGCGCCACTCTATCTTCTGGGCGCGCCACTGCCGGTGTTTTTGTGGATCGGAGCTGTTACCGCCTTCATCGGCCTCCTGACGCACTGCAATCTCGACGTCCGCACCGGCCCGTTGGACTACGTCTTCAGCACGCCGCGGCTTCATCGCTGGCACCATTCGCGGGTGCTGGTTGAAGGCAATACGAACTACTGCGAGAACCTGGTGCTGTGGGATCAGATTTTCGGCACCTATTTCAATCCTTCCCGGCCGTCCCCGATCGATATCGGCATCAGCGGCCGGATCTCGGAAAGCTTTTGGGGCCAGCTCACGCAACCCTTTTCGGCGAAGGGGGCAAAGCAGATTCTCGGACGTGCTCCGAAGGTCGCGCCCGAAGCTGCCAAGGAACCCTTCGTCAGCGACCAGCCGCAAACAAGCAGCGCCCGCGATTGATCAAACGCGGCGGTCTCGCCCGTGCGCCTCGGTGCCGGCGGTCGCGTTTCTTTCGAGCATGCGCTGCTCATGCTTCAGGAAATCGATGAAGGCGCGCAGCGGCGCCGGCATGTGGCGCCGGCTGGCATAATAGAGAAACGGTCCGGTAAAATCCGTATCCCACTCGGTAAGGATGCGCACAAGGCTGCCCTCGGCGATTGCGGGCGCCAGGAACTCCTCGAAGCTGCGAATGATCCCAAGCCCATGAACCGCCGCGCCCAGCTCCAGGGCGATCGCATTCGCGGCGAGACAGGCCGGTGGAGAAATGGCGATCGTTTCCCCTTGCCTTTCGAACTCCCACGGCAAGGCGGTGCCGCTCGCGAAGCGATGGCGAATGCAGCGGTGATCGAGGATGTCGCGCGGGTGCTGCGGCGTGCCGTTCGCCGCCAGATAGCCCGGCGATGCCGCGGTCACATATCGCTGCGTACGGGGGCCGATGGGCACCGCGATCATGTCGCGCTCCAGCCGCTCGTCATAACGCACACCGGCATCAAAGCCCGCAGCCAACACATCGATGAAGCTGTCCTCGGCCAGGATCTCGACGGAAATGCCGGGATGGGCGCTCAGGAACCGGTTGATCAGCGGCGGCATGATGACGGCGGCGGCAACGATCGGTACATTCAATCTCAGCGTTCCGCCGACGCTGTCGCGAAAGCTGTTGATGTCGTCGAGAGCGGTGGCAATGTCGCTCATCGCCGGCGACAGGCGTTCGATCAGCCGTTCGCCGGCCTCGGTCGGCGTGACGCTGCGGGTGGTGCGGTTTAGGAGACGGACACCGACGCGCTCTTCCAGCCGGCGAACAGCTTCGCTGAGCGACGAGGCCGAAACGCCGCGCTTGCGAGCGGCCTCGCGAAAGTTCCGCTCGCGGGCAACCGCGGCAAAGGCGTCGAGATCGGCAAGCGGCAGCTCCGTCATTGTACAAAATCCCGTACAACCTGTTCACATATATCTGTGTTATCGCACAAAGCCGATTGCGATAAAAGTATTCCGGAGGCGCCGAAGCGCTGAACGCGAAGGAGAACGAGATGCAGAAACACCAACTGGGCAAGACCGGCCCCGAAGTATCCGCCGTCGGCCTCGGCTGCATGGGCATGTCGGGCATGTACGGCCCGGCCAACCGTGACGAGAGCATTGCCACGCTCCATGCCGCCCTCGATGCCGGGATCAATCTCCTCGACACCGGAGATTTCTACGGCATGGGCCACAACGAAATGCTGATCGGCGAGGCGTTGAAGAGCCGCAACCGCGACGACGTCCTGCTCAGCGTCAAGTTTGGGGGCTTGCGCGATCCGGCTGCCGGCTGGAGCGGGTTCGACGCGCGTCCTGTCGCGGTCAAGAACTTTCTCGCCTATACGCTCCAGCGCCTCGGCGTCGACTACATCGACATCTATCGCCCTGCGCGCCTCGATCCGGCGGTGCCGATCGAAGAAACGATCGGCGCGATCGCGGATATGGTGAAAGCCGGCTACGTGCGCCACATCGGCCTTTCGGAGGTTGGCGCCGATACGATCCGCCGCGCCGCCGCCGTCCACCCGATCGTCGATCTGCAAATCGAGTATTCGCTGATCTCGCGCGGCATGGAAGACAAGATCCTACCGACCTGCCGGGAACTCGGCATCGGCATCACCGCCTACGGCGTGCTCTCGCGCGGCCTGATCAGCGGTCACTGGCAGAAGGGTGACGGCGGGGCGAAGGGTGATTTCCGCTCCTACAGCCCGCGCTTCCAGGAAGGCAACGTCGAAAAGAATCTAGAACTGGTCGAGGCGCTGCGCGAAATCGCCGATGCCAAGGGAGTTTCGGTCGCCCAGATCGCGATTGCCTGGGTCGCCGCGCAGGGCAAGGACATCGTTCCCGTGATCGGCGCCCGCCGCCGTGACCGCCTTACCGAGGCACTCGGCTACGCGGCGGTGAACCTGTCGGCGGACGACTTCGCTGCCATCGAACGGGCCGTGCCGAAGGGATCAGCCGTCGGCGGCCGCTACGTCGAAGCGCAGCTCGCGCATCTGGACAGTGAAAAGTAGAACTCGTCCGAGTTTCAAAGACCGCTCCACCGGCAAGGGGGAGCGGTCTCGACCAAATCAGAAGACCTGGAGACGATCACACCGGGTTCGAGAACGTGTCGCAAGCCGAGATCTTGCCGGAATCGAAGCCCTGCTTGAACCAACGCACGCGCTGCGCAGAAGTGCCGTGGTTGAAGCTTTCCGGCACGACGTAGCCCTGGCTGCGCTTCTGCAGCGTATCGTCGCCGATCTGTTGGGCCGCGTTCAACGCCTCTTCGAGGTCGCCTGCTTCCAGAATTCCTTTCTGCTGGGTGAACTTGCCCCAGACGCCGGCCAAACAATCCGCCTGTAGCTCGACGCGCACCGACATCTTGTTGGCCTCGGCCTCGCTCAAGTTCTGCCGCATCTGGTTGAACTTCGGCAGTATCCCGAGCAGGTTCTGGACGTGATGGCCGACCTCGTGCGCGACCACATAGGCCTGCGCGAAATCGCCCGACGCACCGAACTGATCCTTCATCTGCTGGAAGAAGGCCATGTCGAGATAGACCTTGTGATCGCTCGGGCAGTAGAATGGACCACTCGCCGCCGAGGCAAGTCCGCAGGCCGAATTGATGCGGCCGGAGAAGAGCACCAGCTTCGGCTCCTCGTATTCCTTGCCCATCGCCTGGAAAATGCCGTGCCAGGTATCCTCGGTCTCGGCGAGGATCGTCGCCACGAACTGCTTCATCTCGTCATTGGCGGGTGCCGGCGCCGAGCCGTCGCTCTGTTCGTACCCAGGGCCGGATGCCACGGTGCCGCCGTTCTGGTCGAGAACCTGCAGCATGTCGATGCCCATCGCCTTCAGCACCAGATAAATGACCACCAGAAAGATGATCATACCAATGCTCAAACCGCCGCCGGCGCGTCTCATGCCGCCACCGGGAAATCCCATGCCACCGCCACCGCGGCCGAACGGATTGCTGTCGAGACCGCCGGACGAACCGCGATCGTCCTCGATATTGTCGGACTGCCGACGCCCTTTCCATTCCATCTATACCTCCCCGTGGCCTGCTGGCCGCGAACTGATCATTTTCAGGTATATATCCGTCACCGACGGGAAAACCAGCAGATTGCACGCTTTCTATCGGGCGTCTTCCCCAACGCGCCTGCGCCAGGCAGACCAGCCGAGAAACAAAGCCGCGACCGCCAGAATGACGAGGGGCAAGATCTCATGACCGGTGAAGACGACCGCATTCATGATGCGCCCCGGCAACAGGGTGAAGACGCCGGCGCCGACGATGCCGCCGTAATAGAGGCCCGATACGGCGCGCTGATGCGCGGCGATGTCGTGACGGCGAGCGGCGGCGTAGGCCTGCCAACTGGCGTAGAGCACATAGATCGACAAAAGGTGGATCGGACCGAAGCCGTAAAACATATTGAGCGAATGGATGAAGAAACTGGAGAAAGCCGTCGCCACCATCAGCACAAGCCAGATCTTTCCAAGCAGACGATGACCGCGCGTGCCCTTCGGCCCCATCAATTGATAGGCGCCGAGCAGCGCTGCCGGCAGAACGACCGCCACGTGGAGGCGAATGGCAAGCGAAGCATCAAGAAGCGGCTCAAGTGTCATGACCAATCCCGATTGAAGCCAGAGACCGCCGAAGGATTGCATCGGCCGCAATCGTCATCGCAAGACGGTGCACCGAAACTTATGGCGATCCATCGGATTCGATTGCACGACAGATTGCGATGAAGCGAAATTCCTGTCCACCACGCGATTTAAGGGGTTCCGTTTGCAAAAACATTTGCCTATAAGCCGCTTCTAGCCTGAAAACACCATCGATATGCGCCCGGCCGGTGACCTCCCACCCTGGCCGGTTTTTCGCGCAGCTAGAAACGGATGAGAGCCCATGCCGAAGCGCCAAGATTTGAAATCGATCCTCATCATCGGCGCGGGTCCGATCGTCATCGGCCAGGCATGCGAATTCGACTACTCCGGCACCCAGGCCTGCAAGGCGCTGAAGGAGGAAGGCTACCGCGTCATCCTCGTCAATTCGAACCCGGCCACCATCATGACCGACCCCGGTTTGGCGGACGCCACCTACGTCGAGCCGATCACGCCCGAGGTCGTCGCCAAGATCATCGCCAAGGAGCGCCCGGACGCGCTGCTGCCGACCATGGGCGGCCAGACAGCTCTCAACACGGCGCTTTCCTTGAAGCGCATGGGCGTTCTCGACCGCTACAATGTCGAGATGATCGGCGCCAAGCCGGCCGCGATCGACATGGCCGAGGACCGCGCCCTGTTCCGCGAGGCAATGGCCCGCATCGGCCTTGAGACACCGCGCTCGATGCTGGCGAACGCCACCGACATCAAGGACACCGACCGCAAGACCCACGAGGTTGAGCGCGCCAAGCTGAAGGCGCAGCTCTCCGGCGCCGAACTCGACAACGCGCTCGACGCACTCGAAAATCAGTGGAACCTCGGCGAGAACGACCGCAAGCAGCGCTATATGAACCATGCGATGGCGATCGCGGCGCAGGCGCTTGACCAGGTCGGCCTGCCCGCCATCATCCGCCCCTCCTTCACGCTCGGTGGCACTGGCGGCGGCATCGCCTACAACCGTTCGGAATTCTTCGACATCGTCGGCGGCGGCCTCGATGCCTCGCCGACGACCGAAGTGCTGGTCGAAGAGTCGGTGCTCGGCTGGAAGGAATATGAAATGGAAGTCGTCCGCGACAAGGCGGACAACTGCATCATCATCTGCTCGATCGAAAACATCGATCCGATGGGCGTCCACACCGGCGATTCCATAACTGTCGCACCGGCGTTGACGCTGACGGACAAGGAATACCAGATCATGCGCAACGCCTCGATCGCGGTGCTGCGTGAGATCGGCGTCGAAACCGGCGGCTCGAACGTGCAGTTCGCGGTCAACCCGAAGGACGGCCGCCTCGTCGTCATCGAAATGAACCCGCGCGTATCGCGCTCCTCGGCTCTGGCGTCGAAAGCGACCGGCTTCCCGATCGCCAAGATTGCTGCCAAGCTCGCCATCGGCTACACCCTCGACGAACTCGAGAACGACATCACCGGCGGCGCGACACCTGCCTCGTTCGAGCCGTCGATCGACTATGTCGTCACCAAGATCCCGCGCTTCGCGTTCGAAAAGTTTCCAGGCGCCTCGCCGGTGCTGACGACAGCCATGAAGTCGGTCGGCGAAGTCATGGCGATCGGCCGCACTTTCGCGGAATCGCTCCAGAAGGCGCTTCGCGGTCTCGAAACGGGTCTTACCGGCCTCGACGAGATCGAAATCCCCGGCCTCGATGAGGAGAGCGACAATCACAACGCCATCCGCGCCGCCATCGGCACGCCGACGCCGGATCGGCTCCGCATGGTCGCCCAGGCGCTTCGTCTCGGCATGAGCCCGGAAGAAGTGCACGAGAGCTGCAAGATCGATCCCTGGTTCATCGCCCAGTTCAAGGCGATCGTCGACATGGAGGCTCGCATTCGCGAACACGGCCTGCCGGAAGACGCGACGAACCTGCGCATGCTGAAGGCGATGGGCTTCTCCGACGCCCGCCTCGCGACGCTCACCAAGAAGCGCCCGAAGGAAGTGGCGGAACTCAGAAACAGCCTCAACGTCCGGCCGGTGTTCAAGCGCATCGACACCTGCGCCGCCGAGTTCGCCTCGCCGACCGCCTACATGTACTCGACCTACGAGACGCCCTTCGTGGGCGTGGCGCGCTCGGAAGCGGAAGTCTCCGACCGCAAGAAGGTCGTCATCCTCGGCGGCGGTCCGAACCGCATCGGCCAGGGCATCGAATTCGACTATTGCTGCTGCCACGCCGCCTTCGCGCTGAAGGATGCCGGCTACGAAGCGATCATGATCAACTGCAACCCGGAAACGGTCTCCACCGACTACGACACCTCCGACCGCCTCTATTTCGAGCCGCTGACGGCAGAAGACGTCATCGAGATCCTGAAGACCGAGCAGGAAAACGGCGAAGTCGTCGGCGTTATCGTGCAGTTCGGCGGCCAGACACCGCTGAAGCTTGCCGAGGCGCTGGAAAAGAACGGCATCCCGATCCTCGGAACCGCGCCCGACGCGATCGACCTTGCCGAGGACCGCGACCGCTTCCAGAAGCTCTTGATGAAGCTCGACCTCAATCAGCCGAACAACGGCATTGCTTACTCGGTCGAACAGGCACGCCTTGTCGCTTCCGAGATTGGCTTCCCGCTGGTGGTGCGCCCCTCCTACGTGCTCGGCGGCCGCGCCATGCAGATCCTGCATTCTGAAGGCCAGCTGCAGAGCTATCTCCTCGACACCGTGCCGGAACTGGTGCCGGAGGATATCAAGCAGCGCTATCCGAACGACAAGACCGGCCAGATCAACACGCTGCTCGGCAAGAACCCGCTTTTGTTCGACAGCTATCTGAGCAACGCCATCGAAGTCGATGTCGATTGCCTTTCCGACGGCAAGGACGTCTATGTCGCCGGCATCATGGAGCACATCGAGGAAGCCGGCATCCATTCCGGCGACTCGGCATGCTCGCTGCCGCCGCGCTCGCTGCCCGTCGAGCTCCTGGATGAACTGGAGCGGCAAGCGAAAGCGATGGCCAAGGCGCTGAACGTCGGCGGCCTGATGAACGTGCAGTTCGCCATCAAGGACGGCACGGTCTACGTGCTGGAAGTCAACCCGCGCGCTTCGCGAACGGTGCCTTTCGTCGCCAAGACCATCGGCGCGCCGATCGCCAAGATCGCCGCCCGAGTCATGGCCGGCGAGACGCTCGACGCGGCTTTCGCCGCCTATGGCGAAAAGCCCGATCCGCGCAAGCTGAAGCATATCGCCGTCAAGGAAGCGGTCTTCCCGTTTGCCCGCTTCCCCGGCGTCGACACGCTGCTCGGTCCGGAAATGCGCTCGACCGGCGAAGTCATCGGCCTCGACACGGATTTCGCGCTGGCATTTGCCAAGTCGCAGCTCGGTGCCGGCGTCGAACTGCCGCGTGAGGGAACCGTGTTCGTCTCCGTCCGCGATGACGACAAGGCGCGCGTCCTGCCGATCGTCCATATGCTGGTCGATATCGGCTTCAAGGTTCTGGCGACCGGCGGCACCCAGCGCTTTCTCGCCGAAAACGGCATTACCGCCACCAAGGTCAACAAGGTGCTCGAGGGCCGCCCGCATGTGGAGGACGCGATCCGCAACCGTCAGGTCCAGCTGGTCGTCAATACCACCGACGGCAACAAGGCGATCTCCGATTCGAAGTCGCTGCGCCGCGCCACGCTGATGCAGAAGGTCCCCTACTACACGACGTTGGCCGGAGCCGAAGCCGCCGCCCAGGCGATCAAGGCATTGAAGGCCGGCAATCTGGAAGTGCGGCCGCTGCAGAGCTATTTCTGAGTAGGTCCGCAATGACGAAGCCCTTGCTCTACACGTATCACGCCGAGACGGTGATTAGCGAGCGAGGGCTTGATAAGCGCTGGGTCGAGGCGGTCGTCAGGCGACCGGATTGGCGCGCTCCTGATCCGTCTGGATCGGACATGGAGCGGCGCTTTGGCCGCATCACGGAACGCGATGGACGGTATCTTCGCGTTGTATGCGTGGAAAATACCGATTATATCCGTATAATCTCGGCATTCCTTGATCGAGGCGCCAGGAGACCTGAATGAACCCCTCCGTGAAATATGACGTCGATTCCAACGCCGCATACATTCGCTTTTCCTCCGAACAAGTATCGGAAAGCGCAGAGGTTTCTGAAGGGATTGTCCTCGACTACGACAGCGAAGGGCGGATAGTGGGCATGGAGGTTCTCGATGCCCGCGCCCACCTGCCGCCTGCTTTGCTGAGCCAGGCGGCGTAAAGTCTAATTCTGCCTGGAGCACGTCGCTACGCCGAAAACCGGCAAGGAAAGCCCTCCGAATTTGCTGGATATCGATGACGGCAATCTGATATAGGTTGTTAGTTGAATGACTGTAGCACGGTTCCGAAGCTTCCACTTCGGGACCTGTTTTCTTTTGTGTGTGCCGCTAGGCCACACGCGCAGTGAAGGACTAGAAAATGGTTGAAAAGGTACCGATGACGCAGAACGGGTTCGTCAAGCTGCAGGAAGAACTGCGCTGGCGTCAGCAGGAAGAGCGCCCGCGAATCATCGAGGCAATTTCCGAGGCGCGCGCCCATGGCGACCTGTCGGAAAACGCCGAGTACCATGCCGCCAAGGAAGCGCAGAGCCACAACGAAGGCCGCGTCGCCGAACTGGAAGACCTGACGGCTCGTGCAGAGGTCATCGACCTGACGAAGATGTCGGGCTCCAAGATCAAGTTCGGCGCCAAGGTGAAACTCATGGACGAGGATACCGACGAAGAACGGATCTATCAGATCGTCGGCGATCAGGAAGCCGATGTGAAGGCCGGCCGTATCTCGATCTCCTCACCGATCGCCCGCGCGCTGATCGGCAAGGAAGTCGGCGATTCGATCGAAGTCAACGCGCCGGGCGGCTCCAAGGCCTACGAGATCCTCGCCGTTTCCTGGGGTTGATCGACCATTGCGCGATCGTGACGCATCGCAAGCTCCCGACATGCGCGAAATCGAGATTATCGCGCCGAACTTCAAGCGCCGGCTCTCCGGCGTGACGTCGACCATCGTCCAGCTGATCCCGAAACAGATCGAGCTCGGATGCCGTATCGTCACGCTCGGGCCGGGCCTGCCCGCCCACTTGCCGAAACTTGACCTCTCCCGGCTTCCCGGCCTGTGGCTCCGCCCGCGCCGGCATGCGGTGCGTGTCTGGCACGCGCGGCGCAACAACGAGATGCTCGCGGGCCTCGTTCTGAAGTCGCTTCTCCGGATGCCGCTCAAGCTCGTCTTCACGTCAGCCGCCCAGCGCCGCCATTCGCGCTATACTCGCTGGCTGATCCGGCGCATGGACGCCGTCATTGCGACGAGCGACCGCTCCGGCAGCTTTCTCAAGGTGCCGCACACCGTCATCCAGCACGGCGTCGATCTCAAACTTTTCCATCCGCCGGAAACGGCCGACGACCGCATGGCGGCAACCGACCTGCCGGGCAAGTATCTGATCGGCTGCTTCGGCCGCGTCCGCCACCAGAAGGGCACTGACCTCTTCGTCAAGGCGATGATCGAGCTTTTGCCGCGCCATCCCGATTGGACCGCCGTCGTCTGCGGACGGGTCACCGCCGAGCACAAGGGCTTCGGCGAGGAGCTGACGAAATCGGTTGCCGACGCGGGCCTCAGCGACCGCATCCGTTTCCTCGGCGAGGTCCCCGACATCCGCCCCTGGTATCGGCGCGCGACGCTCTACGTAGCCCCTTCCCGCAACGAAGGTTTCGGCCTGACGCCGCTCGAGGCCATGGCCTCGTGCACGGCCGTCGTCGCCTCCGACGCCGGCGCCTATTCCGAAATGATCGTGCCGGGCGAAACCGGCGCCGTCGTGCCGGCCGGCGACGGCGAGGCGCTGACACGCGCGATCGCGGCCTATCTGTCCGATCCGGAAGAAACGCTTCGCCAGGGCGACAATGCCGTGCGCCACGTGCGGCTGAACTTCGCGTTGGAAAAAGAGGCGACCGCGATCAGTGCGATCTACGACCAGCTGCTTGGCGGACGGTAGTCCGGCCGGAAGTTTAAAGCTCCACGAGCCCCAGCTTCTTCACCTGCCGGATGGTCAGCATGGTGCGGACCGTGTCGACGTGCTCGTTGGCGGTCAGCACCTCGATCACGAAGTCCTGGAAGCGGGTGAGGTTTTCCGCCACGCAATGCAGGAGAAAGTCGCTATCGCCGGAAACCATCCAGGCTTGGCGCACGAGCGGCCACTCGGCGGTGGCCGCCGCGAAGGCCTTCAGGTTGCTCTCCGACTGGTGCTTCAGGCCGACCATGCAGAAGGCGACGAGGTCGAAGCCGAGCCTGGGGCTGTTCAGCATGGCGTGGTAACCCTCGATGACCCCGCCTTCCTCGAGTTTGCGCACGCGGCGCAGGCAGGGCGGCGCGGAGATGCCGACCCGGTCGGCCAGCTCCACGTTGGTCATGCGTCCGTCGCGCTGTAGTTCCCGCAGTATCTTGATGTCGATGGCGTCGAGGTCAGCGCGCAACACGGGTGTCGCCTTTCTTTAAATTGCAGTTCGCAGCTTCTATATAAACCTGGGAGCGTTACGCAACAAAGTTTCGCAAGAGTGACCGAATCTTACTTCGGCGTCTGGATGCCCTGTTAGTAATGCAAAGCTGCCCTTGAATAAATGCATGCGACAATCATAAATGGGACAGCGGATCGCGAAGCTGCCTTGCACGCCAAGGTAAGTTCATTTCCGAAGCGCTATCGTTGAAAGGACTACTTATGCCTGCCCGCCATACCAAGGTGCTGATTATCGGTTCCGGCCCCGCCGGCTACACAGCGGCGGTTTACGCCGCGCGCGCCATGCTGAAGCCGGTCTTGATCGCCGGCATGGAACAGGGCGGCCAGTTGATGATCACGACCGACGTCGAGAACTATCCGGGCTTCGCCGATCCCATCCAGGGACCGTGGCTGATGGACCAGATGCTGAAGCAGGCGACCCATGTCGGCGCCGAGATCGTCAACGACCTCGTGACCGAAGTGGATACCAACCAGCGCCCCTTCGTCGTGCGCACCGATTCAGGAACGGTCTGGACCGCCGATACGCTGATCATCGCAACCGGCGCCAAGGCGAAATGGCTGGGCATCGAGAGCGAACAGCACTTCCAGGGCTTTGGCGTTTCGGCCTGCGCCACCTGCGACGGCTTCTTCTATCGCAACAAGGATGTGATCGTGGTCGGTGGCGGCAACAGCGCCGTCGAGGAAGCGCTCTATCTGTCGAATATCGCGAAATCCGTGACCGTCGTGCATCGCCGCGACAGCTTCCGGTCGGAAAAGATCCTGCAGGAGCGCCTGTTCGCCAAGGCCAACATCAAGGTTCTCTGGAACACGGAAATCGCTGAAATCACCGGCACAACTGCCAAGCCGCCGATGCCGCCCTCCGTCTCGGGCGTACGTTTGCGCGACGCGCGAACCGGCGTGGTGAGCGACGTCACGATCGACGGTGTCTTCGTTGCAATCGGCCATGCGCCGGCAACCGAGCTCTTCAAGGGCAAGCTGAAACTCAAGGACAACGGCTATCTCTGGACCGCGCCGGATTCCACGGCGACGAGCCTTGAGGGTGTCTATGCCGCCGGCGACGTCACCGACGACACCTTCCGCCAGGCAATCACCGCCGCCGGCTTGGGCTGCATGGCAGCTCTCGAAGCCGAACGCTATCTCGCCGGGCATCTGCCGGTGGCCGTGGCTGCGGAGTAACGCAGCCGATGAGGGGACCGGGCATGCCATTGGATTGGGACAAGCTGCGTATCTTTCACGCAGCTGCGGAAGCAGGCTCGTTCACCCATGCGGCAGACAAGCTGCATCTGTCTCAATCGGCCATCAGCCGGCAGGTGAGTTCGTTGGAGCAGGATGTCGGCATCAAGCTCTTCCATCGCCATGCCCGCGGCCTCATCCTCACCGAGCAGGGCGAGCTTCTCTACCGCACGGCCCATGACGTGCTCCTGAAGCTCGAAACGGTGAAGATGCAGCTTACCGAGACGACCGACAAGCCGAGCGGCAAGCTGCGCGTGACGACGACGGTGGGTCTTGGCCAGGGCTGGCTCACCGACAAGATCCAGGAGTTCCTGAACCTCTATCCGGACATGCAGATCCAGCTCATCCTCGACAACGAGGAGCTGGACGTGAACATGCGGCACGCCGACTGCGCTATCCGCCTTCGCCAGCCGCAACAGTCGGACCTCATCCAGCGCAAGCTGTTTACCGTGCATATGCACGTCTATGCGGCCCCCTCCTATATCAACCGTCACGGCGAGCCCCAGTCGGTCGAGGATCTGGACGACCACCGCATCATTTCCTTCGGCGAGCCGGCGCCGAACTACCTTCTGGACGTCAACTGGCTGGAAATCGCCGGGCGCTCCTCCGACAACAAACGAATCCCGCATCTGCAGATCAACAGTCAGACATCCATCAAGCGCGCCTGCCTGCTGGGAATAGGTGTCGCCTGTCTGCCAGACTATATCGTCGGCCGCGATCCGGGGTTGATCCAGCTCGCGATCAACGCCGACGTCCCCTCGTTCGACACTTATTTTTGCTATCCGGACGAAATGAAAAACGCGGCAAAGCTGAAGGTCTTCCGCGACTTTATCGTAGCAAAAGCCCGTAACTGGAACTTCTGATTGTCTTATTCCCCCGACGAAATATACGGGCGTGCATAACGCGCATAGCTGCTATGCACCAAACGGAATTGTAGTCTGCCCATTAAAGAACCATATCGCTCATAGCTGATGCATATGGTGGCTTTCCTCCCAGTTCCACCGCAGCAGCTGTTCCCCTCTGGAGGTTTTAACCTTCACACCTATAAAGGGCCCTGGTTCATCCGGTGGCCCTCTTTTTTTGCATTTTCTTCTTTGACCTGTCCCGACCGTGCGAATGCATAGCTGCTATGCACAAAAATTCATTGCGCACTGCACAAATTGACAGCATATAGCACATAGCTGATGCACATGGTGGCTTTCCTCCCAGTTCCACCGCAGCAGCTGTTCCCCTCTGGAGGTTTTAACCTTCACACCTATAAGGGCCCGGGTTCACTCCTGTGGCCCTCTTTTTTTGCCTTAAATTTCAGCAGTTCATCAAAGCGCCGTGCTCACGGGCATGTGATGTTTCTCCTCTTGTCGTATCGGTAATGATCGATATATGTATCGCCACAATCAAATATTGCGGGGCGGCATGGACCGGGACGATATACTCAAAGCATTGGCGCATCCGGCGCGGCTGGAGATCCTCAACTGGCTGAAAAAACCAGAAGAGCATTTCTCCGGCCAGGAGCATCCGCTCGAAATGGGCGTCTGCGCCGGTCAGTTCGAGCGCTGCGGCCTGTCGCAATCCACCGTCTCTGCGCATCTGAGCACCCTTCAGCGTGCCGACCTCGTCACCACCCGCCGTGTAGGCCAGTGGATTTTCTACAAGCGCAACGAGGAAACGATCGCCGCTTTCCTTGCTTGTCTGCAGAAGGAACTTTGACGGACCGCCTCCCCTTCCCGTCCCGGCATAGCCCGCGCGGAATTTCGCCTGCCACTTTCAAAAAAGGAAAGGACTTTCCATGGCCAAACTATTCGAACCGACAAAGCTCGGCGATATTGCCATCGCCAACCGCGTCGTCATGGCACCCCTGACGCGCAACCGCTCGCCGAACGCCGTTCCGAACGATCTGAACGTCAAGTATTACACACAGCGCGCCAGCGCCGGCCTGATCATCACCGAGGCCACCGCGATTACGCATCAGGGTCAGGGCTACGCCGACGTTCCGGGGCTTTATAGCAAGGAAGCGTTGGCGGGCTGGAAGCGCGTAACCGATGCCGTTCACGCCAACGGCGGCAAGATCGTCGTGCAGCTCTGGCACGTCGGCCGCATCTCCCACACGACGCTGCAGCCCAACGGCGGCAAGCCGGTATCCTCGACATCGAAGACTGCCAAGTCGAAGACCTATCTCGTCAATCCCGACGGCACCGGCAGCTTTGTGCCCACCTCCGAGCCGCGCGCGCTCGAAACCTCCGAAATTCCGGGCATTGTCGAGGATTTCCGCAAGGCCGCACGCGCCGCGATCGACACCGGCTTCGACGGCGTCGAAATCCATGGCGCCAACGGCTATCTCATCGACCAGTTCCTGCGCGCCGACATCAATGACCGGGCGGACCAATACGGCGGTTCGATCGAAAACCGTGCCCGCCTCCTCTTTGAGGTCGTCGATGCCGTGACGAAGGAAATCGGTGCGGGCCGCACGGCCATTCGCATTTCGCCGGTAACGCCCGCCAACGATGCATCGGATACCGATCCGCAGACGCTGTTCACCTATGTGGTCGAGGGTCTTGCCAAGTATGGTCTCTCCTACATCCACGTGGTCGAAGGCCAGACCGGCGGCGCCCGCGACTACCAGCAGGGTGACAAGCCCTTCGACTGGGACGCGTTGCACGCCGCCTACAAGGCAGCAAGCGGCAAGTCCGCCTGGATGCTCAACAACGGCTATACGCGCGAGATGGCTATCGAAGCTGTCAAGAGCGGCAAGGCCGATACGATCGCCTTCGGCAAGCTCTTCATCGCCAATCCGGATCTGGTCCAGCGCTTGAAGGACAACGCACCGCTCAACACGCTCGACACGGCGACCCTCTACGGCGGCGGCGCACACGGCTATGCCGACTATCCGACGCTGGAAACGGTAGCGGCGTAGGGCCTCGCCGCCCAAGCGAGCACCTCGGACCCCGCCACCGGCGGGGTCTTCATTTGAGGAGCACGATTTCGCCCGCGGCCTCCGACTTTGTCCTTTGCATCGTAGAGCCCGCATGATCAGGCGCGAAGTCACGCAGCTAGTCCGCTCAAAAAGCAATTGCATCTGTCGTCGCTCCAGACGAAAGTTCCGTCGGAGGCCGGGACGTATCTCTCTTCTTGACGGTTTGACATCGCAAGCGATGGGGCGTCTGGACGATTGAGGCGAAGCAGCGGCGTTGGGTTCTCTGGAGGGGGGGCGATGAGTTACGCCGCGCGCAGCACCATCTGGATCATTCTCTACCTGCTCTTCATCCTCGCGCCCCTGTTCATCCTGCTTGCCGGCCCCACGCCGCCGGCGCGCGATTTCTGGACCGAGTTCTCCGCCGCCCTCGGCTACGCCGGCTTGTCGATGATGGGCCTCCAATTCGGCCTCACCGCCCGCTTCCGCTACGTCACGGAGCCCTGGGGCGAGGACGTGATCTATCACTTCCACCGCAAGATCTCGCTGATCGCGGTCGCCCTGGTGATCGCCCACCCGTTGATCCTGTTTGCCGTACGGCCGGAGCTGCTGGCGCTGCTCAATTCGTTCACCGCGCCGTGGCGGGCGCGCTTCGCCGCGATCTCCACCTATTCGCTGATCGCCATCGTCGTCATGGCGCTCTGGCGGGTGAAGCTGAGGATCAGCTACGAAACTTGGCATATCAGCCATATCGTCCTTGCCGTTGTCGCGGTGACGGCGGGTCTCGCTCACATGGTCGGATGGGGCGTCTATCTGGTCGACCCCTGGAAGCGCGCACTGTGGCTTGCGCTGACGCTATTCTGGATCGCGCTGCTGCTCCATGTGCGCATCGTCAAGCCGCTTTTCATGCTGCGGCGGCCCTACCGTGTCGCGGAACTCAGGCAGGAGCGCGGCGACACCTTTACGCTGGCGATGGACCCGGTCGGCCATGCGGGCTTCCGGTTCCGTCCCGGCCAGTTCGGCTGGCTCACGGTCCGCAACAGCCCTTTCAGGATCACGGGTCACCCGTTCTCCTTCTCCTCCAGTGCCGAGGCACAGGGCGGCCGGGTCGAAATGTCGATCCGCAAACTCGGCGACTTCACCAGCGGCATCAACCCGTCGGCCAGCGCGTCTACCTCGACGGCCCCTACGGCGCCTTCACCATCGGCAATCCGGCCGACATGCATGTGCTGATCGCCGGCGGCGTCGGCATCACCCCGATGATGAGCATGATCCGCACGCTCGCCGACCGGGGCGACCGGCGGCCCGTCGTGCTCCTCTACGGCAGCAAGGACTGGGACTCGATCACGTTTCGCGAGGAACTGGAGGCGATGAAATCACGGCTGGATCTCACCCTCGTCCACGTGCTGTCGCAGCCGCCGGCGGACTGGACGGGAGAGCGCGGCTATGTCGACGCCGAAGTGTTCCGGCGTCACCTGCCCCCGCCCTATGCCAGCCACGAATATTTTATCTGCGGACCCGATGTGATGATGGATTCGATCGAGAATGCGCTCGAGGAACTCGGCGTACCGATGTCGAAATACCATTCCGAACGCTATAGTTTCGTCTGATCCAGACGCCTTGCCGTATCGTAAAATGCTGGATCTGTTTTGAGGAGATCTCAATGCGCCGCCTGTTTGCTGACCGCCTGGTGCTCTTCACGGGAGCGATCATCATTGTCATGGCCGCCCTCTTCGCGTTCAGCCGGGTCTTCGGCTGAGTGGCATCGAGCCGAGCAATCGTCACGGTCGCGGGGCGTTGTTCGCCCGAGGGAGGCGACTGGCGTAGCCGCCGTTACTCCAGCGGGTTGCGGCAAACTCAAGCGCGGGGCGCGGTATCGGCTGGCGGGACGCGCATCTGGCCGTCTATGACCTCGGTCTCGGGCCGGTCACCCCCATCGGTGTATTCCTCGTGCCACTTGCCTTTTTCGTCCTGGTAGCTGATCTCGGCCGAGTCGCCGCCTACCTGCTGTTCGGCGGCAACGATACGGGCGGCCTCCACCGCCTCGGCATGCGTTGGAAACGCTTCGGAATAAACACCGGCGAATCGATACGCCCAGCCGCCGTCGTGCGGCACCACTTCGTAAGTGACCTTGACCATTTATCTGCCTCCTCTTCTTCCCAAGGCCGCGCGTTCCGGAAGGGTCCGGTGTGATCGCCCTTTTTGCGTGAAGAGATCCGGCAGGCCGCAGGTGGCACCGGCAGGCGATAGCCGCAGTATTCCATCAAAAGCGCGCGACTGCAAATTTCGCGAGACCTCTCCAATGCGTCATCGACACTTGATGTGAGAAATCATTGCCTTAGAGTGTCATGATGAATCGAGATGAGAGAGAGAGCTGGTGCGGATATCGTCGATCCTGAGGGAGGAAAGATTTCTTCTTCTCGCGCTGGTCGTGGCAATCGTCGCTTACACAGGCGAACATGCCGCGCTGGAGGGGGGACGTCTGCCGGCGCTCATCGCCGCCACGGCGCTCATCGTCACAATCGTGCTCGTTTCCATCCGGGTTGCTCACCACGCCGAAATCCTTGCCGTCAAGGTCGGCGACCCCTACGGAACCATGATCCTGACGCTGTCGGCCGTCGTCGTCGAGGTCATCATCCTCGCTATCCTCATGAGCGGGGAAAGCTCGCCGACGCTGGTGCGCGACACGATCTATTCCGCAGTGATGCTCGACATCAACGGCATCCTCGGCCTTGCGGCTCTGCTCGGAGGCCTAAAGCACGGCGAACAGCCCTATAACGACGATTCCAGCAGGACCTACGGCGTGATGATCCTGACCGCCATGGGCATCTCGATGATCGTCCCGGAATTCATTCCCGACGCGAAGTGGCACTACTATTCCGTCTTCACCATCTGCGCGATGATCGCGCTTTATGCGCTGTTCCTGCGCATGCAGGTCGGCCAGCACAGTTATTTCTTCAGCTACAGCTATCCCCGCGTCGAGAGGAAGAAGCAGGACGCCGAGGACGGGCATGGCGACGAGTCGACGTGGGCGTCCGTCGCGACCATTCTGGTCGGCGTCGTGCTGATCGGCGTCCTTGCCGAGTTCATGTCCGCCTTCATGTCGACAGGCCTCAGCGGCAGCGGCACCCCGCCGGCCGTCGCCGCTTTCGTCGTTGCCGCGATCTCGGCAGCGCCGGAGATCCTGACCGCGTTACGCGCCGGGCTGCGCAACCGAATGCAGGCAACGGTCAACATTGCCATGGGCGCTTCGCTCTCGACCGTCATTCTGACGGTGCCGGTCATGGAGGCGATCGCGCTCTATACCGGCCAGCCCTTCATCATGGCGATGTCGCCGGTCCAGACAGTGATGGTCGCCATCACCCTGGTCGCCGCCGCGATCAACCTCAACGACGGCGAGACCAACGCCATCGAAGGCATGACGCATTTCATCCTCTTCGCCACCTTCATCATGCTGACGGCGCTCGGACTTTGAATCCGATTCCAAGAGGTTGAGCGGTAAAGCGGAATCGAAACAGGAAGGCGTTGAAGCGGGACGCGAAGGCGATCCGAACTCAAAATTGCAGCGCCATGGGGTGATTTTCCAGCGCCCTGTCGATTGTGACGAGCCGCAATCCTTCGATCTGACACTGAGCAAGCAGCAACCGATCAAAGGGGTCGCGCGTCTCGGGCTCAGGGTCGGCAGCGGCCAGAACATGACGCAACTCAATTTGCAAAAACGACAACTCCGCTGCTTCGAGCGATTGCGCCATGTCCTCAAGCGGCATGCCCGGATCGAGTTTCCCCAGCCGAGTCTTGATCGCCGTTTCCCAAAGACTTGCCACGCTCACAAAGGCTTCCGTCTCGTCGTCTGCCAGCAGTTGCGCAACATCAGGAAAGCGCTGCGCGACATCCTTGCGTAAGATCGCCAGAACGATGTGAGTATCGAGCAGAAGCCTCATCACTCCGGAAGCGGCCTCAACAGAAAGTCCTCGGGAAGAGGATCGTCGAAGTCATCAGCGATGAAGGGAACGGGATTGGTGATCCCTTTTGACCGAAGATAGGCTTGCCCCGCCTCCAGATCGATCCCCCCGCGCTTGCGGTGCGGCACGAGATCGAAAACGGGTTTGCCGTTTCGCGTCACGACGACAACCTCTCCGCTCTCGACCTCACGGGCAAGTTCGGTCAGGCGGTTCTTCGCGTCTCGGATCGATACGGTTTTCATGCGTTAAATGTAGCTACATGCGGCCACATCGTCAACGACGGGCCCGACGCCATTCCTAAACGCAAAAGGCCCGCCATCGCTGGCGGGCCTTCAATCCGTGGGCTCGATCCACTTACTTGCAGGCGGCGCAGAAGCGCTGGATGCGACGGCCTGCCTCTTCGAGCAGTTCCTCTGACGTGGCGTAGGAGATGCGGAAGTTCGGGCCGAGACCGAAGGCCGAGCCGTGGACGACGGCCACGCCTTCGGCGTCCAGAAGCTCGGAGACGAAATCCTCGTCGGTCTCGATGACCTTGCCGGACGGCGCGGTCTTGCCGATCAGGCCGGCGCAGGACGGATAGACGTAGAAGGCGCCCTCCGGCGACGGGCAAGAAATGCCCTTGGCCTGGTTGAGCATCGAGACGATTAGGTCGCGACGGCCCTGGAAGATCGCCTTGTTCTTGGCGACGAAATCCTGCGGGCCGTTCAGCGCTTCCACTGCAGCCCACTGGGCGATCGAGGTCGCACCGGAGGTCTGCTGGCCCTGAATCATGTCCATCGCCTTGATCAGCGGCAAGGGGCCGGCAGCATAGCCGATGCGCCAGCCGGTCATGGCGTAGGCCTTGGATACGCCGTTCATCGTTAGCGTGCGGTCATAGAGCTTGGGCTCGACTTCCACCGGTGTCGCGAACTTGAAGTCGCCATAGGTCAGGTGTTCGTACATGTCGTCGGTCAGCACCCAGACATGCGGGTGCCGGACGAGCACATCGGTCAGCGCCTTCAGTTCGTCGTGGCTGTAGGCCGCACCCGACGGGTTGGACGGCGAATTGAAGACCAACCACTTCGTCTTCGGCGTGATGGCCTTATCGAGGTCTTCGGGCTTGAGCTTGAAGTTGTTTGCCTGCGTCGTGGCCACAAAGACCGGCGTGCCGCCGCACAGCGCCACCATTTCCGGATAGGAGACCCAGTAAGGTGTCGGGATGACGACTTCATCGCCTGGATTGAGGGTCGCCATGAAGGCGTTGAAAAGAATCTGCTTTCCGCCCGTGCCGACGATCGTCTGCTCCGGCGCGTACTCCAGATTGTTCTCGCGCTTGAACTTGGCGGCAATCGCCTTGCGCAGTTCCGGAATGCCGGCGACCGGCGTGTACTTCGTCTCGCCGCGATTGATCGCGTCGATGGCGGCCTTCTTGACGTTGTCAGGCGTATCGAAATCGGGCTCACCGGCGCCGAGGCCGATCACATCGCGTCCTTTTGCTTTCAGTTCGCGTGCTTTCTGGGAAACGGCGATGGTGGCAGAAGGCTTTACACGGGAAAGAGCGTCGGCAAGGAAGGCCATGGTGATCGGTCCTGTTCGGTTGAAATGGGCAGAAAGCCTGCGGACCAGATTTCTGCGCTAAGGTCTATGTCGAATGTGGGCCGACGTTTCAAGGGAAAAGGCGTCACGGTGACACAGATTAGCAAGGCTTCACGGGCCATTTGAAGCAAGACCGGCAACACAATGGTGTGACCCAGCCCCGGCACGGCTTGAATCCGCCGACCGTTCTCCCAGCTTGTCGGGGAGATCAGAAACGGAGCCTATCTTGCTCTACACGCGCGTGACAGGACACTTTCTGGGTTTTGCGATGGGGCTCGCGATAGCCGCCGAGGCGGCTGCGTCCGAAGCGCCAACGACAGTCAAGACGCAGGATGTCACGGTCAAGGTCGAGACGATCGCCAGCGGTCTCGAGCATCCCTGGGCCGTTGCAGTGCTGCCCGACGGCGGCTATCTGGTAACCGAGCGGCCGGGGCGTATGCGCCTCGTTCGAGACGGCAAGATATCGCCACCGATTGCCGGTCTCCCGCCGATTGCCGCTCGCGGCCAGGGTGGCCTCCTCGACGTCGAACTCGACCCCGGCTTCGCTGCTAGCCGCACGCTCTATTTCACCGCCAGCATTGCCGGCAAGGGCGGGTTTGGGACGGCGGTATTTCGCGCGGTGCTGTCGTCGGAGGAAACAAAGCTTTCCGATGTCAGGCGGATCTTCCTGATGCATCGCCTTTCGACGGGCGCGCTGCAGTTCGGCTCGCGCATCGCCATTGCTCGCGACGGCAGTCTGTTCGTCAGCCTCGGCGACCGCTACGAGATGAACCGCGCACAGGATTTTCACGACGACGCCGGTTCGATCATCCATATCAACGCCGACGGCAGCATCCCGGCCGACAACCCTTTCGCGGACGGCGTTAAGGCCCTGCCGGAGATCTGGTCCAAGGGGCACCGTAACCCGCAAGGCATCGCCTTCGATGCGGCGGACGGCCGCCTCTACACCGCTGAGCACGGCGCACGCGGCGGCGATGAAATCAATGCCCCAGAGGCAGGCAAGAACTACGGCTGGCCGGTCATCACCTATGGGCGCGACTATTCCGGCGCCGAGATAGGCGTCGGCACTGCCAAGAAAGGCATGGAACAACCGCTCTTCTATTGGGACCCTTCCATCGCCCCTGGAGCGATTGCCGTCTATCGCGGCAGGATGTTTCCCGAATGGAACGGCGACTTCATCGTGACGGCGCTGAAGTTCGCACTCGTTTCCCGTCTCTCGCGCGGAACGGACGGCAAGATCACGGAGCGGGAACGGATGTTCGACGGTGAGTTCGGCCGGCTGCGCGACGTTGTAGTCGCGCCTGATGGCGCGCTGTTGATCACCACCGACGAGGACGACGGCGCGCTCCTGCGCGTTTCGCGCGCCTCCCCCGGCGACTGAATGGCGGCCGTTGCCGCGCGGCTTTTTGAGCTCAAGGCGTACCGCTTTGCCGCGGTCGGACTTGCCCCGGAAAGCGTCAACTGCTAACGCTCCGGCAAATATCCTCCGACATCAGGGTCAAAATGACGCGCGTTCAGGCGAATCTACTTCTGTTGCTTGCCGCTGCCATCTGGGGCGGCGGCTTTGTCGCGCAATCGACCGCCATGCACTCGATCGGCCCATTCTGGTTCATCGGGCTCCGTTTCGTCGTCGCCACCGTCGTCGTCCTCCCCTTCGCCTGGCTGGAAGCTCGCAAGGCAGCGGCCCCGCTGAAGCCAAAGCATATGCGCGCCTTCATCCTGGTCGGGCTTGCCCTGTTCGGTGGCGCTGCCACCCAGCAGATCGGGCTTCAGACCACGACGGTTACCAATTCGAGCTTCATCACCGGTCTCTATGTCGTCTTTGTGCCGCTGATCGCCGTCATCTTCCTTCGCAAGCCGCCGCATTGGATCATTTGGCCGGCGGCCCTGATGGCTCTGACCGGCATCTATCTTCTCTCGGGCGGCGCGCTTTCCGGACTTTCGGTCGGCGACATGCTGACCGTCGTCTGCGCCGTCTTCTGGGCAATCCAGATCACGCTTGCCGGCATCGCGGTCAAGGAGACGGACCGTCCGCTCGGTCTCTCGGCAACGCAGTTTGCGGTCACGGCCGCGGGCGGCCTCGCCTTTGCGATCGTACGCGAACCGATCAGCCTCGACGTCATCAGGGCGGCACTCGGCGAAATCCTTTATGTCGGCATCTTCTCCTCAGGGCTCGCTTTTGCGCTGCAGGTTATCGGCCAGCGCTACACGACGTCGTCGCAGGCCGCGATCTTCCTGTCGTCGGAGGCGCTTTTCGGCGCGGCGCTCGGCGCTCTCCTGCTCGGGGAGACGATCTCGCCGCTCGGCTACATCGGCTGTGCGCTGATGTTTTCGGCAATGCTGGTGGTCGAGGTTCTTCCAGAGCTGGCACGCCGTCGCACCGCCGCAACGTCCTGATTCCCGTTATCGGACAATAATTTCGGCGAAAATGGCAGGATCTCGCACAGTGTATTAAGGATTTTTTTAATCCGGACTGAAATCTAATTCCGACCTGACATTTGGGACAAATTCACGGAAATTACATCGTAGACAATACAAAATCGGTTATCCGGCCACACAAAATGTGAGAAATTTTCGTTTTAGGTCCGCTCGGGCGGTTTCGCCCGCGGACTTTTGCGCTTCTGCAAAAAACTTTTGCTTGCCAAGTTTTAATAAACACAGCAGTCTACGGGCTGTTCGGGCAATTTACGAGCATGGGAAGTCCTTATAAAAATATGCGTGCCGGGAACGCAAATATTCCGGTCAGCCGGGTTAAGGAGCAGATGCGCAGCCGTCGCGTCGCGATTGCAGCCTTGGCGGATGGGACCTTTTCCTCAAATTTCGAGAACTGCCTGCCAGCGCCCTTCCTGGGCAATACTGCAATGCTGCCCGTGTGGATGGCGGGCAGAGAGAAAAGGACCTGACGCATGGCCGAGACTGGGACTGTAAAATTCTTCAATACCGATAAGGGCTTCGGCTTCATCAAGCCGGACAAGGGTGGCGCGGACATTTTCGTGCACATTTCCGCCGTACAAGCCTCTGGCTTGGCAGGACTTTCAGAAAACCAGAAGGTGAGCTTCGATACCGAGCCGGATCGCCGCGGCAAAGGGCCGAAAGCAGTCAACCTGCAGATTTCCGGCTAACGCATATCGTTGGATCGGGACCGATCTAGCGACGAAATTGCGGGCAGCGTTGAAGCGTCCCATACGCGTTGGGGACGACTGTGGCGCTTTATAACGTCAAGAGTCTAGGCATACGAACCCGGCAGGAATGCCGGGTTTTGTCGTTTCTGGCTGTCCCCTCACATTCAGCCTGCATTCAGCATCGAGCCACTAGATTGACGCAATGAAAGCCTACTGCATAACGCCTCAGATCAGCATTGATTCAGGGCTCGAACACGCAGCGGCTTGACGTTGCTAGGGCGTTTTCTCGACGGCAAATGACGCTCTACGCATCGGGTACCGACTTTTCACGAGGACAGCACTATGAACAGTTTCGGAAAATCCATCCTAGTCTCCGCCGCAGCCGCTGCGTTGACGCTGACGTCGATCTCGGCAGCCTTTGCGGACGATCATTGGCACCACTACCACAACAATAGTGACGGCTGGGTCGCCGGCGCTGCCGGTCTAGCCACTGGTCTGATCGTGGGTTCCGCCATCGCCAGCCAGCCAAGGTACGTCGAACCGGCACCCTACTACGCCGAGCCCGAATACGCGCCTCCGCCGCGGCGTTACTATCGCGCGCCGGTCTATGCCGCACCGCGCGAAGCCTACTATCAGCCGGGTTACGACCTGCGTCCGTGGTCGCCGGAATGGCAGCGCTATTGCTACGATCGCTACCGCTCGTTCGACGGCCGAAGCGGCACCTATGTCGGCTATGACGGCATGCGCCATTTCTGCACGGCCGGCTGACGTCCGCTCTGATGATTACGAGAACGCCGCCCTCATGGGCGGCGTTTTGCATTTAACGCTCAAAGCCCGCGCAGGAACGGATTGGTCCGGCGTTCCTCGCCGATCTGGCTGCCCGGCCCATGGCCGCAAATGAAGCCGACGTCGTCTCCGAGCGGCAGCACCTTGTCACGGATGGAGTCGAGCAGCTGCTGATGATTGCCGCCCGGCAGGTCCGTGCGCCCGATCGACCCGTGGAACAGGACATCGCCGAGATGTGCGAAGTTCTGGCTGCGGTTGAAGAAGATCACATGGCCCGGCGAATGGCCGGGGCAGTGGTAGACCTCGAATTCGTGCTCGCCGAAGGAGAGCTTGTCGCCCTCCTTCAGGAAGCGGTCCGGCGTGACATTGCGAACGCCGGGAATTTGGAAGCCCTGCCCCCTTTGCTCGATGAGCTGTAGCAGCGGCAGGTCATCCTCATGCGGGCCGATCACCTTGATGCCGAGGTTGTCGCGCAGTTCGCTGGCACCGCCGGCGTGGTCGATATGCCCATGCGTCAGCCAAATCTCCTGAAGCGTGATCTCGTTTTCGCGAACCGTCTCCAGAATGACCTCGACGTCGCCACCGGGATCGACGATGACGCCCTGCTTGGTATCGGGATCGAACAGGATGGTGCAATTCTGCTGGAAGGGTGTGACCGGAATGATGCCGGCCTGAAGCATGGCCATGATCGCCTCATGAGTTTAAATGTCTGGTGCCGGTATAGTATCAAAGCCAGCTCAAGGCAGCCTCTTTTTCAAGATTTAGATTTCATATTGAAATTCAAATAGATGCAGATAGAACCAGAACTTCGCGCCCGCAACCGAGGGAACATCCCTGCCTTTCGCGGCGTTTCCCGGCCATCGATCCATCGACAGCCTAGGAGAATTCCATGTCCCTCAAGAAAAGCATGCTTTTGACCGGTATGCTGATCGCGGCGAGTGCCGGCCTTGCGCAAGCCGAGATGTCGGCCACGACTGTCACCGACCTCCAGGTGCGCACCGGCCCCGGTCAGCAATATCCCATCGTCGGCATCGCCACGCGGGGTTCGCAGGCCATCATCGACGGCTGCATCAGAAACAGCCGCTGGTGCCGCGTGCAGCTCGACCAGAGCGGCATTCGCGGCTGGGCATATGCGCAATATCTGAGTGTTGATCAGAACGGCAGCCCGGTGGTTGTCGAAGAGCATGGCGCAGCGCTCGGTATTCCCATCGTCACCGACGAGGAGATGGATCAAAACACGACCGGCGCCGTTGTCCTTCCGCCCGTTCAGCCAAGCCCGGACGATGAATTGATCGGCCGGGTCGGAAAGGTGGAGACGATCGTCCCGCCTGAGACTGTGCGCACCTATATCGATGAAAATCCTGGGGACACGGTGCGCTTGAACGGTGACGTCGTCGTGGGCGCAGGTCTTCCTGATACCGTGACCGTGCGGGCGATCCCCGACTATCGCTACAGCTATGCCCGCGTCAACGATCAGCCCGTGCTCGTGGACCCCGGCTCCCGCCGCATCGTCTACGTCTATCGCTGAGGAGGCGGACGTGAACGACGGCGGCTGACGAAGGCGGGCGATGATCCCCGAAAAGGAGCCGACCACCATGGTGCGGCGCGGGCAACTGCGCCGTAGCTTTGTTCTCGCCTCGTCGAACAAGAGACACGACCTTGCAGGTCAAAATCTCTCGCATGGGTTGCCGTTGGTGTTCAATCTCAGGAATTTATGCTAGCTTTTCCATGCAGATGGCGATTCTCTAGGGGGTATCCGCCTCAGGCCGAGCGCGGGCCCAGTCGCCTGAACATGGAGGGGACCTCATGGAAGCTCTGATGCCGATCATCACTCAGCTGATCGCAGGCGCAGTCGGCGGCAATGCCGTTAGCGCAGTTCTAAAGCAGGAAGCCATCAGCGTGGTGGCCAGAACCATCGCAGGCGCCATCGGCGGCATCGGCGGCGGGATCATTCTCAACATGGTCGGCGGGGAAGCCGGTTTGAGCGCAATCGTTGCCAATGGCATCGGCGGCCTCGTTGGCGGTGGCGTTCTCTCGGCAATCGTCGGGGCGGTAATGAACCGCTCGCGATAGGTCATTTTGCTACAAGCGTCGGATGGGCGGTTCGCGGCCATCCGACGCGTTATCATTGCCGGCGCTCTTCTGGCGCCTTGCGGCACGCGACTTCCGCAAGCATCGGCTGAGATGCTGTCGCCAATCCCAGATAAGGCAAGCCACCGCAGGCTCGATGGAGCGCCGTTGCCCTTCCTCACTAGCGGTTCCGCGCCGATGGTTGATTGTTGTCTCCAATTCGGCTCTATCCGCTGCTACGGAAGACAAAGACGTGTGATTGCGTCGAGGTCGTGTCCTCAGAGGAATTGCAGATGACGCAAATTTACGTCAACAAAACTGACATATTCTGCGAGAATGTCCTGACCGCCTGAAACGTTGAAAGGAATGCCGAGTGCCACGACAGACGAGCCAGAAGGCAGCCAAACCGGAGCCGCTCGCCACGCCGCTGGGAAATACGGAAACCATCGATTTCGAGATCATCGAGCTTCTGTTTTTCGCCTATCGCGACTTCGTTTCGGACCCGGACGCCATTCTGCTGAAGAGCGGCTTCGGCCGTGCTCACCATCGCGTCGTGCACTTCGTCAACCGCGAGCCCGGCATGACGGTCGCCGATCTCTTGGATACGCTGCGGATCACCAAACAGAGCCTGGCGCGGGTCCTCAAACAATTGATCGATTCAGGCTATATTCGACAGGTGGCGGGTCCAGAGGACCGCCGGCAGCGCAAGCTCTATCCGACCAAGGCGGGCCGTGAGCTGGCGTTGGCGCTGGCGGAACCGCAGTCGCGCCGCATCGAAAGCGCTTTCGCCGATGCCTCTAGCGAGGTGCGCGAGGGCGTGAAGAAGTTTCTGCGAGGCATGCAGGACAGATACAGAAGCGAGACGGGCTGATGACGACGAAGACAGCGATTTCCGACGATGCCGCCCATCTGCTCGTGGTCGACGACGATACGCGCATTCGCGCGCTGCTTAATCGCTACCTGATGGAGAAGGGATTTCGGGTGACTGTCGCCGCCGACGGCGCCGAAGCCCGTCGCAAGCTGGCCGGGCTCGATTTCGACCTGATCATCATGGACGTGATGATGCCCGGCGAATCCGGCATCTCGCTGACGGAGGCGTTGCGCGCCATAAAGAACGTCCCGATCATCATGCTGACGGCGCTGGCGGAGGCGGATTCGCGCATTGCCGGGCTGGAAGCAGGCGCCGACGACTATCTCTCGAAACCCTTCGATCCGCGCGAACTGGTGCTGCGCATCAACAACATCCTCAGGCGCAACACGCCCGCCGACGCGCCGAAGATCGAGCAGGTCATGTTCGGCCCCTACACCTTCTCGCTCACCCGCAAGGAACTGAAGAAGGCTTCGGAGCTTATCCGCCTGACCGACCGCGAGCAGGAGATCATGCTGCTGTTCGCCAAGCGCGCCGGCGACACGATCGCCCGCCACGAACTGATCGGCGACGAGGCGGACGTCGGCGAGCGCACCATCGACGTTCAGATCAACCGGCTGCGCCGCAAGATCGAGGACGACCCGGCCAATCCGGTCTGGCTGCAGACCGTGCGCGGCATCGGTTATCGGCTGAGCATCGACTAGATAGGACCGACGGCACCATGGCGGCATTCGATACGATCAGGCGCGAGCACGACCATTCGCCATCCTCGGGATTGCGCTGGTTCATTCGCTGGCTGCGCCGGCAACTGCCGACGGGCCTCTATGCCCGCTCGCTGCTGATCATCATCATCCCAATGGTCCTGTTGCAGGCGGTGGTGGCGACCGTCTTCATGGAGCGCCACTGGCAAATGGTCACGCAGCGCCTCTCTATGGGCGTGACGCGCGATATCGCCGCCATCATCTCGGTCATCGAAACCTATCCCCAGGATGCCGACTACACGGATATCACCCGGATCGCGCACGAAAAACTCGACCTGACGATCTCGATCGAGCCTGGAGGCGAACTCCCGCCGCCGCGAGAAAAGCCTTTCTTCTCGATTCTCGACGGGATCTTGAGCGACGAGATCCGGGATCAGATCGACCATCCTTTCTGGATCGATACGCTCGGCGATTCCCAGCTGGTGGAGATCCGCATCAAGCTGCCGGACAAGGTGCTGCGCGTGTTGGCGCGGCGCAGCCAGACCTACGCGTCGAACACCCACATCTTCATTCTCTGGATGGTCGGCACATCGCTCGTGCTCATCGGCATTTCGGTGCTTTTCCTGCGCGGCCAGATACGGCCAATCCTCTCCCTGGCGCACGCGGCGGAGAACTTCGGCAAGGGCCAGAAGCCGGACCATTTTTCGCCGCGCGGCGCCGACGAGGTGCGTCGTGCAGGCCTCGCCTTCATCCTCATGCGCGAGCGCATCGAGCGGCAGATCGAACAGCGCACCGCGATGCTGAGCGGCGTCAGCCACGACCTGCGCACGGTCTTGACCCGCTTCAAGCTACAGCTCGCGCTCGCGGGCGAGCGTCCGGATCTGCAGGGCCTCAACGAGGACGTCGAGGACATGCAGAGTATGCTGGAAGGCTATATCGCCTTTGCCCGGGGCGAAGCGGAAGAGGATGTCGGCACGCTGAAGCTCAGCGACGTGCTCGAGAAGATCGAGGCCGACTTCCTGCTGCACGATAAAAAGATCACCTTTGCGATCGAGGGCGAAGACGAGATCTCGGTGCGCCCGAACGCCTTTACCCGTCTCGTCGCGAATCTCGCGACCAACGCGCGCCGCTATGCCGATACGCTTCGCGTCGAAGCGAAACACAGCGCCAAATGGCTGACGCTGGTCTTCGACGATGATGGGCCGGGCATTCCCTCGCAGGCGCGCGAGGACGTCTTCAAACCGTTCTTCCGGCTCGACGAGGCGCGCAATCTCGACAATTCCGGCACTGGCCTTGGCCTTGCCATCGCCCGCGACATCGCCCGCAGCCACGGCGGCAACGTCACGCTCGGAGACAGTCCGCTCGGAGGCCTCAGGGCTACCATCCGTATCCCCGCATAAGGAGCCCGCACGATGGCGATCGATGCCGCAGACATGACCTGGCTGAACCCGCCTGCCCGTACCGAGACACGCGGCGGCAGCCTCGTGGTTGCCTCAGGCGACAAGACCGATTTCTGGCAAGGCACCTACTACGGCTTTCACCGGGACAACGGCCATTTCCTTTCGAAGCGCCGGCGCGGCGATTTCACTGCGGAAGTGACGTTTATCGGCCACTACAGCGAACTCTACGATCAGGCCGGGCTGATGGTCCGCCACGACGCCACGCATTGGATGAAATGCGGAATAGAATATACCGACGGCGCCAGGCATTTCAGCGTCGTCGTCACGACCGGCCATTCCGACTGGTCGGCATTCCGTCTCGATCACGATTTCGAACGCATGTCGGTCCGCGTCACCCGCAACGGCGATGCGCTGTTCATCCAGTACCGTACCGACCGGATGGCCGAATGGCGCATGGCGCGCCTTGCCTATTTTAATCCGGCATACGAGGAAGTGTCCGTAGGTCCGGCTTTCTGCTCGCCACAACGTCAAGGCTTCGAAGCGGAGTTCTTGGAGTTCTCGCTCACGGACGCCCTATCGCGGGATATTCATTGATGTAGCTCAGCTAACCTCGCGCAACATCTGCAAACCATGCTTCCGGACGAGAGAAAGAAGCTTCAACGCAGGCCCGCTGGGACGCTTGGCACCGGTTTCCCATTTCTGAACCGTGGACTCGCTGGTGTTCAGATAGCGCGCGAAGACCGGCTGGCTCACGTGGTTGCTTTCCCGAAGTGCCTTGATCTCGATCGGAGAGAGCTCCATGGGCACGGAAAGGCAATTCTCGTCAAAAGACCGCATCGTTTCCTTATCGATGGTGCCGGCTGCATGCATGCCTTCCACAGCGCTATGAATCGCTTCAAACGCGTCACTCTTAAACCTGCGCTTTGTTGCCATTGCAAATCTCCACTAGCGCGCCGACTTTGATTTCGGCTTCCAGATCGGCTTTCGTCTTTCGTCGATAAAGGTCAGCCAGCCTTCGGAATGCCTGCAATTCATCATCGTCGATATTCGCTCTATCCTTTTTTGCGAAGAGATAGGTGAACACCCAGAATTCACCGGCCTTTGCCAGGATGATGGATCGATACATGTTATCGTTCAGGCGTTTCTTGAAGACGCCCCCGCCGAGATCATCCACCTGGCCACGCGCGGCTTGTTCAATCGCGGTGCAAAGCGCTCTATCCGCAATGCGAGCCTTCATTGCCGCTTTCGCAAACCAGGCGGTTTTGAATATGCGTTCCGACATGAATATATAGCACCAAGTGCTACCTTTATCAAGAAGCGAATTGCAATCAAAGGCGAAGCCGACGGCTTCGAATATTGGGAATTAGATAACTGCTGACGACCTTGAGACGGCTGTATGGCCCGCACCGAACGGCAGGATAAGTAACTACATCAGCTTTCTGCCATTCGGCACCGGCCGTTCAGCCGCCGCAAGCACGATGGCTCCAGCTTCGTCCTCGAAGCCGAGTGTCAGGACTTCTGAGCGGTAGGGGCCGATCTGGCGTGGCGGGAAGTTGACGACGCCGAGCACCTGGCGTCCGACCAGCCGTTCCGGCGCGTAGTGCGCGGTGATTTGGGCGGAGGATTTCTTGACGCCGATCTCCGGCCCGAAATCGATCTTCAGCTTGATGGCAGGCTTGCGCGCCTCGGGAAACGGCTCGGCCTCGACGATCGTGCCGACGCGGATGTCGACCCGTTCAAAGTCGACATAGGTGATTTCATCCGCCATGGGTTCCCTCTTTAAGCGATTAGCCGGCCAGTTCCTCGGCGCGCTTGCGCGCTGCGGCAATCGCCTCGTCGAACAGCGGCTGCATGCCGTTTTCGGCCATCAGCACGGAAAGGGCGGCAGCCGTCGTGCCGCCCGGCGACGTCACGTTCTGACGCAGCCGCGACGCCTCGTCGGAGGATTGATGCAGGAGTTCGCCGGCACCCGACACGGTCTCGCGGGCAAGACGCATGGCAAGGTCGGCCGGCAGGCCGAGCTTGCGGCCGGCTTCAGCCATGCACTCGACGAGATAGAATACGTAGGCCGGACCGCTTCCAGAAACGGCCGTGACGGCATCGATGTCAGCTTCGCTCGCAACCCATTCCACGGGACCGGAGACCTGCAGGAGGCTGTGCACGAGGCCGCGCTGAGCCGCACTGACGCCCGCGTTGCCGAAGGCGCCGGTGACGCCGCGGCCGATCATCGCCGGCGTGTTCGGCATGGCGCGGACCATCGCGGCCTCGCCCAACTGCGCTTCGAAGAAGGCAAGCGTCTTTCCGGCGGCGACCGAAACCACGACGGTGTCCGCTCCCACTGCGTCCTTCACCGTAGGAAGCACGGCTTCCATGACCTGGGGCTTGAGCGCCAGGAAGAGCACGCCCGCTTTCGTGCCAGAGGCAAGCTTGGTCACATGCGTTGCGCCGCATTCCGCGATCAACGCCGCCATCTTCTCGGAAGGCGCCGGGTCGACGACGATGACCGACGAACCCGGAATACCGCTCTTCAGCCAGCCGGCAAGCATCGCGCCGCCCATATTGCCGGCACCGACGAGAACGATCGGCCGGGAGGCCGACATGCCGGATAAAGCTGCAGTCATTTCACGCCTCGCCTACGGTCTCGAAGAGCACGGCCTCCATGGCCTTGCTTGCCTCCATACCGGACCATACGACGAATTGAAACGCCTGATAATAGGCCTCGCAGGCATCGAGCGCATTGGAAAGCAGCGCCTCCACCTGACGATTGGTCGGCTCCACACCGCCCGAAAGCAGCAGCGACTGGCGGAATATCACCACATCTTCCTGGCGCCAAAGGTCGAAATGACCCATCAGCACCTGACCGTTGATATGGGAAAGCAGCTTGATGACCTCGTTCACCCGAATTTCGGGCACCTTGATATCGAAGGCGCAGGCAATGTGCAGCGCCTCGAACTCCTCCATCCAGGAAAAGGAAACGTGATAATCCGCCCAGCGACCTTCGACGGTCATGGCGATTTCGTCCTCTCCCGACCGCTCGAACGACCAGTCGTTATGGGAGGCCACGAATTCGATCGTATCGACCGGGTTCGACTGCCGTTCAACTTCCATTTCCATCAGGCTCATGCAGCACCTTCTAAACCGGAGTAAATGCAGCTTCCTCGTGACCGAACACAAAAAGACGCGAACACCCTTACCGGAATTACCTGGGACGATATCGAACGGCTGCCAGAACTAACGCACTCACCATGCCCGGAGCTTACCAAGTCCATTTCGAATCATCATTTAAAATCAGTGTATAACGCGATCGGCGTGGCGCCAGCCCTTCCCCTCGAAATTGCGGAAAGGCGCTGTGGAAAGGTCTTCCGAATTTGATTCAGAAGGGAGTCATAACCGACTCTGGCCATTGGCTTTTTTGGAAGTGTCCACAGGGGCATAAAAAAAATTCAAAAAGGCGCGGCACTGCCGTGCCGCGCGACGCGCCGAAATGGCACGGAGCGTCTACTTGCCCTTGGCGGCGAGACGCGCTTCGAGCGCTTCGATCCGGGCGAGCAGCGCTTCGTTTTCGTCGCGCGCCTTGATCGCCATCTCGCGAACGGCCTCGAATTCCTCGCGTTTGACGATGTCCATGCTGTTCAGCCAGCGCTCGGCTTGCGCGTTGAACGCCGTCTCGATCTCTCGCCGCACGCCTTGCGCGGCACCCGCGGCATCGGTCATGAGCTTGGCGAATTCGTCCATGATGCGGTTCGGTCCTGAGGTCATAGCGCTCTCCCTGTACGTCGGTCGGTCCGGGACGAAGCTCGCGCCGCCCACGGCTGGATAGAATGGAGGTAAGGTCTAGCACCCCGGTATGCAAGCTGTTTGAAAGGCTTGAGGGGGACCATCTCAGGCATCGTCCGAACTATCGACTTGACCGTTTCGCCGGCCAGCGCCATCTTCCGCCGACATCAAACGGACCCGACCCCCTTGCACACAGCCGCCAGCCTCCTTGCCATCCTACCCTACCCCGAGATCGATCCGATCGCCTTTTCGCTCGGCCCGATGGCGATCCATTGGTATGGTCTCGCTTATGTCGTGGGCATTTTGCTCGGCTGGGCCTATGCCCGCAGGCTCCTTGCCAATCCGTCGCTCTGGGGGCGGTCGATGGCGCCGACCAGCCAGCAACTCGACGACTTCATCGTCTGGGTGGCGCTCGGCATCGTGCTCGGCGGGCGCATCGGCTATGTGCTCTTCTACGATCTGCAGGCGGTGATTGAGAACCCCGTGCGCGCACTTCAGATCTGGAACGGCGGCATGTCCTTCCATGGCGGACTGATCGGCACCACGATTGCGATGCTTTTGTTTGCCCGGCGAAACGGCCTCGCCGTCTGGACAATGTTCGATATCGTCGCCGCCGTTACGCCTATCGGCCTGTTCTTCGGCCGCATTGCCAATTTCGTCAACGGCGAGCTCTGGGGCAGGATCACCGACGTTCCCTGGGCTATGGTATTCCCCACAGGCGGCCCCTTCGCGCGCCACCCGAGCCAGCTCTATGAAGCGGGGCTCGAAGGCATCGTGCTATTCCTCGTGCTCAGGTTCGCGACTCACCGGCTGCTGGCGCTGAAAACGCCGGGAACAGTGTCCGGCATCTTCGTGATCGGCTATGCGCTGTCACGGATTTTTGTCGAGTTCTTCCGCGAGCCCGATGCCCAGCTCGGCTATCTGGCCGGCACCGGCTGGCTGACCATGGGCATGGTGTTGTCGTTCCCGATGGCCCTGTTCGGACTTTGGGCAATTTTTCGCGCGCGCCGCGCCGCGGCCAAGCTTGCGACCTGAGGAGCAACGCGATGACGACGGCGCTTGGGGAAAAAATAAAGACCATCATCCGGGCCAACGGGCCGATCAGCGTCACCGACTATTTTTCGCTGTGCCTCGCCGATCCGCAACACGGTTACTACCGCACGCGCGAGCCCTTCGGCCGCGCCGGTGATTTCGTCACCGCGCCGGAAATCAGCCAGCTCTTCGGCGAAATGATCGGCATCTTCATGGTGCATGCCTGGCAGCGGCACGGCACGCCCGCCAATGTCCGCTTCGTCGAGATTGGCCCCGGCCGCGGCACGATGATGTCGGACATGCTGCGCGTGATTGCGCGCCTGGCGCCGCCGCTTTACGAGACCTTGACCGTCCACCTGGTCGAAACCAGCGAGCGCCTTCGCGATATTCAGCAGGAAAAGCTTGCCGGCCATGGCGACAAGCTTTCCTGGCACACCGATTTCGACACGGTACCCGCTGGCTTCACCCTGATTGCCGCCAATGAGCTTTTCGACGCGATCCCGATCCGCCAGTTCGTTCACACTCCGACCGGTTTTCGCGAACGCGTCGTAGGCCTGGACACCGACGACGAGCTGGGCTTCACCGCTGGCGTCGCGACCCTTGACCCGGCACTTCTCCCGGGGGGTACGCAGAAGCTGCCGCTCGGCACTGTCTTCGAGGTCGCGCCCGCTCGTCAGGCCGTGATGACAGCGCTCTGCGAGCGGCTGGGCAACCATGGCGGAACGGCGCTGATCATCGACTATGGCTACATGGCGACTGCCTTCGGCGATACCTTGCAGGCCGTGCGCATGCATGAATACGACCCGACGCTTGCGCACCCCGGCGAAGCGGACCTCACGAGCCATGTGGACTTTCAGCATCTTGCGGAAACCGCGCGGGCTGCCGGCATCTATATCAACGGCTGCGTCCACCAGGGCGACTTTCTGATCGGGCTGGGGTTGATGGAGCGGGCCGGCGCGCTCGGTCACGATCGGGAGGCCGACGTGCAGCACGGCATCCAGCTTGCTGTGGACCGGCTGGCCGGCGCGGGCGAGGGAAAGATGGGCGAGCTCTTCAAGGTGCTGGCGGTATCGAGCTCCGCCATCGACCTCCTGCCGTTTCGCCCGGTGGATTGACAGAGCGCGCGCGTCTGGGCCAACATCCGCCCCGACCAAACGCTTCGCGACATGCGCGTGGCGCCAACCTCATCTCACCCAAAATACAAGCAGGATGAGCGAGAACCCATTGCCCCATCCCCTCGAAAGCGCGCTGCTCACCCCCGCACGGGAGGCAGGAATTCGCCACGGATATTTCACGCGCCACGGCGGAGTTTCCGAAGGCATCTATCGTGGGCTGAACGTCGGCCTCGGATCCAATGACGACCGCGAACGGGTGCTGGAAAATCGCAGGCGCGTCGCGGCCTGGTTCGACCTGCCGCTCGAACGGCTTGCAACGGCCCATCAGATCCATTCGTCCGATGTCGTCACGATCGACGGCGCCTATGACGGTACGAGGCAGGAGGCCGACGCATTGGTGACGGCAACCCCTGGCATCGCGCTCGGGGTGCTTGCCGCCGATTGCGGCCCGATCCTCTTTGCGGACGCCGAAAACCGTGTCATCGGCGCGGCGCATGCGGGCTGGAAGGGCGCACTCTACGGCGTTCTCGAAAACACCATCGAGGCGATGATCAGGCTGGGGGCACGGCGCGAAGCGATCGCGGCCTGCCTCGGCCCGTCGATCAGCCAGGCGAGTTACGAGGTGGGGCCGGAATTCATCGAGCGCTTTACGCGTTACGACCAGGCCTATGACGTCTATTTCGCGGCCTCGCAGCGGCCGGACCACGCCATGTTCGACCTGCAGAAGCTGACGGTTGACCGGCTCACCGCGGCTGGCGTCGCGGCCGACAGGCTCGGCCTTTGCACTTATCCCGACGTCGAGCGTTTCTTCTCATATCGCCGGACGACGCATGCGAAGGAAGCCGATTACGGCCGGCAGATTTCCGCAATCGCAATCGAGGAAACAGTCTGATGGCACTCAACTTCGAACGCAGCGAGTATGGCGAGCGTCTCACCCGTGTGCTTGCCAAGATGCAGGAAGAGAAGCTCGATGCCCTGCTGATCTTCGCTCAGGAAAGCATGTACTGGCTGACCGGCTACGATACGTTCGGCTACTGCTTTTTCCAGACGCTGGTGGTCAAGGTCGATGGGACGATGGCGCTGATCACCCGCTCGGCCGATCTCAGGCAGGCGCGCCAGACTTCCGTTCTCGACGACATCCACATCTGGGTCGACCGGGTGAACGCCGATCCGACGGCGGACCTGCGCAACCTTCTTGTCGAGATGGACCTGCTCGGCGCGCGCATCGGCGTCGAATACGACACGCACGGCATGACCGGCCGGATCGCCCGACTGCTCGACAGCCAGCTTGCGACCTTCGGCCAGATCACGGACGCATCCTACCTCGTCAGCCGGCTGCGCCTTATCAAGAGCCCGACGGAGATCGCCTACGTCGAGCGCGCCGCCGCCCTTGCCGACAATGCGCTCGATGCAGCACTTGCGCTGATCGCACCCGACGCCGATGAGGCCGAGATCCTGGCGGCGATGCAAGGCGCGATCTTTGCCGGCGGCGGCGACTATCCCGCCAACGAGTTCACAATCGGCTCCGGCGCCGACGCACTGCTTTGCCGCTACAAGACGGGGCGGCGCAAGCTCGACGCCAACGATCAACTGACGTTGGAATGGGCCGGCGTCTATGCCCACTATCATGCAGCCATGATGCGCACCGTCGTCGTGGGCGATCCCTCGCATCGCCACCGCGAGCTATACAGCGCCTGCCGCGAGACCATCGAGGCGGTCGAGACGGTCCTGAAGCCCGGGCACACCTTCGGCGACGTTTTCGATATGCACGCCAGGATCATGGACGAGCGCGGCCTTGCAAGACATCGTTTCAACGCCTGTGGCCATTCCGTGGGTGCGCGTTTTTCGCCCTCCTGGATGGAGCATCAGATGTTCCACGTCGGCAATACGCAGGAAATCGAGCCGAACATGTCGCTGTTCGTGCACATGATCGTCATGGATTCCGACAGCGGCACCGCCATGACGCTCGGCCACACCTACCTCACGACCACCGACGCGCCCAGGTCGCTTTCGCGGCATTCGCTCGACTTTCTTAACCGTTGATCCGCTAAAGTTCCGCCGATGGCTTGGAGAGACGCGCTAGCGCCTCCCCGGCGACCTGTTCGGACACGAGAAAGGGTGGATCGGGCGATGGGACTTGGCAGAACGATATCAGCGCTCGCTGTTGTCTCAGCCTTGATCTCGGCGTGCAACACCACCGACGCGATGATCCCGCGCGTCGGTGTCGGCGAAGACGCCACTGCCCTCAACTCATCTCCGGTGACGCAGGACGACACCGAACGCATGGCAAGGGCCCCTGCCCGCCAGCAGGCGCTTTCCGCCCCATCGGGCGAGGTGCAACACGGCGGCGGTCAGAGTTTCGAGCAGGCCCAGGCCTATCCCTCGGGTTCGGGCTCAGCTACGCTCGAAGAACAGGCCGATGCGCTTCGCACCACCGGCAGCAACCCTTACCGGTCCGCACCTCTTGCCGATGCGGCGGCGGCACAGGCCTCTCAGGCTGACGAGCAGCAGGAGGCCGACCGGCGTCTTTCGGAAACGCCGTCGACCCAGGCGCAGCAGGAGGAGCAACCGGCTCAGCCCGCGACCGAGGAGCAAGCGCCGCAGCAGCAGGCCTCCCTTCCCCCGGCTCCAGCCGCTGTCGACGGCAATACCATCCGTTTCCTGCCGATTATCGGAGCGCCGGTCGAGGCCGTCACACCGCTCTCGCGCCAGCTTGGCGCCGAGGCGCGCGCCCGGGGCCTCGCGATCAAGGGGTCGACCGACACCAGCGCCAACTACATACTGAAGGGCTATCTGTCCGCCTTCGAGGATGGGCCGCAGATCACCGTTTCCTACGTCTGGGATGTCCTCAACGGCAATGGCGAGCGCCTACACCGCATCCAGGGCAATGAAAGCACACCGCTAAAGGCAGGTGATCCCTGGACTGCCGTTCCGGCCTCGGTGATGCAGAAAATCGCCAACGAGACCATGGAGGAGTTTTCCTCCTGGCGGCAAACGCACGGTGGATAGCGCCCTCACCTTACAGAAATGTTAGGTTTTTGCAGGCCTTGCCCCTTGCATTCGAGTGCAAGCTGGGTAAAAGCGCGGCATCACTTTGAATACAGGCGGACCAAGATGAAGGTTTTCGCAGGGAATTCGAACCGGCACCTCGCCGAGGCGGTTTGCAATTATCTGAATGTTCCCTTGGGCAAGGCCAGCGTTCGCCGATTTGCGGACCAGGAAATCTTCGTAGAAATACAAGAGAACGTACGCGGCGAGGACGTCTTCGTTGTGCAGTCGACGTCGTTTCCGGCCAATGACCATCTCATGGAACTGCTGATCATGATCGACGCCATGCGTCGGTCTTCGGCGCGCCGCATCACGGCCGTCCTGCCCTACTTCGGCTACGCCCGCCAGGATCGCAAGCCCGGTCCGCGCACGCCGATCTCGGCCAAGCTGGTCGCCAACCTGATCACCGAAGCCGGCGCGGATCGCGTCCTGACGCTCGACCTGCATGCCGGCCAGATCCAGGGCTTTTTCGACATCCCGACCGATAATCTCTACGCGATCCCGATTCTCGCTCGCGACATCAAGGCCAACTACGACATCTCCAACGTCATGGTCGTTTCGCCGGACGTGGGCGGTGTCGTGCGCGCGCGTTCGCTGGCGAAGCGCCTCGACTGTCTGCTGGCGATCGTCGACAAGCGCCGCGACCGGCCGGGCGAGTCCGAGGTCATGAACGTCATCGGCGACGTGACCGGGAAGGACTGTATTCTGATCGACGACATCGTCGATTCCGGCGGTACGCTGGTCAATGCGGGAGAAGCGTTGCTGAAGCACGGCGCCACCAGCGTGACCGCCTACATCACCCATGGCGTGCTGTCCGGAGGCGCGGTCACCCGCGTCACCTCCTCGAAGTTGCGTGAACTGGTGATAACCGACTCGATCCAGCCGACCACAAACGTCCAGTCGGCCCACAACATCCGCGTCATCACGACAGCGAACCTGATCGGCGAAGCCATCAACCGCACCAGCCAGGAAGAATCGGTTTCCAGCCTGTTTGATTGACCGCCGTCAGCGGCTCAAGCGGGCGTGACGGAGGGAATGGCGCAAGCCTCGCCGCCGCCGAAAAGCCGGGACCGTGTCAGGAAGCGCCTTTCCCGGCCATTGTCGAGCGAGAACATCCCGCCCCTGCCGGGCACGACATCGATGATCAGTTGCGTGTGCTTCCAGGCTTCGAACTGGCTGGCGCTGATATAGACCGGAACACCGCCGATCTCCCCAAGTTTGATGTCGTTGTCACCGACCAGAAAATCGTCGGTGGGATAGCACATCGGCGACGACCCGTCGCAGCAGCCGCCAGACTGGTGAAAGAGGATATTCGGGTAGTCCGCCTGTATCTCATCGATGAACGCAAGCGCAGCGTCGGTCGCAAGCACGCGCGGTTCACCGTTGATGGTCGTTTCAGTCATGATACCTGCTCCTCGAATCCCGGTCCGCGGAAGGGGGATTACATGCCGGCTCGCCGTCTTCCAGGGTTCGGGTCGCCGCTTCGATCCCGCCTGCCCGCACCCTGTCGTCATCCTCGGTTTGTCCCGAGGATGACGGAGAAAAGTGGGTGCCGCGCCAGCGACAGCCGTTGCGGCGACGGATATTCCGCTTAAGCCCGGCGCCCACTCCCCGACAGGAAGTGGGCCACCGATACTGACACAAGCCTTTCTCAGAAGAACCCGAGCGCTTTCGGGCTGTAGCTTACCAGCATGTTCTTGGTCTGCTGGTAGTGATCGAGCATCATCTTGTGGTTTTCGCGCCCGACGCCCGACTGCTTGTAACCGCCGAAGGCCGCGTGAGCGGGATAGGCGTGGTAGCAGTTGGTCCAGACGCGGCCGGCCTGAATGCCGCGGCCGAAGTTGTAGCAACGGTTGGCGTCACGGCTCCACACGCCCGCACCAAGGCCGTAGAGCGTGTCGTTGGCGATTTCGAGCGCTTCCTTGTCATCCTTGAAGGTCGTGACCGATACGACCGGCCCGAAGATCTCCTCCTGGAAGATGCGCATCTTGTTGTGGCCTTCGAAGACCGTCGGCTTGACGTAGTAGCCGTCCTTCAGCTCGCCGCCGAGATCGTTGCGCGAGCCGCCGGTCAGCACCTTGGCGCCTTCCTGCTTGCCGATATCGAGATAGGCGAGGATCTTTTCCAGCTGCTCGCTCGATGCCTGCGCGCCGATCATGGTTGCCGGATCGAGCGGATTGCCCTGCTTGATGGCTTCGACGCGCTTGATGGCGCGTTCCATGAAGCGGTCGTAAATGCTCTGCTGAACGAGCGCGCGGCTCGGGCAGGTGCAGACCTCTCCCTGGTTGAGCGCGAACATGGCAAAGCCTTCCAACGCCTTGTCGAAATAGTCGTCGTCTTCCGCCATGACGTCGGCGAAGAAGATGTTCGGCGACTTGCCGCCGAGTTCCAGCGTGACGGGGATCAGGTTCTGGCTGGCATATTGCATGATCAGCCGGCCCGTCGTCGTCTCACCGGTAAATGCGATCTTGGCGATGCGCGGGCTCGATGCTAGTGGCTTGCCGGCCTCGACGCCGAAGCCGTTGACAATATTCAGCACGCCTGGCGGCAGCAGATCGCCGATGATCTCCGCCCAGAGCAGTATCGAGGCGGGCGTCTGTTCCGCCGGCTTGAGGACGACGCAGTTGCCGGCGGCAAGCGCCGGAGCGAGTTTCCAGGTCGCCATCAGCAACGGGAAGTTCCACGGGATGATCTGGCCGACCACGCCGAGAGGCTCATGGAAGTGATAGGCGATCGTGTCGCGATCTATTTCACTGATCCCGCCTTCCTGGGCGCGGATGCATGATGCGAAATATCGGAAATGGTCGATTGCGAGCGGCAAGTCGGCCGCCATGGTTTCACGGATCGGCTTGCCGTTGTCCCAGGTTTCTGCCTGAGCCAGGAGCTCGATCTTGTCTTCCATGCGCTGGGCGATCTTCATGAGGATATTGCCGCGCTCGGTCGTCGAGGTGCGGCCCCAGGCGTCCTTGGCGGCATGGGCCGCATCGAGCGCGGCGTTGATGTCCTTTTCGTCGGAGCGCGGAATCTCGCAAAGTTTGCCGCCGGTCACCGGCGTGATGTTGTCGAAATACTTGCCCGAAATCGGTTCGCGCCATTCGCCACCGATGAAGTTTCCGTATTTGAGCTTGAACGGAGATTCGACGATTTTCTGATGCAGCATTTTCATCCTCCCTGATGAGGTCCGGTTTTGGACCGATCAGATGAAATCTGCGCCGGCATTGCGGGAATAGGTAGGGTGCCCAGACAATGCCGCACCGCACAGTGTTTCACCTGTGCGACAGGAGATAGGGCGCTGTGCCGGTTTTTCGAGCATCGGGGAGTGCCTGCTGCACTGTTTCAATGCACGTCGAGCCGCTTCATCTTCCGGTGCATGGTGGCCCGGCTGATGCCAAGCAGCGTCGCGGCCTGCGAGACGTTGCCATTGGTGCGTGACAAGACGCGGCGCAGCGCTGCGCGTTCCGCCTCCGCAAGATCCGTTCCCCGGTCGTCACGCTCTTCGTTGAGCGCATCGGATGCCGGCAGCCCGGCCGCTATGCGCGCATCGTCGAGCTTCAGCGCAGCCCGGGCCGCCCTGGTCGCCCCGAGCACGAGATCGTCCTTGTCGACGGCAAGGAGTGCCGCGAAAGCATAGGTGCTTGTCGGCACCATAACGAAACGGGCACCGGGAAAGGCGCTGCGGAACAGGTTCGTCTCGATACGCATCGCCGAATCCCGAACCGCGTGCGAAAGTATCGCCAGCCCCACCTCGCTGACGTCTTCGCGGCAGGTGGAGATGTCGAGCGCCGCGGCGAGCTGGCCACGATGGTCGCGGATCGGCGCCGTGGTGCAGCTGAGCCGGATATTGGCCGAGAGAAAATGCTGGTCACGGAAGATTGCGACGGCCCGCTCGTCGGCGATCGCCGTGCCTATGCCGTTGGTGCCGACGCTTGCCTCGGTCCAAACGGATCCGGGCCAGAGCCCGAGCGCGTGAAAATCCTTGTCGTCGCCACCCGCGCCGCGCCGGTCGAGCGCGACACCGTTGCGATCGGTCAACAGCAGGCAGCAGCCAGCCTTTCCCACCGTCAAGAACAGCCGATCGAGTTCGTCGCTGGCGTCAGCGATCAGACGGGTGGACTGCTCGCGCGCGGTCCGAAACTCATACTCGGTCAATTGCAGAGGCGACCTGTTTTCCTCCGGCGCCAGCAGATGCATCATCATGCAGCGGCGCCAGGAGGCGACGATCGGAGAGCTCGCAGCAGCGGATTTGCGCTGTGCGGTCGCATAGACCCGTTCGGCGTGCGCCGTTTCCTCCGACATCGGCTCCTCCACTCTCCCGGCGCCGATAGTGTCGCGGAACGGAGACAGTTGCAATTGCCATCGTCGCCTCGCCGTCCGCACACATTAGCGGCAGCGCAGAAACTGTCTCAAGGTTGCGACATTCCTAGATGGGATGGACGAGGATCGTCAGTCCGCGTCGGCCTTCTTCATCACCTGTCCGTTGACCGTGACCGAGCCGTCGTCGGCAACCGCCACTTCCCAGCGCTGACGGCCGTCAGGATCGGTCTTTGCAAAGCCTTTGGCCATCATCATTCCAAAGGAAACCTGGTTGAGGCTCGCATCAGCCTTGGCCGCATTCTGAACGAACGCGATCGTCTTGTCGTAATCGCGGGCAAGAATCGTCGCCTGCAGCGAATGACGGTCGCTGCGACGGACGTCCGTCGTCAGCTTTCCCATCACATCGAGATCGTAGGCGGCGGACTTTGCGACGAACTTCGGCACCTCGACGACGAGCGTCCCGCCCGGAAAGATCATTCGGCCGATACGCTCGCTCTCCTCCTTGGAGAGCGGCATCTCCTTCGAAAGATCCGCTTCCAGCAGGGCGTCGATCGCATCGGCGAAGTTGAGATCCGGGACTGCAAACTGGACATCCATCACGCTCGGGATGAGCGCCGTGAAGGCCGCCGGCACCACGCCCTCGGTGATGGTCAGCTCCTCGGCATGCATGCCGAAATCGAGGCGCGATGCCTTGGTCAGTCCGGTCATGCCGAAAGAATAGCCAAGCTTCCCAAGATTGGCTTTCAGGCTCTTCTCGCTGTTACCGACGGACACGGTCAGATTGGCAGCCGTCAACTCCTCCTTCAGCGAAGAGAACAGCGGCAAGGCTGCGCGGACCAATCCCTCGAAATGGTCGCTACCCGTCTTCGAAAGCCGCTTTGCCTTGACGTGCTTGACGAGAAACCGAATGAGGTCGCGGACCTCATGAACCGGCACGCCCACCGCATCGGCGGTGAAATCGAGCGAATCCGCCGTCACTTCCGTGTCGGGAGAATTGGCCGTGGAAACCGTTTCCTTGAGAGAGGGTATGTTGCCGGTCGCATGAAAATCGACTCTATGCGGCTGCGTGCTGTCGATCGCCGCCATCTTGTAGGTCATTCCGGCGGCCGTTCCCACGGTCTTTTGCGGCCCGGCGTTCGAGGAGAAGCGGACATCCTTTGCATTCACGTCCGCCGAGCGCAGATAGCTGATCGCCGGGTCGAAGACGCCGCTGTAAAGCAGCGAGGCCAGCGAATAGTCGGCCGTCGCCTCCGGATGATGGCCAAGCTTCGAGCGCATGGAAATATCGAGGCTGGTTTTTCCTTCGATGCTCCAGAGACCGCCTTCGAGCGGCCCGACGAGCATGGTCAGCGGCTTGAAGCCGGTGACGGCAAAATCGGCGGAACTGATCTTGTCGAAGAATTTCGCCAGATCGAAGGTGACTTCGTAGATGTTCGTGGCCGGTTTGACGGTGACGAAACCGCTTTTGACGAGATCGTCGGAGAGCACCTGCCCCAACTGGGCCTTAAGCTCCCGCGCTCCCTGCTCGCTCACTTCGGCGGCCTTAGCGCCACCCGAAAGGCCGAAAGCGACAAGGCCGGCTGCAACAATTACCACTGGACGCATGTTCGTTCTCCCGCGCCCGCTTCCCGAGAAGCCAAGCCTCGCCACAGCCGACGCAAATTTGAAAGAGACGGAGAGCGGATGTCAACCCGGATGGTGGTCACGAAACGGCGACCGGAAGATATCAGGCTGCCGCGGCGCTATCCGGCGATCTCGCCGGCGACAGTTCGGTCCATCCGTTGACGACGTCTTCGATCCCCTCGCGCGGGGTCGGTCGTCCGAAGAGGTACCCCTGCACCTGGTGGCATCCCTCCTTGTGAAGAAAGTCGATATGCTCCTCGCGCTCCACGCCTTCGGCTAGAACCGGAATGTCGAGGCTGGCGGCGAGGATGAGCGTCGAGCGCACGATGGCCGCCGACTGCCTGTTGGTGGTCACGCCTTCGACGAAGGCGCGATCGATCTTGATCTTGTCAAAGGGAAAGCTCTGCAACGTCGACAAAGACGAATAGCCGGTGCCGTAGTCGTCCATCGCCACCCGGACGCCAAGCTTCTTTATCTGGCGAATTGCCTGCAGCGCATGCTGGTGATCGGCAATGATGCTGGTTTCGGTGATTTCAAGCTCAAGCCGGGACGGTGAAAGGCCGGTTTCGTCGAGGATCTCCCGGACAAGCTGCGGCAGGCGGACGTCGGCGAGCTGCTGCGGTGCGACGTTGACGGCGATGTTCAAAGGCTTCGCCCAGCTCGCCGCCTCGACGCAGGCTCTGCGCAAAACCCATTCGCCGAGCTCCAGAATGAAACCGGTTTTTTCGGCGATCGGGATGAACTCCGAGGGCTGGACCATGCCGCGCTGCGGATGACGCCAGCGCAAAAGCGCCTCGAAACCCACGATCTCGCGTGTCCCGGCATCGTTCTGCTGCTGATAGAAGAGTTCGAACTCGCCGTTCTTCACGCCGTCGCGCATCTCGAGCGCCATCAGATTGCGCTCGCGAACGGCCCGATCCATCGAAGGATCATAAAAGCAGATCAGATTGGTCGCCGTGCTCTTGGCGCGATACATGGCGGTGTCGGCCTGGGACAGTAAGTCGTCCAGGTTCGATGCCATATCCGGATACTTGCATATGCCGACGCTCGAACCGACGGACAGGACCTGATCGTGCCATTGGATCGGCTTGCCGATCTCGTCGAGGATGCTCTGTGCCAGATCGCTCGTATCGGCACGCAGAATATGGCTGCCGTGCATCACCGCCACGAACTCGTCGCCCCCGATGCGCGCGACGAACTCGGAAGGCGTCAGCGTGGCGCCCAATCGCTCGGCGACGGCGCGCAGGACCGCATCGCCCGCCGCATGGCCGTGAACGTCGTTGATGTCCTTGAACCGGTCGAGATCGAAACAGAGGACCGCGATCTGCGCCGCAGTGCTCTTGGGGTTGTTCATCAGGGCGCTCAAATGTTCGTTGAGGGCGGCTCTGTTCGGCAAATGGGTCAGGGGATCATGCAGAGAAAGGTGCCGGTAGCGCTCCACGGCTGCCTGCGTCGACTGCATGTCGATGATGTAGGTCGAGGCGCCGAGCATGAGAATGACGGCCATGGCCGCACAGACGATACCCGTCATGATGCCCGTCGAAATCATCTCCTGGGGCGGCGCCACCATGGGATCGACGACGATCGTCAGGCCGGCCATGCCGGTGAAGTGGGCGAGGACGATCGCAAGAACCAGCGCCAGCGACGCGTAGTGTTTGCAATAGCGGGTTGCCGGCCGCACCATGCGGTTGACGGCGACCGCGCCGAAAATCGCCGCCAGAAAGATCGAAGCGACGACATAGGACCGATCCCATTCCAGATGCCCCGCCGCGCGATAGGCCGCGATGCCGACATAGTGCATGACGACGACGCCAAGCCCGACGATTACTCCGCCCGCCTCGACCAGCGCGCTCTTCTGCCCATGGGACGCGATCGCAAATCCGGCCAGCGTCACGAACACGGCAAGCAGCAGCGAAATCAGCGTCAGAACAGGGTCATAACCGTTAACGACGGGGGTCTCATAGCCAAGCATGGCGACGAAATGCGTGGTCCAGATGCTGCTTCCCCCGACAAAGCCCGAAAGAAACAGCCAGTTCAGCTTTTGCAGCCCCTGTGTTCTGCGAACCCGCGAAAACAGCCGCATCGTCAGCATCGCCCCCATGACGCAGATGACGGCGGCAAAGATCAGGTGGAGCAGATCGTGCTGAACGGCGATGCAGGAGACGATGCGAAGCATGGGTGGGGCCAGTTGCGAGAGTGATAGCAACCGCTTTATATTCGGGGGAAAAGTCCGATTTATTAATATATTCGAGATTCGTCATAGATGGTTAAGGCTTCAAACAGCCTTGCGACAACAGCGGGGCGCATTCGGAAATAACCCATGCGGCATGGGATTGTGGCCCGTCCCTCCGGACCTTGCGTTTCCTGACGACATGCACTATAGGGCACGCGTCCGCGTAGACACCCTTGGAGGCAACGCGGATGAGGCTTTACGCCTCGGTTCAATCGGAAAGCGTTAAACCGCAACCGGTCGAACTCTCCAAATAACCTCGAAAGGAATAGCTATGAGCCACGAAAGCTACGAGCTCAAGGCCGAGGCGCGCGAACGGGTTGGTAAGGGGTCCGCCCGTGAACTCCGCCGCAATGGTCTTATCCCGGCTGTCATCTACGGTGACAAGCAGGCCCCCGTTTCTATCGCACTGTCCACCAAGGACGTGACGAAGCGCATTCATGCCGGTGGTTTCCTCACCACGATCGCGACGATCGACGTCGACGGCACGAAGTACCAGGTTCTGCCGAAGGACTACCAGCTGGATCCGGTGCGCGACTTCACTGTCCACGTCGACTTCCTGCGCGTTTCGGGCAACACCAAGGTTACCGTCGAAGTGCCGGTTCACTTCGAGAACAATGAGCAGTCCCCGGGCCTGAAGGCTGGCGGCGTTCTGAACATCGTTCGTCACGAAATCGAAGTTAGCTGCCCGGCCGACGCCATTCCGGAAGCCTTCACGGTTGACCTGAAGGGCTGCAAGATCGGCGACAGCATCCACATTTCGGACATTTCTCTGCCGAAGGGCGTTACCCCGACCATCCACGATCGCGACTTCACCGTCGCAACGATCGTCGCCCCGGGCGGCCGCGCCAAGGAAGAAGGCGCAGGCGAGGAAGCCACCGAGGCTTGATCGCTTTCGAAATTCTTCGAAACAAGGAACCCGCCTCCATTCCGGACGGCGGGTTTTTTCATGCCGTTTTCAAGGGCTGTTCGCGGGCCCCCGCCTCGTCGCCAACGCGTCGCACGGGCCGTTGCAGAAACCGTTAACCCCCTCATTTCAACAACATTTAACATATTGATGAAAGTATATTTTTCAAAGGAATGACGGAGCCCAACAGCGGCGGCGTCGCCGACGCCAGAGATTACGGAAGCAATGAACAAGTCCGTCGAGAATAGATTTTTTGCAATAGTCTGCGGCGCATTGCTTATCTTCGTCGCCCCCCTGTTCCTCCTTTTCCTGTTTCTTTCTTCCGAGCGCGCCGACAAGGAAATAAAGGATCATATTTCCGTCCTGCTGGTCGCCAATGCCCAGGCGCTGGCGAAGCCGCTCTGGGACCTCGACGAAGACAGCGTCACGCAGATCAGCGCCACAACGGTCGCCGAAGGCGCGATCGTAAAGGTCAATGTCCGCGACACCTCCGGCCAGCTCGACGTCACCCAGTCGACGATCCCGAAATCCTATAGCGGCAAGCTCGAAGCGATCTCGCGGCCCATCCTCTACAATTCGGTCGGTGGAACGAAAAACCTCGGCTCCATTACCGTCTTCTATCCGCCGCTCGGCCTGTTCGACGGCTTGAACCATGAAGAGATCGTCTTCGTCTCGATCTTCATCTTCGCGGTTCTGACTGTCTTCGGTACCGCGTTGATCGGCAACCGCATCTTCGTGATCCAGCCGCTGATGCGTCTGACCTATGCGATCGAGGCGACCCGGCAGCTCGGCTCCCGCCACCACGTCGACTGGCAGTCCAACGACGAAATGGGGCGGCTCGCCCGCAGCTTCAACGACATGCAAATCAAGCTCGAGCGCGAGGAGAAGGAACTGAAGCGCGCGCACCGCCGCGCGACGGATACCTATAACCTGACGCCGGCGATGCTCTTCTCGCTCGACAAGGACGATTGCATCGCGGCCGTCAGCGACTACTGGCTCGCCGCGACCGGATACGAACGGTCGCAGGTCGTCGGACGCAAACTTGCAAGTCTTGTCCTGCCGGAATCTCGCGACGACTACGAACAGCGCAAGATCAAGCCCAACGCCATGTCGCCGCGCATCGAGGTGACGGTAAAGTTCCAATGCAGCGACGGCCGGGTGATCGACGTCCTCATTTTGGAATCCACGGCAATTCAGGGCGGCTTGTCGCTCTCGGTCATGACCGACGTCACCGACCTCAAGCATTCCGAGAACCGCAATCTGCGGTTGGCGACCACCGATCACCTCACTGGTCTTCTCAATCGCCAGGGCTTCGAAACCGCCCTCGACGCCAAAATCTGCGAAGTTGATGTCGGACAGGGAGAACTGGCCTGCCTCTTCGTCGATCTCGATCGTTTCAAGTGGATCAACGACAATCTCGGACATGCGGCAGGCGACGAGGCGCTGCGCGAGTTCGTCGCCCGCTTGCAGCGCCGCTTGGGGCCCGCCGACATCGCCGCCCGCCTCGGCGGCGACGAATTCGCGATCCTGCTCGTCTCGGACGATGCGGAAGCGGGTGCTCTCAAGCTTGCCACAGCTATCGCCAAGATCTTCGACAAGCCCTTCGTCGGCGATACGCGGCTCAGTGCCAGCATCGGGATTGCCGTCTATCCGCGCCACGCCTCCAACGCGGCCGAACTGCTGCAGAAATCCGACATGGCGATGTACGCCAAGAAACGCGATGGCAAGAACGGCGCGCAGATCTTCGATATCGCCATGCTCGACGATGCCCGCCGGCGCTCCGAATTCGAAAGCTATATCGAGAACGGCCTTGCCGAGGACTGGTTCGAGGCCCACCTGCAGCCGATCGTAAAGCTGCAGGATCGCGAGATCGCCGGCTTCGAGGCGCTGATGAGGCTGCACCATCCGCACAAGGGCGTGCTGCCGCCGAGCGCCATCATCGACGTCGCCGAGGAGACAGGCTCCATCATCCGCATCGGCAACCGCATCATGGAAAAGGCGATCGGCCATTTGGCAAGCTTGTCGCGGCTGAGTGGCCTGGAAAACACCTACCTCGCGATCAACTTCTCGCCGCTGCAATTCGAGCCGGCGCTCCCCGCTCGCATGGCGGCGCTTCTCGCGCGCCACGACATCCGCCCGGAAAGGATCGTGGTTGAGATCACCGAAGCGGTGCTGATGGACGACAATCCCGAAATACGGGCCGTCATCAACGAACTCTGCCGTTATGGCTGCCGCATCGCGCTCGACGATTTCGGCACCGGCTATTCGTCGCTGAGCTATATCAACCGCTTCCCCGTCGATATCATCAAGATCGACCAGTCGTTTACCCGCGCCATCAACGACAACGCCCAGGATGTCCGCCGAAAGAGCCGCATGCTGGTCGAAGCCATCACCACCTTGTCGCACAAGATGAATTGCACCGTTATTGCGGAGGGGATCGAGGCGGAAGACGAGTGCGCGGCGTTCGTCGCGATGGGCCTGGACTACGGTCAAGGCTACCTCTTCCACCGGCCGCAGCATCCGACCGATCTCCTGCAGAAACTCGCCACGCTGCCGGCGGAAAGCCCGGGCGCGGTCGTCCGAGCCTCATAGCACCCGTCAACAACCTGAGGAGAAGGCACATGCGAAAGCTTCTTTTTCTGATTTTCCTCAGCCTTGCTTCCGCTGCGAGCGCCGCGACCGTCTCGTTCACCACCGAAAGCTACCCGCCCTTCAACTACGAGGACGGTGGCGTGCTCAAAGGCACGGATATCGAGCAGGTGCAGATGATGATGGCGGCAATCGGCACGGACTACACGATTGCCATTCTCCCCTGGGCCCGTGCCTACATGCTGGCACAGACTACGCCGATGACCTGCGTCATCGGCACGGCGCACAACGCCGAGCGCGACAAGCTTTTCAAATGGATCGAGCCGCTGCTGGTCGACCGCAACGTCCTCGTCGCCCGCGAGGGCTCGGGCGTCCATGCAAGCTCGCTGGATCAGGCGAAGTTCTATACAGTTGGCACCTGGCGCGGTGACTACACGCAGGCCGTCCTGCGCGAGAAAGGTTTTCCGAAGGTCGACATCTCCACCGAATTCAAGGCGACGCTCAAGAAGCTCATGAACGATCGAATCGACCTCATGCCAATCTCGGAAATGTCGATCGCCAAGCTCAATCGTGATGGCAACACGCTGAAGACAGCCACCGTGCTTTCCACACAATCCATTGGAATTGCCTGCCAAAAAGACTTCCCCGAAGATCTGTTGAAAAAGATGCAGGCAACGCTGGATCAGCTCATCCGTAACGGAACGCAGAAGGCGATCTTCGAAAAATACGAGATCGAACCGCCGCAATAGGGGCCTCTCTCCCTTTTCCTCCTTGACTTTGCCCTCAATTCGCGGTGGGGAACGGCATCGTCATCTTGAGGAGCGGCGCATGCTTCTTATCGCAGGCCTCGGCAATCCCGGCGCGAAATACCAAGGCAATCGCCACAATATCGGCTTCATGGCGGCGGACGCCATTCATCGCCGGCATAGCTTTGCTCCGTGGTCGAAGAAGTTCCGCTCGGTGATCGCCGAAGGCGAGCTTGGCGGCCAGAAGGTGCTGTTGATCAAGCCGCAGACCTTCATGAACCTCTCCGGCGAAGCGGTCGGCGAGGCGATGCGTTTCTACAAGCTTCAACCCTCCGACCTCGCGGTCATCTACGACGAGCTGGACCTGCCGGCGGGCAAGGCACGGATCAAGGTCGGCGGCGGCAATGGCGGCCACAACGGCATTCGCTCGATCGACGCGCATTGCGACAAGAACTATCGCCGCCTGCGCCTGGGCATCGGGCATCCCGGCGTCAAGGAACTGGTGCACAACTATGTTCTCGGCGATTTCGCGAAAGCCGACCGGAGCTGGCTCGATCCCCTGCTCGACGCGCTTGCCGACAATGCGGACATGCTGGCGCGCGGCGAGGATTCGCAACTGATGAACAAGCTGGCGCTCGCCGTCGGCGGCAAACCGGAGGCGGAAGCGCCGAAGCAGCCCAAGAAACCAACCGCGCAGTCGCACATCCACCAGGCGCGCGGCCATGGGCAGCCGCGACTGCCCGAGACGGGACCGATGGCTGAGATGCTGAAGCGCATGTTCGGCAAGAAGGACGGCTGAGATACGACCGGCCACAAGATCCGCCGGCCGTCGCGCCGCCTATTCCTCCGGCTCAGTCGTGAACATCAGCGGGAAACCCGCCTGCTTGGCCAGATCCGTGGCCTCTTTCGCCCGTGTCTCGGCGATATCCCTGGCGCAAACGACGACGACGCAGGATCCGAGCTTGTGCGCCGTCATCATCACGCGATAACCGGCTTCCTCGCTCATTCTGAAGACCGCTTTCAGGACGAGGATGACGAATTCGCGCGGCGTATAATCATCGTTGAGCAAGATGACCTTGTGAAGCTTCGGCCAATCGAGCTTCGGCTTGGTCGCGGTTTTCGGTTTTAGAGCTGTATCGCTACCACTCATCGGTTTGCCGCCCGTTGATGACGTGAGGTGCCGGCATTGCGGCGCGTAATTATATTGTGCCGCCGCGCGGCACTTCAATGCCCTATCCGGCCGATAGGAGCAGGCAATCCTGTCCCGCCTTTTCGAGAAGTGCTGCCGCCTTGCGGTCGAAAGTCGCAATGGTTGCGCTGCCGAGCCGCCTGCCCTCATAGGCGATGACCCCATCGGCAAAATCGCCGCCGGCGTCCATGAACAGAAGCCCGTTCGTCACAGCGGCGCTATCCAGCGTCACACTCTGCGCAAGCGTCAGATAGGTGATCGCCTGCCGCAGCTCGGCTGCATTGAACTTGTAAAGACGCCGAAGCACCCATAGCAATTCGCATAGGGTCTGATTGCCGACGACGATGTCGTGCTCCCGCAAGAAAGCTTCCGCCTTCGGACTTTCCTGCGGATGGTCGCGTGTAAACATGCGGACGAGGATGTTCGTATCGACGACGACCTTCACTTGATCTCGCCCGCCCATCCGGCTTCGATTGCCTGATTGATCTCTTCAATCGTGTAGGCTCTGTCGGCTTTGTAAGCGAAACTGCCGAAGAAATTCTCAATCGGCCGCTTGAGTTCGACGGCGTGAATCTTCCCGCCTCCCTTAGGCAGGAGGTCGACTTCTATCTCATCCCCGGGCCGAACGCCCAAATGGTCGAGGACCTCACGCTTCAAGGTTACCTGGCCCTTCGCAGTAATTTTCAACCGTACCATGATCGTTGCTCCCTGCATTGAAAGTAAGGCAATGTCGCCTTACTTTCAATGCCTGCCGGCAGCGCTTTCAAATCGAATCTCCTTGACCAGCCACTGCCCTTCCCCCATAGGCAATGACAAAATTTCTCCAGGACTACGGACACCAGCCATGGGCTTCAAATGCGGTATCGTCGGACTCCCGAATGTGGGCAAGTCCACCCTCTTTAACGCGCTGACCAAGACGGCGGCGGCGCAAGCGGCCAACTATCCTTTCTGCACGATCGAGCCGAACACCGGCGAAGTCGCTGTGCCCGATCCGCGCATGAAGGCGCTTTCGGACATCGCCAAGTCGAAGGAAATCATCCCGACGCGTATCTCCTTCGTCGACATCGCCGGCCTCGTGCGCGGCGCCTCGAAGGGTGAAGGCCTCGGCAACCAGTTCCTCGCCAACATCCGCGAAGTCGACGCCATCGTGCATGTGTTGCGCTGCTTCGAAGACAGCGACATCACCCATGTCGAAGGTCGTATCAACCCGGTCGCCGACGCCGAAACGATCGAGACCGAGCTGATGCTCGCCGATCTCGAAAGCCTCGAGCGCCGCACCGAGCAGACCCGCAAGCGAGCGGTCGGCAAGGACAAGGATTCCATGGCGATGCTACCGCTCATGGAAGCCTCGCTGAAGCTTCTGAACGAAGGCAAGCCGGTTCGCACGATGCTCTCCAAGCTCGACCCGGAAGAGACCCGCGTCCTCAAGACCCTCAACCTTTTGACGTCGCATCCCGTGCTCTACGTCTGCAACGTCGCCGAAGCCGAAGCTGCGACCGGCAACGAGCACACGACGGCGGTCGAGGCGATGGCCAGGGAACAGGGTGCCGAGACTGTGGTCATTTCGGCCGCGATCGAATCCGAAGTCGCGCAGCTGCCCGAGGACGAAGCCAAGGAATTCCTTGCCGCGCTTGGTCTCGACGAAGCCGGCCTCGACCGGCTGATCCGCGCCGGCTACAAGCTCCTGCACCTCATCACCTATTTCACCGTCGGCCCGAAGGAAACCCGCGCCTGGACGATCGAGCGCGGCACCAAGGCTCCGGCCGCCGCCGGCGTCATCCACTCGGATTTCGAACGCGGCTTCATCCGCGCCAACACCATCGCCTACGACGACTACATCGCCTTCAACGGCGAGACGGGCGCCAAGGACGCTGGCAAGGCCCGCGACGAAGGCAAGGAATACGTCGTCCAGGACGGCGACGTCATCCATTTCCGCTTCAACACTTGAAGTCCAACGGTGCAAGCGAGCGGAGAAGCGCCGGCAATGATCGACGGCAAGCTGTTTTTCGAAGACTTTGAAGTTGGCCGGCAATTCCCGCTCGGTCCGAGGCCGGTGACGGCCGAAGAGATCGTCGAGTTCGCCACCGAGTTCGATCCTCAGCCCATGCATGTCGACCAGAGGGCCGGCGAAGCGAGCATTCTCGGCGGGCTTGCCGCTTCCGGCTGGCACACCTCGGCGATGTTCATGCGGATGATGATCGACAGCTTTCTGTTGAACTCGCATTCGCAAGGTGCGCCGGGCATCGATTTTCTGGAATGGAAGAAGGCGGTGCTTGCCGGCGACACGCTTTCCGGCCGCTCGACCGTTGTCGAGGCAAGGGCACTGCGCTCGCGTCCGGGCATCGGCATCGTCAAAATGCGCCACGAAGTGGTGAACCAGCGCGACGAACTCGTCTGCCTTGGCGAAAACTCGGTCATGTTCCGCATGCGGGAGACGCTGGAGATGCCGGCATGACGCTGGAAGACCTTTATCCGGCCGGAGAGAAGATCGAGCTCGGCAGCCGCACGTTCACGGCGGAAGACATCATCCGTTTCGCATCGCTCTACGACCCGCAACCGTTTCATGTTGATCCCGAAGCGGCAAAGCATTCGCTCTTCGGTGGGCTCTGCGCCTCGGGCTGGCACACCTGCGCCGCCTGGATGCGTTGCTTCGTCGACCACTACAGCGGCGAAGTCGCGCGTCTGACCAGCGAGGGGATCGCACCGCCGAAGGTCGGTCCCTCCCCGGGTTTTCGCAATCTGCAATGGCTGCGGCCGGTCTTTGCCGGCGACACGATCCGCTTCTTCGCGACGCTGACAGGCAGCCGCACACTTGCCACGCGCCCAGGCTGGCGGCTCGTCAGCATGGTGAACGAGGGCGTCAACCAGCACGATGAGACCGTCATGCGCTTCGACGGCAGCGTTCTCGAATTCGAATAGGCTGCCCATGGCAGTCAGAGCGCGTTGCATCGCCGCGCCCGTTTTCTGTCAATGCCCCGAGAATTCCACCAGCGTGTGCACGGGTACGTTGAGTTCTTCCAGCTTCTTGCGGCCGCCGAGATCCGGCAGGTCGATGACGAAGCAGGCGGCAACCACCTCGGCACCCATCTGGCGCAGCAGTTGCGTCGCCCCCACTGCCGTTCCCCCGGTCGCGATCAAGTCGTCGACCAGGACCACCTTTTCACCGGCATTGACGGCATCGCGATGCATCTCCATCTCATCGACGCCGTATTCCAGGCTGTAGGCGATGCGCACCGTTTCGTGCGGCAGCTTGCCCTTCTTGCGGATCGGAACGAAGCCCGCCGAAAGCTGGTGCGCCACGGCCCCGCCGAGAATGAAGCCACGCGCCTCCATGCCCGCGACCTTGTCGATCTTGGTGCCGGCATAGGGCTGCACGAGCGCGTCAACAGCGCGGCGGAAGGCCCGTGCGTCGCCGAGCAGCGTGGTGATGTCACGAAAGATGATGCCGGGCTTGGGGTAATCCGGGATCGAGCGAATGCTGGCGGCAAGCTCGGAAGCGACTGTATTCATGAAAATCCGTACTCTCGCAAAAGGCTGATATGGTCGGCCGCACCCTAGCAGCGAGCGCCGTTCGGACCAACAAAAAAGGCGGCCCGGAGGCCGCCTTTCGAGTGCGAAACAGAGCGTGGCTCAGTGTTCCTTGTTGGCGTAGACCGACCGCTTGGTGAGGTAGATCAGGCCGGTAAAGATCAGCAGGAACACCATCACCATGAAGCCGGTGTGCTTGCGCTCCACGAGCTTAGGCTCGGCGGCCCACATCAGGAAGGCAGACACGTCGTGCGCGTACTGCTCGACCGTCTGCGGCGAGCCGTCGTCATAGGTGACCTGGCCGTCGGAGAGCGGCTTCGGCATGGCGAAGACCGCAGCGGCGTGGAAGTACGGATTGTAGTGCGACCCTTGCGGCACCTGCACCCCTGCCGGCGGCTCTTCATAACCGGTCAGCAGCGAGTAGATGTAGTCCGGCCCGGCTTCCTGATACTGCGAGAAGATGTCGAAGACGAAACGCGGGAAGCCGCGCTCGATCTCGCGCGCCTTTGCGATCAGCGAGAAGTCCGGCGGAGCCGCACCGTTGTTGGCCACAGCAGCTGCTTGCGGGTTCGGGAACGGCGCCGGGAAGTGGTCCGACGGAAGGGCCTTGCGCGTAAACATTTCGCCCTGCGGGTTCGGTCCGTCCTGCGTCTCGTAGTTGGCCGCGAAAAGCTTGACCTGCGATGGCGTGTAGCCGAGGTCGGCAAGCGTGCGGAACGCGACCAGGTCCATCGAATGGCAGGCGGAACAGACTTCGGTGTAGACCTTCAGACCGCGCTGCAGCTGCTGCTTGTCATAGGCGCCGAAGGGACCCGAGAAGGACCAGTGCTGTTCCCGCGGTTCCTTGATCGGGTAGGTCTGTTCTGCCGCCTCAGCAGCCGGCTTGCTTTCTTCCGCGAACACTGCGGTCGCAAGGCTGCCGACGACGGCAAGCGACAGAAGGGTGGCAACGAGCTTTTTCATTGTTCTTATCCCTCTATGACCGCTTATGCCTGAACCGGCACGGCAGACTTGCCATTCTTCTTCTCCAGAACCGCTTCCGTGATCGAATTCGGAATGCGTCTCGGGGTCTCGACCAGGCCAAGAACCGGCATGATGACGAGGAAGAAGCCGAAGTAGTAGAGGGTGCCGAGCTGGGCCATCAGCGTGTAGGTATCGGTCGGATGACGCGAACCCAGCCAGCCGAGAAGGATGGAGTCGGCGACGAAGAGCCAGAAGAACAGCTTGTACCACGGACGGTAAACGGCCGAACGAACCTTCGACGTATCGAGCCACGGCACGAAGAACAACACGATGATCGCACCGAACATCACCAGAACGCCGGCGAGCTTGGAATCGATCGGGCCGACGTTGAAGGTGATTGCGCGAAGCATCGCGTAGAACGGCAGGAAGTACCATTCCGGAACGATGTGGGCGGGCGTCTTCAGCGGATCAGCCGGGATGTAGTTGTCGGCGTGGCCGAGATAGTTCGGCAGGTAGAAGACGAAGTAGGCGTAGACCAGCAGGAAGATCGAAACGCCGAGCGCATCCTTCAAGGTCGCATAGGGCGTGAACTTCACGGTATCGGTCTTCGACTTGACCTCGACGCCTGTCGGGTTCGTCTGGCCGACCACGTGCAGCGCCCAGATGTGCAGGACCACCACGCCGGCGATGACGAACGGCAGGAGGTAGTGCAGCGAGAAGAAGCGGTTCAGCGTCGGGTTGTCGACGGCAAAGCCGCCGAGCAGGAACTGCTGTACCCACTCCCCGACGATCGGGAAGGCCGAGAAGAAGCCGGTGATGACGGTCGCGCCCCAGAAGGACATCTGACCCCAGGGCAGCACGTAGCCCATGAAGCCGGTCGCCATCATCAGGAGGTAGATGAGAACGCCGAGGATCCAAAGGATTTCGCGCGGCGCCTTGTAGGAGCCGTAGTAGAGACCGCGTGCAATGTGCAGATAGACGGCGACGAAGAAGAACGACGCGCCGTTCGCGTGCATGTAGCGCAGCAGCCAACCGTGGTTGACGTCGCGCATGATTTTTTCGACGGCGTTGAACGCAATCGTCGTTTCGGCGGCATAGTGCATGGCGAGAACGACGCCGGTCAGGATCTGCACGATCAGCATAACGGCAAGCATGGCGCCGAAGGTGTAGGCGTAGTTGAGGTTACGCGGCACCGGATAGGCGACGAAGCTGTCGTAGACCATACGCGGGAGCGGTAGCCGCGCATCGACCCATTTTTCTAGCCCAGTAGAGGGCTCATAAGACGAATGATCACTCATGATTCAGTATCCCCCTCAACCGATCTTGATCACTTTATCGGAAGTAAATGAGTATTGCGGAATGAAGAGGTTCATCGGCGCGGGACCCTTGCGGATACGACCGGCAGTGTCATAGACCGAACCATGGCAGGGACAGAACCAGCCACCATATTCACCGGCCGTGCCGAGCGGAACGCAGCCCAGATGGGTGCACGAGCCGATCATGACGATCCAGTTTTCCTTGCCCTCGCCTGCCGAACGGGCAACGTCGGTCGCCTCCGCGTCGGCGGCCAGGTTTGCGTTGCGCGCATTCGGATCCTTCAGATCGGCGATCGGCGCATTCTTGGCTTCGTCGATTTCCTTCGGGGTGCGATTGCGGATGAAGATCGGCTTGCCGCGCCACTTGGCCGTCAACGACATGCCGGGCTCGAGGCTGGACACATCTACTTCGATCGAGGCGAGAGCCAGCGTCGACGCATCCGGACGCATCTGATCGATGAACGGCCACGCAACCGAAGCGGCACCCACCGCGCCCGCCATGCCCGTGGTCAGATACAGGAAATCGCGGCGAGTGGGCTCGCCTCCCGTTGTTTCAGTATTGGTGCTGTGCTCGCTCACGGCTAAACCATCCTTATTTACGCGAAACTGCGGCTTCAACCGCGGTATCCCCCTGACGCCGGCGAATCATTGCGACCATAATTCCGCCATAGATTCCTCCGTAACCCGGCGCGTTCTATGCTTGATCGCAAATTATGTCCAGTCTTGGCAAGGGCCTGCGCACAATGTCGCGGCAAAACACGGCAATTTGTCAAAGACCTCGCCCATTGCTCGCGACTTCTTGACGCTACATCTGACTAACCACATGAAATGATGGATGATTTTTGGGCAACGCCAACACATTGCGCCATCCGCCCCGTCAATTTTGTTGCATTGCGATATCACGGCAGCCAAGCTGGAAGCATGAGATATACCGTTTATTGCATACTCTGCGTCATCGTCACCTTCGCGCTCGGCCTCCTGTCCATGCGCTACGTGACCCGCCATTGGCTCCTGACCTTCTTCGGTTCGGCACAAATCCACCTTGCCTTCGCCTGTGCGATACTTGCGGCGTTGGCGCTTGTCGTCAGACCGCATTGGTATGCCGGCGCGTTGCTGCTCGTTTCAGCCGGGCTCGCGGCACATTCGTTCATGATGCTGCGGGAGCACGCAGCCCCGGCACTTGGCGTCGTTTCAGCGGAAGGGTCACCGTTGCGCCTTCTCTCCTTCAATATCGACACCACCAATCTGGAAAACGGCGGGCGCATTGCCGATGAAATCCTCGCATCCCAGGCGGATATCGTCGCCATCTACGAGGCCGCGTCGCTCCCATCAGAGATGGAGCGCCTGTCGAAAATCTATCCCTATCGGATAGGCTGCGGCGTTAAGAGCGAGGATTGCGATTCTCTCGTGATGTCGAAGCGACCCTTCCTCAGGCAGGAGATGCGCGATCTCGACATGCTCTGGCGCAATCGGTTGATCGTGGCGACCATGGAAATCGACGGCAAGCCGCTAACCCTCGTCTCGGCCCATCTCAGCAAGCCCTATTTCGACGCCTTCCACCGCGACGAGCTGGCGATGCTTCACCATGTGCTCGACGAGATCGAGGGGCCGGTGATCCTCGCCGGCGATTTCAACGCATCGGTGCTCGCCCCCGACATGCGTTTCTTCCTGACGCAAACGGGCCTCAGGCACGCATTTCCAGAACCTTCGACCTGGCCGGTCGCCGCCGGCAATTTCGGTATCAGCATCGACCACGTCTTCGTCCGCACGCCTGTTGAGATCCAATCCGTCCGGCGCATTCCCGACAACATGGGATCGAACCACTACGGCCTCGTTACTGACGTCATCCTGAAATAGCCGGCTCTTCCTCATCCTCGGCATCAACAGCGATGAAGCCGCCGGACTGGCGCGCCCAGAGTTGCGCGTAGAGCCCGCCCTTCGAGACGAGTTCGGCGTGCGTTCCTTCCTCGACGATTCTGCCCTTGTCGATGACGATCAACCGATCGAGGGCTGCGATCGTCGACAGGCGATGAGCGATAGCAACGACGGTCTTGCCTTCCATGACCCGGTTGAGGTTGTCTTGAATGACATGCTCCACCTCGGAGTCGAGCGCCGAGGTCGCCTCGTCGAGGACAAGGATCGGCGCGTCCTTGAGCATCACGCGGGCGATGGCAATGCGCTGGCGCTGGCCGCCCGAGAGTTTTACGCCGCGCTCGCCGACATGCGAGTCAAAGCCCGAGCGTCCCTGCTGATCCTGCAGGCGCTCGATGAAACCAAGCGCTTCCGCACGACGTGCGGCTTCGATCAAGCGCGCCTCGCCCGCATCAGGACGCCCGAAAAGGATATTGTCGCGCACCGAACGGTGGAGCAGCGCCGTATCCTGGCCGACGACGCCGATCTGCATGCGAAGCGATTCCTGGCTGACCTCGGAGACATCCTGGCCGTCGACCAGAATGCGGCCGCCCTCCACGTCGTAGAGGCGCAAAAGCAGGTTCACGAGCGTGGACTTTCCCGCGCCGGAGCGGCCGACGATGCCGATCTTCTCGCCGGGATGGACGGTCAGAGACAAGTTGTCGATCACCCCTTTCTCCCGGCCGTAGTGGAAGGAAACGTTTTCGAAGCGAATGCCGGGCCGCCGGACGATCAGGGCCGGCGCATCGGGCTTGTCAACGAGTCCGAGCGGCTGCGAAATCATCTCCGCCGCGTTCTGGACAGTCCCGAGGTTGCGCATGATGCCGCTGAACTGCGTCATCAGCCGACCAAGCAGGAAGTTCAACCGCAGCACCAGCGCCAGCGAGAAGGCGACGGCGCCGGAGCTGACGAGGCCGAGCAGCCACAAATGCACACTGATGGCCGCCGTCATGACGATCATCAGGCCGGAAAGCAGCGCCATCGACGCCCGCACGCCGGTGATGAAGCGGGTGAAACGCAGGACGGTGTCCTGATAGATGTCGAAGCCGTGACGCATATAGCGGTCGCTCTCTTCGTCACGGGCAAAGAGTTTCAGCGTCTGGATATTGCTGTAGGCGTCCACCATTCGCCCGTTGAGAAGCGATGCCGCCTCCGCCGTCTCGCGCGCATGGAAACGGATGCGCGGCACGAAATAGCGAGCCAGCACGCCGAACGCGCCAAGCCAGAACACCACCACGGCCGCCAGCTTGAAATCGAGGCGCGCCACAAGAAAGATCGTCGTCGCCGCATAGATGCCGACGAACCAAACGCTCTCCATCAGCGACGTCACGAGGTCGCCGGCCGCCTGCCCGGCCGACCAGACCTTGGTGACGATGCGCCCGGAAAAATCGCTCTGGAAGAACGAAAGCGATTGCCGGGAGACGTGCAGATAGGATTGCCAGCGCGCCAGATTGTAGAAACCGGGAGTGATCACCTGCTGGTCGATCAGCGCGATCAGGAAGGCGACGACGAACCGCACGATGCCGATGAGCACCAGCATGCCGAAGATTTCCCGGTGGTGCATGGCGAGCAAACCCGTCCATCCGTCACCGGGCTTGATCGTCGCCAGAATGTCGACGAGGCGTCCGACGAACCAGAAGAGCGCCGCCTCGATCGCGGCCGACAGGCCGCCCAGAACCAGCATGGCGAGAAAAGGCCACTTCGCCTGGCCGACATAAAACCAGATGAATCCCCCCGCCGACCGTGGCGGCTGGAGATTGTCGCGCGGGCCGAACGGATCGATCCAGGTTTCGAAGCGGCGAAAGACGGTGCGGAGCAACATGCTGGCGATATAGGCCGTTTGCGTCGGCAAGCAAAGGAAGGTCGGGAAACGGGCAGGTTAAATTTTCGTGATGACCGCAATCTGATGTTGTGTAGATATGTATCGATATTCGGCGCGAGTTCACAAGCGATACTAAGAAGGCGAAGTTGCTCGCCAAGGATTTGGATGAATTCGATGAGTAAGACGCTGATCCCATACGACCCCGCCGAGGCACTGACTTCGAACGAAGCTATCGACGAATTCATGAAAGATGCGTTTGAAAGCGGCAACGCCGGCTACATCGCCTATGCCTTGGGTATCGTCGCGCGGGCCAGAGGCATGACGGAAATCGCGAAGGAAACGGGCCTGGCCCGGGAGGCACTCTACCGGTCCTTTGCTGCCGAAGGAAACCCGACGCTTAAATCCGTGCTCGCCATCATGCAATCGCTCGGCTTGGAACTGACGATGAAGCGATCAGGGCCTTCGATTTAGTCCTCTCGCCAATCACCGCGTCTGGCACCGTTCGACTATTGCGCACGGTTCTGGCATGCTCGGCCTTGTCCCTTCCAGTGGCAACCGGAGCTTGCCCGTGCGCTCGACCTCGGAACCTTCAGCTGGCAGCCAAACCGGCGGAAGCGGCCATGTTCCGCTGAAGGTCACCGCAAGGCGTCTTTGGCAGACGATCAGGAACTTTCTTGGTTCGGAGGATGCCGGCCCGAAGGCGAAGCTGATGCTCGGAGGACTTGTTGGCCTTTTGTGCGGGGTCAACGGGCTGAACGTCGTCAACAGCTACGTCGGCCGCAATTTCATGACGGCGATCGCCGAGCGCAACACAACCGGCTTCGTCAACTATGCGATCCTCTACGTCGGCGTCTTCGCGGCTCTGACCTTCGTCTCGGTGCTGGCGAGATATGCGGAGGAGGCTCTCGGGCTCCTCTGGCGGGAGTTCCTGACCAAACGGGTCGTCACGCTCTATCTGGCCAAGGGAACCTACTATCGCCTGGACGCCTCCGGCAAGCTGACCCACCCGGACCAGCGGATCGCAGAAGATATCCGCGCGTTCACCGTAACGACGCTTTCCTTCCTCATCATGGCTCTCGGCAGCTGCCTGACCATACTGGCCTTCTCGGGCGTTCTCTGGTCGATCAGCCCCCTGCTGTTCATCGTGGCGGTCCTTTACGCCGCCTGCGGCTCTTATCTCACGATCTCTCTTGGGCGCCCGCTGATCGCATTGAACTACGATCGCCTCGACAAGGAGGCGACCTTCCGGTCCGGCCTCATCCACGTTCGCGAGAACGCCGAAGCGATCATGGCGACCGGCAGCGAGGGGCGGCAAACCGAGCGGCTGATGGAGCAGCTCGGCGAACTGGTCGCCAACTTTCGAACCATCATCGTCGTCAATCGAAACGTCGGATTCTTCACCACGGGATATAACTGGCTTATCCAGCTCATTCCGGCGCTGATCGTTGCACCCGCCTTCATCAGCGGACGCATCGAATTTGGCGTCATCACGCAATCCTCGATGGCGTTTGCGGCCGTCGTTGCGGCGTTTTCGCTGATCGTTACGCAGTTCCAGTCTATTTCCACATTCGCCGCCGTCGTTTCCCGGCTTGAATCGCTGGCCGATGCTGTCGAACAGGCGCAGGCAACCGACGGATCGTCTGCCATCGAGATCATCGAGCAGGACGATGCGTTTGCCTATGAAGCATTGACGCTGACGTCGCCTGAGAGCTCCGTCCACCTGGTCAAGGATTTGTCCGCGTCCATTCCGCCAGGGTGGTGTGTCCTCTTGAAGGCAGCAAATCCCGCAGCCGGCACGGCGCTGTTCAGCGCAACAGCCGGCGTCTGGACGGCAGGCGCCGGGCGTATCCTTCGCCCCAAGACGAACGACATCCTGTTCTTGCCGCAGCGGCCCTACCTTCCCTACGGGACGCTACGGCAGATCCTCGTCGCAAGCGACCGGAGCGACACGGTCCCGGACGAGCTGGTGCTCGATCTTCTCAGCCGTTTCAATCTCCGGCACATCGCCGCTGCCGCTCAAGGACTTAAGAACGAAGAGGATTGGGCGACCCACCTTTCGCTGCGCGAGCAGCAGCTGTTGGCGGTGACGAGAACGCTGATAGCCGCGCCACGCGTGGCCTTCCTCGACCGGATCGAGACAACGCTCGGACCAGATCATTTCGCGAGCGCGCTGCGGATGTTTCAGGAGCGATCGATCGCCTTCATCCACCACGCCGAAGCGGACGTGCCGCGCGACCCCTATGACGCCTTTCTCGAGCTCGCCGACGACGGCGGCTGGACCTGGGCGACAAGAAGTGGTTGACGCGCCCGCAAGAAGGCGGGCGACGCCAGCTTTAAGACGGCGCGGCCTATTCCGCGGCAACCTCGGTCTCGTCGGCATGATCGGCGATGAAGCCACCGGACTGGCGGCTCCAGAGATCGGCGTAGATCCCGCCGCCGTCGACCAACTCGCCATGCGAGCCGGTCTCCACGATGCGGCCCTTGTCGAGCACGACGAGACGATCCATCTCGGTGAGCGTCGACAGGCGATGAGCGATCGCGATCACCGTCTTTCCTTTCATCAGCGCGAAGAGGTTTTCCTGGATCGCTGCTTCCACTTCTGAGTCGAGCGCCGAGGTTGCCTCGTCGAGCACCAGGATCGGCGCGTCCTTCAGGAAGACGCGGGCGATCGCGACGCGCTGGCGCTGGCCGCCGGAGAGCTTCACGCCACGCTCGCCCACCTGCGCATCCAGTCCCTTGCGGCCCTGTTGGTCGACCAGGCCGTCGATGAACTCCCAGGCGTTGGCGCGCTTGGCGGCCTCGACCACCTCGGCATCGCTCGCATCCGGCCTGCCGTAGGCGATGTTGTCGCGGATCGAGCGGTGCAGCAGCGAGGTGTCCTGCGTGACGACGCCGATCAGCGAGCGCAGGCTTTCCTGCGTCACCTTGGAGATGTCGTGACTGTCGATGCTGATGCGGCCGCTCTCCAGCTCGTAAAAGCGCAGGAGCAGGTTCATCAGCGTCGTCTTGCCGGCACCCGAGCGACCGACGAGACCGACCTTTTCGCCGGCGCGGATATCCAGCGACAAATCCTCGATCACGCCCTTGGCCTTGCCGTAGTGGAAGCGGATATGGTCGAAGCGGATCGCGCCCTGCCGTGCCGCGATGGCTGACGCGGCCGGCGCGTCGACGATGTCGTGGCGCTGGGTCATCATCTCCATGCCGTCATAGACGGTGCCGATGTTTTCGAAGAGCGCCGAGACTTCCCACATGATCCACTGCGACATGCCGTTGACGCGCATGGCAAGGCCGATCGCGATCGCGATCGCGCCGACCGAGATCGATCCCGTCAGCCAGAACCAGATGGAAAGCGAGGCGATCACGAAGAGCGCGATGCAGTTGTTCATGTAGACGCAGATGTGGAACAGCGTCACCTTGCGCATCTGCTGGTAGACCGTATTCAGGAAGTCCACCATGCCTGACTTGGCATAGCCCTCCTCGCGGCCCGCATGCGAAAACAGCTTCACCGTCGCGATATTGGTATAGCTGTCGACGACGCGGCCGGTCATCGACGAGCGCGCATCTGCCTGCCGTTCGGCGATCTTGCGCAGCCGCGGCACGAAGTAAGAAACGATGCCGATATAGATCGCCAGCCATACCAGGATCGGAACCATCAACCGCACGTCAGCCGACGCAACCACGATGATCATGGTGATGAAGTAGGTGACGACATAGACGAAGACGTCGAGGATCTTCATCACCGTCTCGCGCACCGCAAGCGATGTCTGCATCACCTTGGTCGCGACGCGCCCGGCAAACTCGTTGGCGAAGAAGGTCATGCTGTGGCGCAGCAGGAAGCGGTGCATCTGCCAACGGGCAATCATCGGATAGTTGCCGAGCAGCACCTGATGCATGATGACGGAATCGAGCCCCGCCGCCAGCGGCAGGCCGACGAGCACCAGCGCGCCCATCCAGAACAGCCGCCCGCCCTGCTCCTGCAGGAACGTCGCCCGGTCGGCATGTGACAGCCAGTCGACGATCTCCCCGAGGAACTTGAACAGCGCCACCTCGCCGATCGCGATCAGCATCGTCAGGAAGGCCATGGCAATCAGCCACGGCGCCGCGGGCTTGGTATAGTGCCAGCAGAATTTGACGAGACCGCGCGGCGGAACCACTGGTTCCTCGCGTGGGAACGGATTGAGACGCTGTTCGAACCAGCCAAACATAAAATGCTCCAAATGCGTCAACCGGACCGCCCGCCGCGTTGAATGCTCGCGGCTCATATGGGCGCGGGGCGATGAAAGAACGAGGCCGCAATGGCCGCGCAATGGATCGAAAAAGAAGAAAAAGCGCCTACGCGGCGTCGGATGCCTGGATTTCTACCATCGCATCACGCCCAAAGGGGCAAGCGTCGCAAACATATCCATCCGAGCCTCCCTTCGCCGGTTGCAGAACGGATAGTCTTTTATCCGGCCTTCGTGTGCTTGAAAAGCAGAAAGCCGTGTGAAACGGGCCGATCAGCCGCAATTTTTGTGATGAGAGCATCAGAAAAACACAACTAGCCGAGGCAAAGCGATTTTCAGTTGAGCCTGGCCGTCCCAATCCGCTATTGCAGCGCGATGAGCCAATTGCGCATCGCCCTCTATCAGCCCGACATTCCCGGCAACACGGGAACGATCTTGAGGCTTGCCGCCTGCCTCGGACTTGGCGTCGACATCATCGAGCCCGCCGGCTTCGACATTTCCGACCGCAATCTCAAGCGCGCCGGCATGGATTATCTCGCCACTGTAACGCTGACGCGGCATACGAGCTTCGACCATTTCGAGGCCTGGCGCGCAACGACCGGGCGCAGATTGATCCTTGCCTCCACCAAGGCAGCCGATCGCTACACCGACTTCGCGTTCCAAGGCGACGATATCCTGCTCCTCGGGCGCGAGAGCGCCGGCGTGCCCGACGCCGTCCACGAGCGCGCCGACGGGCGCATCCTGATCCCGATGGTCGAGGGTCAGCGCTCGATCAACGTCGCCATGTCGGCCGCGATGATCGCCGGCGAGGCGCTGCGCCAAACTCTTTGGAGCAGTCCCGGCTTGGCGTGAAATGTCGCAGTGCGGTATTGTCGTTGGCAATCCCTCGGGAAGTGTGAGAAGCTTGGGCTCAGGAATGCTTTTTCCCAAGCAACCTCGCGAGGTTCTCATGCTCCAGACAGCATTCACCCTCACGCTCACGCAGTTTGCCCGCAGTCTCAGCCTGCCCGAACGGCTGCAGCACGCCCCCGCCCGCAATCTGGCGCTGGAGGCGCTCAGGCTCCGCAACACCACGCTCGACGCCTTGTTCTACGACGTGAAAGTGATCTCGCCGGACGAGGTCTTCTACATCAGCGATTCACTTGCCGCCGAGGGATCGATCATGATCGTGCCGCCGAGCGGCGCGGGGTCCCTCACATTCTGCGAAACGCTCGAGGAATTCGTTCTGCGCGGAGGCGAGGATGTCCACGGTCTGGCGGTCGCCGGCGTCGGCGGCTCAGCGCTCGGTGCGGCGGCTTTCGCGCGCAACGTCGCCGATGCGATCGGCCAGCCGGTGGCGGTGGTCGTCTCCGGCTACGGCTTGGCCGACATCGTCAACGAGGTTTTCGGCGGCGGCTTCTTCTTCGGTCACCTCAAGGGCCTTCGCCCGGTCTTCGAGCGGCTCGACGATCTCGCCGGGCGCACACGGTTCGGCATCGCCGACATCGGAGACCAGGGTTCGCCATCGTCCAACAGCCTCGACACCAGGTGCGTGCGTGCGCTGCTTTCCGATCCACGCCTATCCTTCCGACTGCTCGCTGGACATTCCAAGGGCAATCTCGTCATCGCCGCGGCACTCCACGACATCGCCAAGCAAGATCCCGAGAGCGCCGCCCGCCTGGCTGATGGCATGCGCATCGTCACCTTCGGGGCGCGGATCGCCATGCCACCCGCCTTCGGAAACGTCTCTGACGTGATTGGCGAATGGGACTGGTTCGGCGAGATGAATTCGCGCTCCTACATCTCCGCCGACGCGCGCGTACGCCATGCCTGGCACCATACCAACACCGACCTTGCCGGCCATCTTCCGGTGACTGAGACCCTGAGGGAATTGCTCGCCGACAACGCTCCGCCTCCCCGCGAAAAGGCGGCCGAGAGCGTTGCGCCGGCCGTGACCGCCGCCCCAGAACCGACAAACGTGAAGGCGGAAGCCGCACCCGCGACGACGCCCGCCGCGAAGGTTGCCTCAGTCGCCGCCCCCGAGCCGCCGGAGGCAAAGGCGAAGGAGCCAGAGCGCGTTACGCCCGCCGTGACCACTGCCCCCGAACCGCCGACAGCGAAGGCAGAAGCTGCGCCCAAGCCCGCCGCGAAGGTTGCCTCAGTGGCGACGGCCATCCCCGAGGCGCCGAAGCCAAAGGCGGAGGCGGCAGAGCCCGTTGCACCCGCCGTTTCCATTGCCCCTAAACCGCCAACAGCGAAGGCAGAAGCGGCACCCACACCTATCCCCGCCGTGAAGGTTAGCCAAGTCGCGGCGCCCGCCCCCGAGGTGCCGAAGACAAAAGCGGAGAAACCGGCCGTGCGCGTTGCGCCCGCCTTGACTGTCGCCCCCGAGCCGCCAAAAGCGAAGGCAGCGGCGCCAGCGCCAACGCCCGCGGAGCCATCTGCCGAACCATCTGCCGCGATCACGGAGGTGCCGCCCGCGCCGCCGAAGCCTGTGCGCAAATCTCGAAGCGCCAAGGCCGAACGGTCAGACGTAACCGAAAGCGTGCTTTCCAAGGTCAGCGCCTTGCGCGCCGCACGCAAGGGCCGGCCAGGCCCCACGAAGCGTCACTGACCCACAATGCTCCGTGCGCAAATTCGCGTGCATATGTCGCGGCAAGCGTTGAATCGCTGAGAATTTGGCGCATACTATCCTTAGCCGGCAATCCATTTTCCGGTCTTCACGCGGCCGTAACCCGTTGAAAATCAACATCGCGGGATTAGGCCGTGCGGAAGGTAACTGCACGTTCGCCCAGGCGAGGAAGAAGAAGAAAAAGACGGAGCATGGAATCTACCATCGTCATGATCAATCTCTTCGGGGCCGTGGCATTGCTGCTCTTCGGCCTCGCGCAGGTGAAGGACGGAGTGTCGCGTGCCTTCGGCGCGCGTCTCCGCACCGGTTTGGCCACGGGAACGCGCGGAAGCGTCCGCTCCTTCGTTTCGGGCTTTGTCGCAACCGTTGCTCTCCAGAGTTCGACGGCAACGGCGCTGATGATCGCTTCCTTCGTCGAACGCGACCTCGTCGCACCCCAGATGGCGCAGATCGTGCTGCTGGGCGCCAACGTCGGCACCGCGGTCACCGCCTGGATCGTCGCTACCGGCATTCACTGGCTGTCGCCGCTCATTCTTCTCATCGGCATCGTTCTCTACCGCCGCTCGTCCAGCACGCAGCAGGCAGCCGGCACGGCCCTCATCGGCATCGCGCTGATGTTGCTCTCCCTGAACCTGCTCAGCCTTGCGACTGAACCAATGCGGCAGTCGCCGGCGCTCGCGGCCTTCATCGCCCTCCTCGACGGCGCCTGGCCGGTGGCGCTTATCCTCTCGACGGCGCTGGCCTTCGTCTCCTCGTCCAGCCTCGCGGTTGTCGTACTGATCCTGTCGCTTGCCTCGACCGGTATCCTCTCGGCCGGACTGACGGTGGTCCTGGTGCTCGGCGCCAATCTGGGCGGCGCCATCCCGCCGGTCATGGCAACGCTTTCAGGTCCAGCAACGGCGCGGCGCGTCACGCTCGGCAACCTCATCGTTCGCGCCATCGGATGCCTCGTCGCACTGCCGCTCGCAGGCTATCTCGGAGCGCTGCTGCAGGACGCCTCCCTCTCGCCGGCCAAGCTGCCGGTGGACGCTCACCTGCTCTTCAACGTCGTTCTTGCCCTCGTCGCCTGGCCTTTCTCGCCGCTTCTGTCGAGAACGATGCGGCGCCTCGTGCCATCCGATCCGCAACCGGATGGCGGCCCGAAATTCCTCGACGAGCAGGCGCTTTCCACGCCGGTCGTGGCGCTTGCCAGCGCCACCCGCGAGGTGTTGGCCGTGGGGGACCTCATCGAGCGAATGCTGATCCGCGCCGAAAATGCATTCAACAACAACGATCTCTCACCGTTGAAGGAAATCGCCACGCTTGAAAAGCAGGTCGACCGCCTGCAGCAGGAGGTGAAGATCTATGTCTCCAAGCTCGGCCGGGCGGGGCTGGACGACGCCGAGGGCCGGCGTTCCATCGTCATCATCGACTATGCGATCAATCTCGAGCATATCGGCGATATCGTCGAAAAGGGGCTGACCGAACAGATTGCCAAGAAGATCGGCCAGGGCCTTGCTTTCTCAGCCGATGGCTACCAGGAACTAAAGAGCCTTTTCAATCTTACGATCGACAATCTCCGCGTTGCCCAAACGATCTTCGTCACCCGTGATTTCAAGCTCGCGCGGCAGCTCATGGAAGTAAAAGTCGATGTCCGCCGCCTTGAGAAACAATCCTCCGAACGGCATCTCGAACGGTTGCGCGACGGGCGCCTGGACAGCCTGCAGACCAGTTCGCTGCATCTGGACATGTTGCGAGACTTGAAGCGCATCAACGCCCATATCGTTTCCGTCGCTTATCCGATCCTCGACGAAAGCGGACTTCTGATCGAGAGCCGGCTGCGCAGCAGCGTTCAATGAGTGGGGGATATCAGTCGGCGGATGGCAGCCGGCGCATGGTGAACTCGACGCGGTCGCCGTCCACCTGCCGCCAGCTTTCCACCTCGGTCCAGTAGGCAGCCTTCGGAAAAGAGTCGAACCATTCACGCGCCTTGGCGCGCGCTTCCATGAGGCTGAGGCAATAGGTTTCGCGCACGAATTCGCCGCGGCCGCCGGCCTTTTCCTGCCGATGCCGAAGGATTCTGCGTCTCAGCCCGTCTAGGGGCGGCGGTCCCGGAATTTTGGTCATGAAACCTCGCCTTCCAGTTCAAGATAGTATCGCATCGGCAAAGTTGCGAGTCGAAAGAATCCTCCATTCCCGATGCGACCGTTTGCGTCTGGTGACGCTGGTTCGTTGCTGGTAAGCAGGGCGAAAATGACAGGTAGGAGTCGCGGGCCAAGCTCCCCGCGGAGAGCAAACATGGAAAGACCGCAGCTTCCGACGGGCCTGCCGGCGGACATCGAAGACAAGAAGACCGCCGCGCGCAGCTGGTTCGAAAGCCTGCGCGATACGATCTGCGCTGAGTTCGAGACGATCGAGGACGAGCTGACCGGACCGCTTTGCGATCGCAAACCCGGCCGCTTCGTCGCCAAGGATTGGCTGCGCGAAGAGGGCAAGGGCGGCGGCGGCCGCATGTCGATGATGGAAGGCCGCGTCTTCGAAAAAGTCGGCGTCCATACCTCGACCGTACACGGCGAGTTCTCGCCGGAGATGCGCGCGCAGATGCCGGGTGCGAGCGAGGATCCGCGCTTCTGGGCGTCCGGCATTTCGCTGATCGCCCACCCGGTCAATCCCAACGTGCCGACCGTGCACATGAACACGCGCATGGTCGTGACCGCCAGCCGCTGGTTCGGCGGCGGCGCCGACCTCACGCCCATGCTGAACCGCCGGCGCACGCAGGAGGATGCGGACAGCCAGCTCTTCCATCGCGCCATGCAGAGCGCCTGCGAGGGCCACAAGGTCGCGAACTACCCCCGCTTCAAGGAATGGTGCGACGAATATTTCCATCTCAAGCATCGCAACGAGCCGCGCGGGATCGGCGGCATCTTTTACGACTGGCTGCATTCAAGCGAAGAGGCGGGCGGCTGGGACGCCGATTTCGCCTTCACGCGCGATGTCGGGCGCGCTTTTTCGATGATCTATCCGAAGATCGTCCGTTCGAACTTCAACACGCCCTGGACCGAGGCGGACCGCGACGAGCAGTTGGTGCGGCGGGGACGCTATGTGGAGTTCAACCTGCTCTACGATCGCGGCACGATCTTCGGACTGAAGACGGGCGGCAACGTCGAGTCGATCCTGTCGTCTCTGCCGCCGATGGTGCGCTGGCCCTGACCGCCTCACGCGCCATCACGTTTCGTTAATTGGTCGGAGCCGGCTCTGGCGGAACGACGACCGTGTACTACCTTAGCCCTAGGCATTTCAATCGGGGAGGATTGTCATGGCTACTGAGGACGGCGTGGACGTAGCGGCAAAGGATGCAGGCGCGACGCGCGCCATCGATATCACGGAACACCTGGTACGTCTGGCGGAAGACTTGAAAGCCCTAAGCGGCTCCGACCTGCCGCTCTCATGCTTCATCGAACAGGCGAAGCTGAAATTCGCCCATACGCCGGAGACGGCGGATGCGGCATCTTACCTCGCCGCCAAACGCCAGGCGTCGACGGCGTCGGATTGCTTCAGGGCATGGGCGATGCCGGATTGACGAGGTCCGGTACCGACTATGGAGAAACGCATATCCCGGGGCGGCAGCGACCGGGCTTGCCGCGCGAAACCTTTGCGCCGCTCCAGCGTTGTCCCTGCGTTTCAAGGCCTGCGTTTCAAGTATTGTGACATAGCTTAAGGAGGCAGATATGCGACTGTTCGAATGTGGCACGCTGGTGCCGGGATGCCAGTGGCATACCCGCGCCGACAATGACGCCGAAGTGGTTCGCCGCGCCGTGGAACACATGCGAACCGACCACGGCGAAACCGTCATCCGCGAAAACATGGTCGACCACATCAAGGAGCGCATCCGCAACGAGGCGAGCGCCGCCTGAAATTCAGCCGCCGGCCAATTCCTTCAGCCGGGCGACCAGCGTTGCCCGGTCGAGCGCGAAATTCCCCTCGACCCATTGCTCCTCAAGCTTGCCCAACGTTTCGCCGACACGCGGACCGGCGGGAAGTCCCGCTTCAAGCGCATCCGAGCCGTTGACGGGAAAGACCGGCTTCTTCCACTTTTCCGCTCGTTCGAGCAGGTTCGACAGGCGTGCCGCCCGCGCCATCTCGTCGAAATCGCTCACGGCTTTACCGCGTGCCAAGGCCAATGCCAGTTTCAACCGGCTGGCGATGCCGTCGGCACCGTTGCGATAAAGCAGTCGGTCGAACGCCGCGGCCGACAGATCGTCCTTCACGGATGGCGCCTTCGCCCAGGCCTGCAGACGCGCTGCCTCCGCCTTCGACAGCTTCAGCCGCTCCGAAAGCGTCGCCAGGCGCTCGAGATCGGGCGGTACGATCGCCGCAAGCCGCAGCAGCGGATCGGGCGCCCAGCCAAGCGCCTGTTCGGTCGCGACCAGCGCCGGGACCGCATCGATCCCCCACTTTTCGGTTTCCGGCAAGATCTCGGTGAGTACCGCCACCTGCCGCATCCAGAGCAAGGCGCGCGATGGATCCCGCGCCGAAAACAGCTTCTTCGTCTCCGACCAGACCCGTTCGGCCGACAGCGACTTCAGCTTCTGGCGGGCGGCCGCAGAGGCGCGAAGTCCGTCCGCGTCGGGTCGCCCCGCGCCGTAGTAGGCGAAAAAGCGGAAGAAACGCAGGATGCGCAGATAGTCCTCCGCGATCCGGGTCGCCGCATCGCCGATGAAGCGGACATGCCGTTTCTCGATGTCCGGCAGGCCGCCGACGAGATCGACGATTTCGCCGTCCGCGGTGGCGTAGAGCGCGTTGATGGTCAGGTCCCGGCGTTCGGCGTCCGCCTGCCAGTCTTGGCCGAAAGCGACCTGCGCGTGCCGTCCGTCGGTCTCGACGTCGGTGCGCAGCGTCGTCACCTCGAAGGGCTTGCCATCGACGACCAGCGTCACCGTTCCATGCGCAATGCCCGTCGGCACGGCTTTTATGCCGGCAACGCCGGCGCGAGCGATCACCACCTCAGGAACAAGCGTGGTGGCTAAGTCGACATCGGCGACGGCAAGCTTCATCAGGCTGTTGCGCACAGCCCCGCCGACGACACGTCCCTCGCCACCTTGCGCGTTCAACAGCGTCAGAACGCGCCTGAGCGCCGGGTCTTCGAACCATGCTTCGCCGGCAACCGTGGTCATGCATAGAGCCTTTCATAAAGCGTGCGGACAATGCCGGCGGTGATGCCCCAGATCATCCGCGTTCCATAGGGCATCCGGTAGAAATGCCGTTCGATGCCGTTCCACTCCATGCTGTCCTGGACGTGGTTGCGCGGATCCATCAGGAACGAAAGCGGCACCTCGAATACGTCTTCCACTTCGTGCGGATTGAGCACGAGATGAAATCCGCGCTGGACGACTGCGAGAACCGGCGTGATGCGAAATCCCGTCGCCGCCAGATAGTTCGGCAGGCGGGCGACCGGCTCGACGAAGATGTCGGCAAGCCCGACCTCCTCGCGCGCTTCCCTGACTGCCGCCATTTCGGGCGAGGCGTCGCCGGGGTCGATCGCGCCGCCGGGAAAGGCGATCTGGCCGGAATGCTTGCGCAGCGTGGAGGTGCGCAGCGTGAAAATGACATGCGCCTCGTCGCCATCGTCCACCACCGGCACCAGCACGGCGGCATCCTTCAGTTTGCGCCCCTCGATCTCATCGATCGTCTGCGGATTGAGAAGATGGTCTCCGTGGTTGCGCCAGGAAAGCTCGACAGGTCCGCCCGATTGGTTGAGAGCGCGCCGACGAAACTCGGCGGCGGAGTAGTGAGCGAAACTTCTCATTTTGCCCATGCCTTGAGGTCGGCGGCGGGCATGATGGCGAAAGTGGCGCCGGCCGAGCGCACCGAAAACATCTCGGCGCCATCGACATCCCTCACCTCACCCAGCTCGACCAGGTCGTACATGACGGCGCGGCTGACGAGCGCTTCGAGCCTGCCGCGCACATGCAGGTAAGGTTTGAGTTCGGCGTTTTCTCCGTGGATGACAAAACGAATGGCGTGGTCCGGTCCGGCCTCCACCACGTCGCCGACATTGGTGCGGAAGGTCAGCACCGGCTCGCCATCCCGCTCGTTCACGCTCATTTCCACAGCGACGAAGGGTGCGTCGACAATGCGGATACCGACCCGTTCGACCGGCGTGACGAGGTAGGTCCTGCCGTCGTCGTCCTTGCGCAGAACCGTCGAGAAGAGACGCACCAGAGGCGCGCGGCCGATCGGCGTGCCCATGTAGAACCAGGTGCCGTCGGCCTTGATTTCCATGTCGATATCGCCGCAGAAGGGCGGATTCCAGCGCTCGACCGGCGGCAGCCCCTTGGCTCCGTCATTCGTCTGGCCCGCTGCCCGCGCAATCAAGGCGGCAAGTCCCGCCGCGTCGCCGGCTGCGCTGATCTCCTCGGCTGCCATTCTTCCGTCCCGGTTTATCGTTAACCCTCACGAGATAGTCATTCGAAACGCGCTTGTCAGCCAATTTCGCGGGCATAAGTTCCTTTGAGTATGTGGCATATGTTTGAGAACCGCGAATCGTCGAACCATTCTTTTATCTGCTGGAGGCGCCAATGGGCATGATGACATCGACCGAAACGAGCCTCGACGACAAGGCCGTCATCGCCGCCGCCGAGCGCGCGCTGGCCGATATCGCCTCCATCCGCAAGGAAGTTTCCAAGGTCATCTTCGGCCAGGAGAGTGTCGTCGAAAAGACGTTGCTGGCGGTTCTGGGCGGCGGTCACTCGTTGCTGGTCGGCGTGCCCGGTCTTGCCAAGACCAAGCTGGTGACGACGCTCGGCGAGGTGCTCGGGCTTGCCGCAAACCGCGTCCAGTTCACGCCCGACCTGATGCCGTCGGACATTCTCGGCTCGGAGGTCATGGACCAGGACGAAAACGGAAGGCGCTCCTTCCGCTTCGTCAAGGGGCCGATCTTCGGCCAGCTTTTGATGGCGGACGAAATCAATCGCGCCTCGCCGCGCACGCAGTCCGCACTGCTGCAGGCCATGCAGGAATACCACATCACGATCGCCGGCCAACGCTATGACCTGCCGGCGCCCTTCCACGTGCTCGCAACGCAGAACCCGCTGGAACAGGAAGGCACCTACCCGCTGCCCGAAGCCCAGCTCGACCGCTTCCTGCTCCAGGTCGACGTCGATTATCCGGAACTCGCCGACGAGCGCCGGATCCTGCTCGAGACAACTGGTCTCTCCGAAGCCGCGCCGGACGCCGTGATCAATGCCGAGCGGCTCATGGAAATTCAGCGGCTGATCCGTCAGATGCCGGTCAGCGACAGCGTCGTCGACGCCATCCTGTCACTCGTGCGCTCGGCTCGCCCCGGCCAGGGAAATGCTCAAACCGACAAGAACGTCGCATGGGGTCCCGGCCCGCGCGCCGGCCAGGCGATGATGCTTTGCACCCGCGCCCGTGCCCTCTACGAAGGTCGCCTGGCGCCGTCGCTGGACGATGTCTATGCGCTCGCCGAACCCGTGCTCGAACATCGCATGGCGCTGACCTTTGCCGCGCGCGCCGAAGGCATGACGGTCCGCGACGTGATCGCGGGTTTGGTCCGACAGGCCAGGGCGTAAGACGGTGTAGGGAGTAGATTGCGCGTGGCATCCATCGGTCAGACCGTCAGCCCGACTTCCGGAAGCGATGCTTTGGCGCGCGCGCGCAGCCGCGCGGCGCTCGTGCCGGACTGCCTGGTGGAAGCCAAGCGCATCGCCAACACCGTCATCGCCGGCTGGCACGGCCGCCGCAAGCGCGGAATCGGCGAGAATTTCTGGCAGTTTCGTCCCTACACCGACGGCGAAAGCCTGTCACGCATCGACTGGCGCCGCTCGGCACGCGACGACCACACCTATGTGCGAGACCGCGAATGGGAGGCGGCTCATACGATCTGGCTCTGGGCTGACATGTCGCCCTCGATGCTCTACAAATCGAGCTATGCGCAGGTCTCCAAGGAGAGCCGTGCGCTGGTGCTGATGCTGGCGCTTGCCGAAATCCTGGCGCGCTCCGGCGAACGCATCGGCTGCCCGGGTGTCATGGAACCGATATCGGCGCGCAACGCTTCCGAGCGGCTTGCTGCTGCCCTGATGCACAATGCGCCGACAGACGGGCTGCCTGAAACCGGCATGATCCGCGGCTGGAGCGATATCGTGCTGATCGGGGATTTTCTCGATGACGCCGACCGCGTGATGGGCCGGATCGATCCGCTTTCGCGGCGCGGCCTGCGCGGCCATGTGGTCGAAGTCGCCGATCCCGCGGAAGAGCTTTTTCCCTATAGCGGCCGGACGGAATTCACCGACCCCGAAACCGGCGCGAAGCTGGTCGCGGGACGCGCCGAAAGCATCCGCGAGGACTACGAACGCGCCTATCTCTTGCGGCGCGAGCATCTCGGCCAGTCGTTGCGCCATATCGGCTGGACCTTCGTCAGCCACCGCACTGATCACCTTGCCTCCGAAGCCCTGGTCGCCATCCACATGCATCTTTCCGGCATGCCGACCAGCGCCACCCATGGAGGCCGGCGATGAGCGCCTTTGCCTTCGCCTATCCCGCCATCCTGGGCGCGCTGGTGCTGCTGCCGGTGATCTGGTGGCTGTTGCGGCTGACGCCGCCGCATCCGAAGGCGGAAATCTTTCCGCCGCTGAAAATCCTGGCGAGCGTCCTGAAGCGCGAGGAAACGCCGGCGCGCAGTCCCTGGTGGCTGACGCTCCTGCGTATTCTGCTCGCCGCCACGGTGATCTTCGCGATTGCCGAGCCGGTCTTCAATCCGCGCCTCAACACGCTGAACCGCGGCGGGCCCCTGGTGCTCCTCATCGACAACAGCTGGGCAGCCGCTCCCGACTGGGATCGCCGCGCGAAAACGGCGGAAGCCCTGATCGACGATGCGGAAGCGGGCGGCGTGCCGGTCGCTATCGCCTTTGCGGCCGATCGGAGCCACGATGCGGTTGCGGGCACCGCCGCCAATGCCCGCGACCGGCTGCATGCCGCAGCCCCCCTGCCGCTCACCGCCGATCGCGAACGCGCACTGCAAGCGGTCAAGACGGCGCTGGCCGGCACGCATCCCGGCACCTTTGCCTTCCTTTCGGACGGTATCGCCGCGAACAATGACGACATCGTCGCCCAGATCGCGGCCCTTCAGCCGGCTGAACTGCGCCTCATCCAAGGCGACGGCAAGGAGACGGTCGCGATCACCAACGCGGTCAATGCCGCCAACGACATGACCGTGACGGCAACGAGGCTGAACGGGGCGACGCCCGAGCGTCTGGCCCTCAGCGCCATGGATGCCCAGGGTCGGCCAATCGCGGCCGGCACCCTGGATTTCGCGGCTGGCGCCACGGTCGCAACCGGATCGATTGCCGCCCCCTTCGAGTTGCGCAACGATTTTTCCCGCGTCAGCTTCGACAATCACGCCACCGCCGGCGCGGTCCACCTGCTCGACGAGGGCTTCAAGCGGCGCCGCGTCGGTATTCTGTCCGGCCAGGCGGCCGACGAGTTCCAGCCGCTCTTGTCGCCGCTCTACTACATCCAGCGGGCCTTGCAGCCCTATGCCGATCTCGTCGAGCCGCAGGCAAACGATCTTGCGAAATCGATCGATGAGCTGCTGAAGGCCAATCCGTCTGTCATCATCATGGCCGATATCGGCCGGTTGCCCCAGGACAGCTACGAGCCGCTGAAACGGTGGATCGCCAATGGCGGCATGCTGGTGCGCTTCGCCGGCCCCCGCCTTGCGGCGGCCCCCGCCGACGATCCGCTGGTACCTGTGCTCCTGCGCCAGGGCGAGCGCGCTTTCGGCGGCGCGCTTTCCTGGGCTGAGCCGCAACCGCTCGCCGACTTCCCCGCCTTCGGGCCTTTTGCCGGCATGGCCAAGCCGACCAACGTCTTCATCAAGCGCCAGGTGCTGGCGGAACCGACGCCGGATCTTGCCGAGCGCACCTGGGCAAGCCTTGCCGACGGCACGCCGCTCGTGACCGAAAAGCAGGTCGAGGCCGGCCATATCGTACTCTTCCATGTCAGCGCCGAAGCGACTTGGTCCGACTTGCCGATCTCCGGCGATTTCGTTGAAATGCTGCGTCGCCTCGTGCAGTTGTCACGCTCCGGCGGCGTAAACCCGCAAGCGGCTGGCGCCGCGAAGGCCGCAGCGGCGCTGCCTCCATTCCGGCTGCTGACGGCAAAGGGTGTTCTGACCAGCGAAACCGGCAAGGCAAGGCCGCTGGTTCTTGCGAAGAACGAGACGCCGCTTGCAAGTTTCGACAATCCGCCTGGCCTTTATGGCGCCGAAGACGGCTTCACCGCGCTGAACGCCTTGCCGACCGGCACGCAGCTCAAACCGCTCGACGCGTCAGCCGCGTCGGTCGTGCACGAGGGCCTGATAGGCGGAACGGCCTGGTCGGCCAAGCCGCTGCTCTTCCTCATCGCCTTCCTGCTGCTCATGGCCGACAGCCTGATCGTTCTTTTCATCAACGGCGCCTTTTCCCGGTTTGGCCGCGGCCCGCGAATTGCCGCCAAGACAGCCGCCATCGTCGCGATCGTGGCCGCTGCGGGCCTCTTCCTCCAGCCTGTGGACGGTCGCGCGAACGACGCCAAGCCGGGCGACGACATTGCAATGGAGCGTCTCGACAAGACCCACCTCGCCTATGTCGTCACCGGCGAGCCCGACGTCGACCGCATTTCGGAACGAGGGCTCGCGGGACTGACCGAGTTTCTGACCTATCGCACCACGCTGGAGCCGGGGCCGCCGGTGGGGCTCGACATCACCAAGGACGAGCTTGCCTTCTTCCCGATCATCTACTGGCCGATCTCGGCGACGGCTCCGATGCCCTCGACCGAGGCGATCAACCGCATCGACGCCTACATGCGCAGCGGCGGCACGGTGCTTTTCGATACCCGCGATGCGGTCAGCACCCTTAGCAACACTGGCGATCCCGGTCCGAACGGCGAAAGGCTGCAGGCGATACTCGCAAATCTCGACATACCGACGCTGGAACCCGTCCCCGCCGGGCATGTGCTGACCAAATCCTTCTATCTCCTTTCGAACTTCCCCGGACGCTACGTCGACAGTCCGCTTTGGATCGAGGCTCGACAGGACACGCATGCGACGACCGAGGGCAAGCCGGTCGCCTCCTCGGACGGCGTGTCGCCGATCATGATCACCGGCAATGATTTCGCTGGCGCATGGGCGGTGGACGATACCGGCGCGCCGCTTTTACCGACCGTGCCGCCGGACGAAATTCAGCGGGAATATGCCTTCCGCACCGGCGTCAACATCATGATGTACATGCTGACCGGTAACTACAAATCCGACCAGGTGCACGTCCCCGACCTCCTGGAACGCCTGGGACAGTGACATGACGCTCGGCTTCACCCCCTTCCTGCCCTGGTCCTTGCTGATCGCACTCGCGGTCATTTCCGTGATCGTCACGGCGTTCGCGCTCTGGCGCGGCATGCGCGGCGCATGGATCCGCGGGCTTGCGGCGCTCGCGCTCCTGGCGGCGCTCGCCAATCCGGTGCTGATGCAAGAGGACCGCGAGCAGCTTTCGACGATCGTCCCCGTCATCGTCGACCGCAGCCAGAGCCAGCAGACGCCCGAGCGCATCAAGATGACCGACGATGCGCTAGCCCTCCTCAAGGAGCGGCTGTCGCGCTTTCCGCAGATCGAGCCGCGCTACGTCGACGCCAAGGAACCCGTCGACACCGACGCGCCTTCGACGCGGCTGTTCAACGCGCTGTCCGCAGCCGTCGCGGACGTGCCCCCGGCCCGGATAGGTGCTGCGATTTTCCTGACCGACGGCCAGATCCACGACATTCCCGGCATCAACCAGGCGCTCGGCTTCGATGCTCCGGTGCACGGCCTCGTCACCGGCAAGCCCGACGAGTTCGACCGTCGCATCGAGGTGGTGCGCGCGCCGCGTTTCGGCATCGTCAACGAGGAACAGCAGCTGGTCCTGCGGGTCGTCGACGACGGCAAGAGCCCAGGCGGAGCTGCAACCGTTACCGCGCGGATCAACGGCGACGAGATCGCCACGCTGCAGGCGACGCCCGGCCAGGACACTCCATTCAGCTTCAAGGTGCCGCGTGCCGGCAACAACGTGCTCGAGTTCAGCGTCGCGGAATTGCCGGGCGAAGTGACCGCCGCCAACAATCGCACGGTGCAGCTGATCGACGGCATCCGCCAGAACATGCGCGTGTTGCTCGTGTCGGGCGAACCGCACGCCGGCGAGCGCGCCTGGCGCAATCTCCTGAAATCCGACGCGGCCGTCGATCTGGTGCACTTCACCATTCTTCGACCGCCGGAAAAACAGGACGGAACCCCGATCAACGAACTGTCGCTGATCGCCTTCCCGACGCGGGAACTCTTCGTCGACAAGATCAACGATTTCGACCTGATCATCTTCGACCGCTACCAGCACCGCAACGTGCTGCCGATCCTCTACTACGACTATATCTCCGACTATGTGCAGAACGGCGGCGCACTCTTGCTGGCGGCAGGACCCGAGCATGCGGGCGAAGATTCGATCGCGCTGACGCCGCTCAACGCCATCCTGCCGGCAGCCCCGACCGGGCAGATGATCGAGAAACCCTTCTATCCCCGTCTCTCCGAAGAGGGGCAGAGGCACCCCGTCACCCGTGGCCTCGACGGCTCGGATCAGGAGCCGCCGCACTGGGGCCGCTGGTTCCGCAGCGTCGATGTCGAGCAGCCGCAGGGCCAGACGGTCATGGTCGGCGCCGACAACCATCCGCTCCTGGTGCTGAACCGCGTTGGCCAGGGTCGGGTCGCCATGCTGCTCTCCGATCAGGGCTGGCTCTGGGCGCGCGGCTTCGAGGGCGGCGGACCGCACGTATCGCTCTATCGCCGCATCGCGCACTGGCTGATGAAGGAGCCGGCGCTGGAGGAAGAAGCGCTGACGGCGCGATCCTCCGGTCGGACGCTGGAGATCACCCGCCAGACGCTCGGCGACGATCCCGGCAGCGCCACGATCAAATTCCCCTCCGGCCGGCTGGAAACGACGCGGCTGACCCGCGCCGAGCCCGGCCTCTACCGTGCCGAGAAGCATATGGACGAGATCGGTCTCTATGAAATCACCAATGGCGGGCTATCGGCGCTCGTGCATGTCGGCGCCGTCGATGCGCCCGAGTTCAAGGCGATGATCTCGACCACCGACACGCTGAAGCCGCTCGCCGACAAGACCAAGGGCATCGTCACCCGCGTCGCCGCGGCGGACGGCGGCGTCGCCATCCCGACCGTGCTGCCGATCCGGGGCGCGGTTCGCATCAATGATCCCGACCGCATGGCGATCCGGCTGACCGACGAGACGGTGCTCAAGGGCATCAACTCGCTGCCGCTTTTCGCCGGCTTCGCCGGCCTCGGCGTCTTGCTGCTCGCCTTCGCCTCGATGTGGTGGCGCGAGGGACGCTGATGCGGCTCGACCTCACCTACGCGCCGTCCGGCGACGACTTGAAGGCGATCGGCGACGGCCTCGTCGCCTTCAACGCCGCCGACGTCGGCCCGTCGGAAAAACAGGCGATCGCCATTCTCATTCGGGATGACGGCGGTGCGGTCCTCGGTGGGCTCTACGGCTACACCGCCTGGGGGTGGCTGTTCACCCAATGGCTTTTCGTGCCGGAGAAGATGCGCGGACAAGGCGTGGCGGGCAGGCTCCTTGATACGGCGGAAAAGGAAGCGGCCCGGCGCGGCTGCCACGGCGCCTGGATCGACACCTTCAACCCGCAGGCGCTTCGCGCCTATGAGCGGCAGGGCTACGAAATCTTCGGCGAACTCCCGGAGTTTCCGAAAGGACGAAGCCGCATTTTTTTGAGAAAGAGCCTTGTCGCCGCGTAGAGGGAACGTGCCTTTGAAGCTCACCGGCCCATAAGGGCTTTGACGATGGCCGGCGGTAGCCGATGCGTTGCTTGGTAGGTCAGATAGTCCTCATAGGGAACCTTGCCCGAAGCATAGGCATTGAACGTGCGCCGACAAAATTCCACCCTAACGCGCGATACTGGCACGTGCATGAATTTTGAAAGGCTTTCCAGATTCTCCTGGGTTGCGGGCTCTTTTGCGCACGCCTCTACCGACCGGTTGAAAAAGTCTGGATCGCGCAGCTGATTCTTCTCGTATTCGTATCTTCCACGCGGCCGAGTGGGCAGATCCTGAGCCACGGCGGGGGCCGCGACGAGGAGTACGGCGGCAAAATGGGCAAGCTTCATCAAAAATCCCCGGTTGCTGAAAACTCACCCGAAAGGATTAGTATTTGCAACCATGGATGTCAAATAGTGTTGTTGTCTGCGTGTGTCAGCATGATTGAGGCCAAGCCGCCTTGTTGCACGAGAACTAGGCGCAGCAGGACCGAGCCGGATATTCGATAGAAAGCGCCGGATCGAAAAGACCCTCATCCCACCAGCCGATCGTCCCTTTGAGCCGATCGTGGACGCCTGGCGCCATCGGCACCACCAGAACGCGGTTCGGATCCACAGGGCCTGGAAACGCAAGCGCGTTATAGGAGACTTTCTCGAAGCCGAGCGGCCCGTAATAGGGAGGATCGCCGACGAGGATGACGGCTTCCGAGCCCTTGCGCCGCGCCGCCTCGACGGCAATCCGAACGAGCTCGCGGCCGATGCCCATGTTCTTGTGCGAGGGGCGCACCGCAAGCGGGCCGAGGAGATGGCCCTTCACCGATCCGGCCATGACCGGCGTCATCCGCACGGAGGCAATCGTCTCGCCGTCGTCGGCGCAGATGAAGGAGAGAGAGCGATCATGCGGCCCCTGCTCGCGGATACGCGCGGCGGCGCGCGTGTGCCGGCCGGGACCGAATGCTTCTTCGTTGATGTGTTCGATGATGGCGTCGTGCGACGCGTCCTCAGTGAGGTAGACCAGATCGTGCTTGTGCATGAACTCTTAAAAACCAGGCAGACAGAATGATGGATCGCGAATACGCCCCTTGGCGTTCGTGAGCATCAGCGTCGTCGCAGGTTTCCAAGAAGAAGCATCGATCAGCCTTTCAAATCGTGACAACGCCGATAGCAGGAAAATTTTCGTCCGTCCACGCAAAATTCTCGGGCGATCGATAAAGCGACGGATCGTTCACCGTTTGCCGCCTCGAAAATCCGGAACGTTCCCGTATCTTCCGCGTTGGCTTTTGAAAGGATTGGCGAATGGGTATGCTCGTGGACGGCGTCTGGCATGACGTCTGGTACAATACGGCCGAGACGCGCGGCCACTTCAAGCGCGCCGCATCGCAGTTCCGCAATTGGGTGACGGTCGACGGTGCGCCGGGACCGACAGGCGTCGGCGGCTTTACGGCCGAGGCCGGCCGCTACCATCTCTACGTATCGCTTGCCTGTCCCTGGGCCCATCGCACGCTGATCTTCCGCAAGCTGAAGAAGCTGGAAGGGCTGATTTCCGTGTCGATCGTCGATCCGATCATGCTGGAAAAGGGCTGGGAATTCCGCAACCGCGACGGCGGCACCGTTGATCACCTTTTCGGCTCTGAAACGCTGTGGCAGATCTATCGCCAAGCGGATCCGACCTATTCCGGCCGCGTCACCGTTCCGGTTCTGTGGGACAAAAAGACCGGCACCATCGTCAACAACGAGTCGTCGGAAATCATCCGCATGTTCAACAGCGCCTTCGACGGACTGACGGGCTCGACCGAGGATTTCTACCCGCAGGACCTTAGCGCCGACATCGATGCGCTGAACGCGATCGTCTACGACACCGTCAACAACGGCGTCTACAAGGCAGGCTTCGCCACCACGCAGGAAGCCTATGAGGAAGGCGTTACGCCGCTGTTCCGGACGCTCGACATGCTGGACGAACGGCTGGGCAAGGGCCGCTACCTGTTCGGAGACCGTCTGACCGAAGCCGACTGGCGCCTGTTCACGACACTGGTGCGCTTCGACCCCGTCTATGTCGGGCATTTCAAGTGCAACATCCGCCGCATCGTCGACTATCCGCATCTCTCCGGCTATTTACGCGACCTCTATCAGACGCCCGGTGTCGGCGAGACCGTAGATTTCCACCATATCAAGACGCACTATTACGGCAGCCACCGCACGATCAACCCGACCGGCATCGTTCCCGTTGGCCCGGCCATCGATCTTGACCGACCCCACGGCCGCTCGTCGGTTGCGGCTGCCGCCTGACCGTTTCCGTCTTTCTTCGAAACACGTAAACGTTCTATCTGTTTGTTTTTACGCAATTCCGCCCGGAAAACCGCGTCGCACTTTTCCTGGATTTGCGCTAACGCCCTGCGCTCAGCGCAAGCGCTCGGGGCAATCGGCAATTCGGCGGGATTCGACACAATCCTCGAGGGGAAGGCCGAAGTCCCGCCAGCCCAGCTTGCGGCGGTTTGCGGAGACCGCCTCGAAGCGCTGGCCTGCCCGTGGCGACAGTACGCCACGGGCGTCCATATAGCTCTCGCGGCCGTGCGCCGTGCCGCCGTCAAAGGTCTCGGTGTTGCCTGAGAAGAGCGCCCGATCGGTCATGACAAATCCTTCCGTTGCGTTTCAAACGTGTTTTCGAAAAGTCCAGGCTGGTCCGGGGCGGGTCTGCCCGGTTAAGCAAACCCGCCAGGCCCGGCTTTAGACGAGGTTGGTTTCAATGGCGATGTTGCCGTGAACCGCCTTGGAATAGGGGCAGATGCCGTGTGCAGCATCGATGAGCTCGCGGGCAACCGACGGCTCGATGCCCGGCACCGAGACATTGAGGCGCGCGGTCAGGAAGTACGAGCCGTCATCGACATTGAGATTGATCTCGGCATCGACCGAAAGGCCGGCTGGCAGCTTTATGTTTTTCTGGGTGGCGGCGACTTCGATCGCGCCCATGTAGCAGGCCGACCAGGCGGCGCCGAACAGCTGCTCGGCGGCCGGATGCGGCTGCGGCAGCTTGATGTCCAGCTTGCCGTCGTTGCTGACGGCGGCGCCGTCGCGGCCATTGGTGTTGTGGGTCTTGCCGGAGAGGAGGAGCTTCGCGGTCATCGTGTAAATCCTTTGGTTTGATTTTGATCGTATCCGCTTCAATCGGATGCGACACAAATAGGTGCATTGATCGCCCCTGTCAATACCCTTGCGATTTAATCGCATACGACTTATATCGAGAGACGGAAAAACCTCGCGAGGATAAGATCATGTCCGCCCCCAAGACCGCCAAGTCACCGGCCACGAATGCGTCAGCCACCCCGAAAATCGGGAGCGAAGGCCGGAAGCTTTCGAATTTCCTGTGCTTCGCCGTCTACTCGGCAAACCTTGCCTTCGGGCGCGCCTATAAGCCGCTCCTGGACGCGGTCGGGCTTACCTACACACAATACATTGCCATGGTGGCGCTCTCCGACGAGGACGACCAAACTGTGCGCGCGCTCGGCGAAAAGCTGTTTCTCGAATCCAACACGCTGACGCCGATCCTGAAAAAGCTCGAACAGGTCGGCTTCATCACGCGTCAGCGCGACGCCGCCGACGAGCGGCAGGTGCGGGTGAGCCTGACACCCGCCGGTCGAAGCCTGCTGGATTCCAATCCCGCCGCTTCGCTGGTCGACGCCACCGGGCTCGGCGACGAGTTTCCGTCGGTGCAGAAGACCGTGGTCCGCCTGCGCGACAACCTCCTGCGCGCAACGCATGCGGCAGCTAACAAATCGTGATCCCCTGATCTACCAGTATTGCGAAGGGGGTTCTTTTCCGTCGAGCTCCCTCAGCCGCTGGCAGGTGGAGCCCGTCGTCCCCGGCGGCAGGTTATCGAGCGTGAAGAAGCCGCTTTCGACGATTTCCCTGTCCGGCATGCGCGGCGCGCTCTGGCGGACAATCACGCGATAAAAGGCAATATGATCGCGCTTGCTGACCTTCCTGTTGAAATAGACCTGAAAAAGCTGAGGCCGATCGGTCATCACGAGGTTGCCTTCCTCGCGCAGCTCCTTTTCCAGCGCCTGCTCGACCGTCTCATGCCGCTCGACGCCGCCTCCCGGCATATGCCAGCCGGGAACGTAGGAATGCCGAACCAGAAAAAGCCGGCCATCCTCGTCGAAGCAGGCGGCGCGCACCCCCATCGTCATGCCGCGTGCTATGCCGAAATAGAAATGGGCGGCACCGCCCAAAAGCCTCGCCTGCCAGCTTCCTGCGCGTGGCGGCGACAGCTTGATCATGCCGCGCTCCCGGCCCGAGCGGTCCGCAGGTAGCGCGGCGTTTTTCCACAGGCGTCGGCGAGTGTTTGATTTGACATCGTCCTAGTCTATGTCTCGTTTCATGTTCAAACTCGCCCATATCTCCGATGTCCACCTTGGTCCGCTGCCCCGGCTTTCCATCAGAGAACTCGCGTCCAAGCGCATTACCGGATTTGTGAACTGGCATCGCAACCGGCGCAAGCACCTTTTTTCCAACACCCTGGACATGCTGCTCGAGGATATTCGCGGCAAGCAGGCCGATCACCTCGCCGTGACCGGCGATCTCGTCAATCTTGCGAGCTCGATCGAGATCCGCACGGCGGCGGAGTGGCTCGAAAGTCTGGGCGACCCGAGCTCTACCTCGGTCGTTCCCGGCAATCATGATGCCTATGTGCCCGGCGCCTACGAGAAATCCACCCGGGCATGGTATCCCTATATGCGCGGCGACCTGGGGCCGGAAGAGTGGCACGAGGACCAAGATGTATTTCCTTATCTTCGGGTGCGCGGGCGTGTCGCGCTGATCGGCTGCTCGTCCGCGGTCGCAACCCCGCCCTTCGCCGCCAGCGGCTACTACGGCCCGCGTCAGGCGCGCGATACGGTCAATATGCTGAGGGCGGCCGGCGAAGCCGGGCTCTTCCGCGTCGTGATGGTGCACCACCCTCCGATCCGTGGCGCCACCGCTTTCTACAAGCGGATGATCGGCATACGCCGCTTCGGCGCTGTCGTGTCGACCGGCGGCGCCGAACTGGTGCTGCACGGTCACACACATTTGAACACGCTGAACTGGCTGCGCGGACAGACGGGGCCGGTGCCCGTCCTCGGCATCGCGTCGGGCTCGCAAGGCCCCGGCAGCATCAAGCCCCGCGCCGCCTATAACCTCATCACCGTCGACGGCGCACCCGGAGCATGGGAGCTGAAAGCCGAACGATATAGCCTCGACGAGCACGGCGAAGGCGTGTCCCAGCAGGGCGTCGACATTTTCGCCAGGCCGCCGATGCGAAGATGATGGCGGTCCGCCCTTTTCCCATCGGTTCGGTCCCCTATCCTATTCAAAAACAGTATAATTCAGCGCGAGCCGCGATGCCCCGATGGTGTTTTTCTAAGGCCCGCGCTAGACTTCGGTCAGAACGAAACGAAGGACGAATTCGGCGTGGTGAGACCCCAGAGGATTTCGGAAAGACTGGTGCGCGCAACTCTGGTTGCCGGGTTGCTCGCAGGCTTTGGCGCAGGCGCCGCCCTTGCCGCCGGATCTGAAGATGACGAGACCAAGCCGCCGCCGAAGACCGAGACCACGACCAGCTGTGCCGACGGCAAGGTTTGGGACAAGCAAAAGAAGGAATGCGTCGAGCCGACGAAGAGCGGCTTCAACGACACCCAACTCTTCGACGCTGCCCGCGAATTCGCCTATGCCGGCCAATATGACAACGCCATCAAGGTCTTGAGGCTGGCAAAAAACCAGAGCGACCCCAGAATTCTCAACTATCTCGGCTACGCCAACCGCAAGGCTGGACGGATGGAATTGGGGATGTCCTACTATCGAAAGGCCTTGCAGGCCGACGAGAACTATATCCTCGCGCGTTCCTACATGGGCCAGGCCCTGCTGGAGCAAGGCGACGTAGAGGGCGCCCGCGTCCAACTCGTCGAAATACGCGATCGCGGCGGCGAGGACACCTGGGCATTCCGCTCACTGCTGCAATCGCTGAACGGATACAAGACCTATTGATGCAGCGAGCCGGAAGGGGGCATGATGCGCAATACGGCTCTTCCAGACGGGAATACCAATTGAAATCAAGCCTGACCATTCGCTACACCATGACAGTCATCAACCCGCTCCTGGAACGACCATGCGCACACCGGTAGCTGCTTCGGATATCAGACGCGATCTGGTCGGTCTCTTGCCGAAACTCAGGCGTTTTGCGGTCACGCTGACCGGCGACCTCGCCGATGCCGACGAGCTGGTGCGCAGCGTTTGCCAGCGCGGCATAGCCAAAATCCATTCCTGGAACAATGAAGGCCGGCTGGAAGGCTGGCTCTACACCATGGCTCGCCATCAATGGGAAGAGACGCGCCGCCACCGGCTACGTCCGGCCCACGGCAAGGGTGGCAACGCGCTGGAACAGGGCGAACCCGCTCAAGGACAGATCAATCCGGTCGAAGCGAGCGAGGCGCACCAGACGGTCACATCTTTGCCTGAAGGTCTTGCCAGTGTGTTTCTGCTCGTGGCCATCGAACACTATAGCTACCAGCAAACCGCAGAAATTCTCGGCATCCCGCTTTCGACCGTGACGTCGCGCCTGGCCAGTGCCCGGCTGCAACTGGGAGCCATGGGAAAAAGCCGCTCGCCGCAAAGGTACTAACGACTTGCAAGACATGAAGAAAATGCCGCTCGAAGCCCGCCTTTGCGCCTATATCGACGGCGAGACGAGCCGCGAGGAAAAGGATGAACTGGACCGCGTGCTGGCAACCGATCCCGCCGCCCGCCACCTGCTCGACGCATTGAGACACGGCTCCGACGTCGGCCGCAAGGCCTTCGACGAAGTGTTGAAGGAGCCCGTGCCGCTCTCGGTCGTGCGCTCCATCAAGAGCGTCCAGCCGCCGAAGGCGCGCGAGGCGCGCCGCTTTTCAAGACCGTCGCTGAAGCTCGCCCCGACCGGCAAGCAGGCGCTCGCCGCTTCCCTCATCCTTTTCGTTCTCGGTGGCGGCATCGGTTACCTCCTCGGCAAGGATCCGTCCGCCGTCCAGACCGCCGCGCAGCCGGTGACACCCACCCCCGCATCGCGTGGTTGGCTCGACGACATCACCGCTCACCACCGCCTGTTTTCCCGCCAGCCCGGCCATCTCGTCGAACTGCCTGCCTCGCAGCTGGCAGAAATCACCAGCTGGCTGACCGGCAATGTCGGGGTCGCCTTCCGGGTGCCGGACCTGACGTCGGAAGACCTGGAACTGCAGGGCGCGCGGCTGTTGCTTGCAGGCGGCAGGCCGGCCGGCCAGCTGATCTATAAAAGTTCCGACGGCGACGTCGTTTCCATCTTCCTCATGAGAGATGACAGCGCCGGCGAGATCAGCGATTTCAAGGAAACGATCAAGGACGATCTCGGCATCGTCGCCTGGCACAACGCCGGCGCTGCCTATGTCCTGGTCGCGCCCTCCGCCGATCCGACCCTTGACGAACTGGCCAAGCGGATCTCGAAGCTGATGTAGGACTGCCGCCGGCTGGGCGAAGAAAAACGGCTTCCACCCCTCTGCCCCGCCGGTCTATCAAGCGTCAAATAATCTCCCCCTTGTAGGGGAGATCAGTTTGCCAGTCTTTTTTTGCGAGCGCGCCCGTTTCTCCGTCATCCCGGCCTTGAGCGCCTTGAGCCGGGATCCAGCCGCGCCGCGTCGGCGGCGCTAAAAACTCTTTTGCGCGCAAGCACTTGCGCGCGCTGGACCCCGGATCGGGTCCGGGGTGACGGCGGATAGCGGCGCAGTCCTGGTAAGCCGTCAGAGTTTGTCGGCAGCCTGATCTCCCCCATGTGGAGGAGATATCTCGATTTCAGCGGATGCAGCGATCAGCCCTGTCTGGTGGCGATCACCCGGTTCGCCGCCGACACGATCGCCTCGAGCGAAGCGGCCACGATGTTGGTATTGATGCCGGCACCGAAGAGCTTGCCGCCCGGATGCGATATCTCGACATAGGAGATCGCCGCCGCGTTCGAGCCGTGCTGCAGCGAGTGTTCGGAATAGTCTTCCACCGACATCTCTATGCCCAGATAGATCGAGAGCCCGTTGATGAAGCCGTCGATCGGACCGTTACCACGGCCCTCGATACGCTTCACCTCGCCATTGTCGGTGATCTCAGCGGCAACGATGCGCAGCCCCTTGTGCTCGGGATCGGCAAAGGTGTGGTGATCGACGAACTTGATGCGGGCGCCCGGCTGGGTGACGTAGCGCTCGGTGAAGCGGTCATAGATGCGCCGCGACGGCACTTCCTTGCCTTCCTCGTCGGTGATGCGCTGGATGTCCTCGCGGAACTCCACCTGCAGGTTGCGCGGCAGGTTGAGGCCGTAATCCTGTTGCAGGATATAGGCGATGCCGCCCTTGCCGGACTGCGAGTTGATGCGGATGATCGCCTCGTAGGTGCGGCCGACGTCGCGCGGATCGATCGGCAGATAGGGCACTTCCCACACCGGATGATTGGCGACCTGCGCCGCCTTCATCCCCTTGTTGATCGCATCCTGATGCGAGCCCGAAAAAGCCGTGTATACCAGTTCGCCGACATAGGGATGGCGCTCGGGTATCACCATCTGGTTCGAGTATTCGTAGACGTCCTTGATCCGCTCGATGTTCGAGCAGTCGATGCCCGGATCGATGCCCTGCGTGAACATGTTGAGCGCCAGCGTCACGACGTCGACATTGCCCGTGCGTTCGCCATTGCCGAAGAGCGTGCCTTCAACCCGGTCGGCGCCGGCCATCAGGGCCAGTTCCGTCGCGGCGATGCCGGTGCCGCGGTCGTTGTGCGGGTGCAAGGAGATGATCAGGTTTTCGCGGTTGTCGAGGTTGCGGCACATCCATTCGATCTGGTCGGCATAGACGTTCGGCGTCGCCATCTCGACGGTCGAAGGCAGGTTGACGATCAGCTTGTTGTCAGCCGTCGGCTTGACGACGTCAATCACCGCGTTGCAGATCTCCAGCGCCACTTCCAGCTCGGTACCGGTGAAACTTTCCGGAGAATATTCAAAGCGATAGCCGCCGCCGGCCTTGGCGGCCATGTCGGTGATCATCTTGGCGGCATCGACAGCGATCTGCTTGATGCCGTTGACGTCCTTGGCGAAGACGACCCGGCGCTGCAGCTCGCTCGTCGAATTGTAGAAATGCACGATCGGCTTGCGCGCGCCCTGCAACGACTCGAAGGTGCGCGAGATCAGTTCCGGACGGCACTGCACCAGCACCTGCAGCGACACGTCGTCGGGGACATTCCCCTCCTCGACGCACCAGCGGGCGAAGTCAAAGTCGGTCTGCGAGGCGGAGGGGAAACCGATCTCGATTTCCCTGAAGCCCATGTCGAGCAAAAGCTGGAACATGCGCGCCTTGCGGTCGTGGCCCATCGGGTCGACCAGCGACTGATTGCCGTCGCGCAAGTCGACCGAGCACCAGATCGGCGCCTTGGTAATGGTCTTGGTCGGCCAGGTGCGGTCGGGAATGTTCACCTGCGGATAGGCGCGGTATTTGACTGCCGCGTCAGGCATGCCCTTGGCTCGGGATGTGTCGGATTGGGATTGGGTGTTCGCGTCCATGTTGTCTTCCTCGTCCCGTCTTTCGCGCCTCTTAGCCGATAACGGCATGCGTTGGCGACGACAATAGCGGATTCTAGCTAGCGATCTTGTGGATTTTGGGAAAGCTTACGAGGAGCACTTGCCTGGCGGGCTTGTCGGCCGCCGAGCGCCCCTCAACGGACCCGGCAACCGCGCGTAAGGCCGAGAAGAAGAAGCGAGGAAAGGGCGCGCGAACCGTCGCGCAGCGCGATGCGGCCGCGTACGATCTGTTCGGAAATTTTTGCGCCTGTGGACTTCATGGCCGCGCTTATAACCTCGCCGGAGAAAACTGGCAACCCCTGCCATGCATTTCCCTCAACGACACGGCAAAGACGCTGCCGCGCGGCAACCTCTCCCCATTTGATGCCGACCCCGCGCGGACACGACGTCATCCTCGGCCTTGTGCCACTGCTGTCCGGTTTAATTTGTGTAGACATGGTGCACGGTGTTGATTCTACTCGTGTTCGAGCGTTTGGCGACGATCTCGGACACGAAGGAGGATCAACCCCGTGCGGCACAACAATAGCGTCT
>NZ_JBFRDU010000009.1:0-187247 GCF_052113965.1 Rhizobium sp. RAF56
CGTCAGATCACTTGCGTAACGCCCTGTCCGTCGGCCATATTGGCGACGGGTGAAATCAGTCCAGCCCATTGCAGTTTCCTCGAATCCTAAGCAAATCCAAGGGAATCACAACTGGCTGATTTCACTCAATTCTTTTTCGGTCAGGCTCTTAGGGCGTGAAGAAGAGGGCGCAGACGGAAAAGAGGTGGGAAAAAATCGATGGCAAGCTTCTCCAGGAGGATGCCAGACTCATTTTTCGGCTGAAATGGCTTTTTAGATTTCCGCTATTGAACTCCCAGTCTGCTGGCTGCAAGTGCTCGCCAAGGAGCTGACGGCTCGGATCGGGCCACCTCGGATCAACGGCGGAGTATAATCTAATCAAGCACTTTCGGCATCTGTATGAGCCTGCCGGGGGCATAGTGTGAACGGCGATCGTCTTCAAGCCGCTTCAATGTCGGTATGTGAAAATCTTCACCTTGAAAAGCAGCGAAGCCGCTATCGAACCCGTCCCGGATGACATTCTTATGGACGGCCAGGTCAAGGTGGAGTGAAGGCACTCGGGCGCGGTTAAGCAGCGAAAGCCTTGGGCAAGGTTAACAGCTTTGAATCTACCTTCATTCCTCCGCCGTTGCGGCGGGACGTCACAAGGTGAGCTATGCCGCGGGTTTCCATTTGCATCCCATCGTACAAACCGAGGCATTTCGAATTATGCTTGGCGAGCGCCATTGCGCAAACGTTTCCAGATATCGAGATCATCGTCTCCGACGACTGCCCTACAGATGACATCGAGCGAATTTGCGAGAAATTTCCCGGGCGAGTCAAGTATAGCCGTAACCCCAAGCCGGGCAGCAAGAAGAACGTCATCCGGCTGATGAGCCTGGCGCAGGGAGATTACATCAAGTTCCTGCTCGACGATGATATTCTTCATCCGTTCTGTGTCCAGAATCTGCTCGAAGCGCTGGAAGCGACCAAGGCGGAGAATACGACGCTTGCCTTCTCGCCACGCGATCTGATCGACGAGAACAACAACATCCTCAGCAACGTCAACGTCCTGAAGATTTCAGGAGGCATCAAGATCATCGATGGCGCCGAATGTATCCAGTTGATGACTGCAAATGCCAAGAATTTCATCGGCGAGTTTTCGACAGTGATGTTCCGACGCACCGACGCGTTGGCGGCGGCCACGGGCTCGCTTCTCGATTTCGGCGACGTGACCTCTCGCGGGCTAGGCGACGTGTTCGCCTGGGTTAATCTGGCGTCCAAGGGCAATGTCGTCGCTCATCCGGCCACGCTTTCTTATTTCCGACAGCACCAGGGATCAAACTCGGATCCTGCCGCAAATCCGGACTTCATCTATTGCATCACGGATTGGGAAATCATCATCAACCAGGTCAAGGCTTCCGGTCATTTGCCGGCGGGCATGTATCCACTGGCCTACAAGAGCCTCATCCGCGATTACAGCTATTGGCTGCCGCGCTTCCCCCAGCTCGCAGGCGATGTCGCCCGCTTCGAAAGGCTCCTTACGGAGGTTGCCGCATGAGCGCGCTCGCCTATTCCCCGCTGGCACAACGGCTGCGGGAAACCTATGCCGCAATGGCCTCGCCTGAAATGGTGGCTCGCGACATGGCGCCGCTGCCAAGCGGCGAACGTGACAGCCATTCCCCCGGCCGGATCATTGATCTTCCGCGCATTCCCGACGCGCGCGGCAACCTGACCTTCATCGAAGAGACGCGCCATGTGCCCTTCAACGTGAAGCGCGTTTTCTACCTTTACGACGTTCCGGGCGGCGCGGATCGGGGCGGCCATGCGCACCGCAACCTTCATCAGTTCGTCATTGCAATTGCAGGCAGCTTCGACGTGATCCTGGACAACGGCCATCGGGCGGAGCGCTTTTCTCTCAACCGTGCCTATTACGGTCTGCATATTCCTCCGATGACCTGGGGTGAGCTCGAGAATTTCTCCTCCGGCGGCGTCTGCCTAGTGCTTGCTTCGGAATTCTATGCAGAAGCGGATTATTTCCGCGATTATAATCTTTTCATCGATTCGGTCAGGAAGCGGGCATGAAGACGGTTCCGGCATTCGATCTGTCAGCCGTCGACGCGCCCCTCGCCGACGATCTCGCGAAGGCTGCCCGGACCGTGATCGATAGCGGCTGGTATGTGCTCGGCCATCAGGTTGAGGCATTCGAGTCAGAATTCTCACGCTATACGGGAGCTGCGCATACCATCGGGCTCGCGAGCGGTCTCGACGCGTTGGTACTAACCCTGCGCGCATGGAAAGCGCAGGGACGGCTCAAGGATGGTGATGGCGTTGTGGTTGCCGCGAATGCCTATATCGCCTGCATCCTCGCAATTACGGAAAACAGGTTGCGGCCTATTCTGGTCGAGCCTGATCCTCTGACGTTCAATCTCTCCGAAGCTGGACTGCGATCCGCCCTTGCGCAAAAGCCTAAGGCCGTGATGGCCGTGCATCTTTACGGCCAGCTTTGCCCAATGCCCGAACTGCTTGCGGTATGCGAGGATGAAGGGCTGCTGCTCCTGGAAGATTGCGCACAGGCACACGGCGCCTTGCTTGGCTCGCAGCAGGCGGGCACATTTGGCCATGCGGCCGGGTTCAGTTTCTATCCGACCAAAAATCTAGGCGCGCTCGGCGACGGCGGAGCCGTCATAACCACGGACGACGACCTCGCCAAGCTTCTACGCTCGTTGCGGAACTACGGCTCCGAGCGAAAATACGTCAACACTCATCAAGGCATCAACAGTCGTCTGGACGAGATGCAGGCCGCATTTCTGCGGGTGAAACTGCCGCTGCTCGACGAGCAGAACGCTGCTCGACGGCACATCGCCACGCGCTATCTCAACGAGATCCGCAATCCTGCCATCGTCCTTCCGACGCTTCGCGCCGAAGAGAAAAGCCATGTCTGGCATCTTTTCGTCATCCGCAGCGAGGCGCGCAACCACCTTGCGCTGCATTTGCAGGAATGCGGCGTGCAGACGGCGATCCACTATCCCGTCCCGCCGCACCGACAGGAGTGCTACCACGAAGACCTTAAAGGCCACGTCCTGCCGTTGACGGAGGCTTTGCATGACGAAGTCCTGTCGTTGCCGATGAGCCCGGCTTTGACGGATGCGCAGGTGGAGCAGGTCATCGCGGCTGCCAATGCCTTCGATGCGGCGACGTTGACCCAACAGGTGGCGCATGGCTGATCCCGCAGGCTTCAGCAATATCGGCTTCGAGGAATTCCGCAAATTCGCCTCGGACACGTCGATGTCGAAATACGAAAAGATCGGCTTTCCCGATTCCTACCGTCAGGGCAGTGAAGAGGCCATTTTCGCCGATATCACCAGCAAGCTCAGCAATCTTCACATGACATCCGCCAAAGTGCTGGATATCGGACCGGGTTGTAGCGATATCCCCAACATGCTGATCGACCTTTGCGAGCGGCACAACCATAACCTGACGCTGATCGACAGCCGGGAAATGCTCGATCTTCTGCCCTCTTGCGACCGGATCGAAAAACTGGCCGCGATGTATCCGAACTGCCCGGAGTTCATCGAGGCCAATCGCGGCAAGTTTGACGTCGTTCTTTGCTACAGCGTCTTGCACTACATCATCGTCGATGTCTCGTTTTTCCGGTTTATCGACCTATCGCTGTCGCTGCTTTCGCCGAGCGGTCAGATGTTGATCGGCGATATTCCGAACGTCTCGAAGAGGAAGCGCTTTTTTGCCAGCGACAGTGGCATCCGATTCCATCAGGCCTTCATGAAGACAGCAGAGAAGCCGGACGCGACGTTCAACAGGATTGAGCACGATCAGATCGACGATGCCGTGGTAATGGCCGTTATTCAGCGCGCCCGCTTGCAAGGGTTCGACGCTTATGTGCTTCCACAGCCTTCATCGCTTCCGATGGCCAACCGCCGCGAAGACATCTTGATTTCGCGCCCCTGAGGGGCGATCCGGGAGGAAATTATCATGCGCAAAACCAAAAAGCTGTTCATCATCGGTGACAGCGCCTTCGCCGAAATCGCCTTCGAATATTTCACGCATGATTCGCAGTACGAGGTGGTAGGGTTTGCCGTCGAGGCGGCCTACCTGAAGAAGTCTGAGCTATTCGGGCTGCCAGTGCTGCCGCTAGAGGAAATCGAGCAGCATTTCAGTCCGGCCGAGACCGAGTTCTATGCCGCGCTCGTCTACACCCAGATGAACCGACTGCGGACACGCCTCTACAAGGAAGTGAAGGCTAGAGGCTACCAACCGGCCAGCTATGTCAGCAGCCGCGCCTTCGTTTGGCGGAACGTCAAACTCGGTGAACATTGCTTTATTTTTGAGGACAACACAGTCCAGCCCTTCGTAACCATCGGCGACAACGTGGTGCTGTGGAGCGGCAATCACATCGGCCATCATAGCAGTATCGGCGACAATTGCTTCGTTTCCTCGCATGTGGTCCTGTCCGGCTTCACTTCGGTCGGCGCCAATTCCTTCCTTGGCGTCAATGCGACTGCCGCCAACAATCTTTCGATCGGTGCCGACAACTGGGTAGGGCCGGCTGCGACGATCATGAAAGACACTGCCGAAAACGCGCTCTACAAGACCGACAATGCCGAACCGGTGAAAATTCCTGCGCGCCGCTTCTTCAAGCTCAAGGACAATTGAGCCAATGCGCTGGACCAAACACGGGGTTGTGTGGGCGCCATCCGGCGAACGCTGGTGGGCACGCAAATACGCAAGCTGCCCAACGCCTCATCTACGCGAGGATGGCGCGCTGCGGCTGTTCGTGCAGTGTCGGGACGATACCAACATCGGACGTGTCGGATACGTGGATGTCGATCCCGCCAACCCGTTGCGAGTGTTGAAAACCTCTCTTGAACCGGTGCTCGATTGCGGCGTTCCCGGCGCGTTCGACGACAATGGCGTGTTCCAGACATCAGTACTGCGTATGCCGGATGGCCGGCTGTTGATGTATTACGTCGGCTTCGAGCTGTGTCACAACATCCGCTACCGGCTGCTGACCGGCCTTGCTGTCAGCCATGACGACGGCGACAGCTTCGAAAAGGTGAAGACGACACCGATTCTCGAGCGCTCGCCCGCCGAAATGTATTTCCGCTGCGGCAACTTCGTGCTGCCCCGCAACGATGGCGGCGTGCGCATGTGGTATGTCGCCGGCAGCGAGTGGGAACACATCGAGGGCAAGGCGATGCCCATCTACGACATCCGTTATATGGAATCACCCGACGGCGTCACATGGCCCGAGGAAGGCCGCGTCGTGCTAACAGTCGAACTCGACAGGGAACACGGCTTCGGACGGCCCTATGTCATCGCCGATGCGAGCGGCTACCGTATGTTTTACAGTGTTCGGGGCCGCTTTCCGCGGGTCTATTATCTCGGTTATGCAATATCGTCCGACGGCCTCGTTTGGACTCGGAAAGACGATGAGATGAACCTTTCCACCTCTGTGGAAGGTTGGGATAGCGAGGCGGTCGAATACTCCGCGATCCTGGAGTATCGGGGCCGGACATTCTGCTTTTACAACGGCAACGATTTCGGCGGGACCGGATTCGGCGTCGCGGAACTGCAGCCATGAGTAGGTTTGACGTCAGGCTTTACGACCCGTCGGTTGAGGCGCGTTGGGATGAGTGGTGCGCCAGCGCCGTAAATGCGACCATCCTCCATACCCGAAGATTTCTCAGCTATCATGGGGACCGTTTCAAGGACATGTCGCTACTGATCTTCGATGCCGAACGGTTGGTGGGCGTCTTTCCTGCCGCGATCGCGCGCGACGAAACCGATCTCGTCGTTAGTCATCCAGGCGCGACCTATGGCGGCGTGGTTCATGACGGCCGCCTGACCGGTGAAAGAATGCTGGCGACACTTGAAGACATTGCCGCCTTCTACCAGTCGCGCGGCTTCAGCCGCCTGCTATACAAGGCGCTGCCACACTGTTACGCCACGGTTCCGGCGCAGGACGACCTGTACGCGCTGTTCCGGCTCAATGCCCGGCGCACGCGATGCGACCTGTCCTCCGCCATTGATCTTTCCAACCGCCGACCGCTCGGAGACCGACGCCGGCGCAGCCTGAAAAAGGCGCAGAACGCCGTGAGTATCTCCGGAGAGATCGCGTTGCTGCCAGAGCTTTGGAACGTGCTAGAGGGCAACCTTGCACGCAAGCATGCTGCCCGGCCCGTCCATTCGCTCGAGGAGATTACTCTTCTTGCCGAGCGCTTTCCGGATCATATTCGGATCGGCTGCGCAACAGCGGGGAACGATGTCGTTGCGGGTATCCTGATGTTTCTGTCGGCCAATGTCTGGCACGTGCAATATATCGCCTCCAGCGAAATGGGCTACGCGCTCTCCGCGCTAGACGCCGTATTTGACGCAGCCATCGAGGGTGCGCTTGGCCAAGGGATACGCTACTTCGATTTTGGCATTAGCAACGAGGAAGGTGGGCGCGTTCTGAACGAAAGCCTATACCGATTCAAGACCGAATTCGGCGGCGGCGGCATGGTTCACGAATTCTACGAAATTCCATTGCCGCGAGGTGGTTAAATCCCCGACCCGTCGAGTTGCTGAGTGTCGTCGCCCTCCCAAGGTGAGGGCATGGAGGCGCGGTTGAGATTGGCCGATGGCATCGGCATCCAGCACTTCAGCTCTGGCTCGGTATATTCAATGACGCGGCCGGGGGAGGAATCAGAAGCGCGCCAGCACTCTGCGCCGAACTGATCGCCATTTGACCAGTAGGCGAGATCAACTTCCGCCGGCCCTTGTTCTGAGGCACGGACCGTGACGAGGATCCGACTGCCGTCTTTCGGCGCGAATGCCATGTGGCGCCACCGGTCTGGCTCGTTCATTGGTTTCCCCCTGCCTTCCAACGATTGAAGTGTCGCCTCGCCATCGAAAGCGGTCAACTCAAACTTTGCACAACCCATTCTCTTTCAGAGCGGCCGATCGCCTCCCAGGCGGCGCCGGACGAAGATGACGACCCTTGGCCTGACCGTCGGGTTGCGACGAAAAGGCGGCCCGGCTTGCGCCAAACAGGTTCACATCAATGACGCAAGCGGTCGGGAGCCAGTTTCCAAATCTATGTCCAGGCCGGTACGCCTCCCGCTCGTCGGATGTCCGGCTGGCTACGACCATGTCCAATCCAAGCGTTGTCAGTTCATCGATGAGGATCGGCGCTGCACACGCGTCATATGTTCCGTCGCCATCGATTAGCACGTAGATATCCGCCTCTATGTCAGCAAACATGCGCCTTATGACGTTGCCCTTGCCCTGCTCCCGAACCGTGTTGACGATCGCGCCTGCCTCCCGTGCGCAGGCAATGGTCCTATCCGAGGAGTTGTTGTCAAAAACGTAGATATTAGTATCGGAGAGCGTCCGACGAAAATCGTCGATGACAGCTCCGATCGTGACCTCTTCGTTATAGCAAGGGACGAGGACCGCGATGCGCTGCGCAAGCCTGGCTGTTCGGCTTCGTTTGATCCGGCCAGTTTAGCCTCTGGCCGTTTGTCGATCATCATTCCGCTATTGCTTCCCAGTGGTCTGCGATCGCAACCAGCGTGATTGATCCACACACCAGGAATGCCTTGCGCTGGAAGCGGCTTGGCAGCGTCGGGATGTGGCATCGCCGCGGAGCAAGCTATTACGGCCGCAACCGGCGCGAAGTCTCCGGCCTCCAGATCTATTCGGCGGGGGCACCAATTTACCGGGTGTTCTAGACGAAGTATTCCCAACCATCAGAGGTCACAGTCCTATATTCTGGGCCTGCAGGCTCAATCGGGTCAGGGGCAAATTTCTCCTGGGTGAGGTGCATGTATGCTGCGATGAGGCCAGTAATTACGCCCACTACACACATGATAAGAGAAGCTGGAACGAAAGCCCCACGCCGTAGGCAGCGATGCCCAAGGCAAGGGAAGAGAGCGCTACGGAAAGAAATAGGCGCTTTCTCCTCCACCGATTCAGAAAAGCAATGATCTCTGGAATAGTTAGGTCGGCACGGTGTCTCTTGAGCTTCAGCATTTATGCTTTCACCGGAAACGGTTGAGGCTTGAGTATTGCAGACAGCCACTTTGGGCGGTTCAATTCTCGAATACGTCTCTTAATTGCCTTGTTGCCAGGAGCGATTGTAAGGGCTTTCATCAGGCGATTGACAGCCCCATTCTTGTCGTTGTTGCGAATGCAGGCCTCCGCAGCCTCACACAAATGATGAACCGCCTTGGCATGGTTTTCATTTGCGGCTTTCGTGTTGTAATTTGCAGCATCCGCATATCTGCATTCATTCCAAGCTTTGCGCGCGCTAGCGATGAGTTCGTCATAGACGCTTGGGGCGACTGCAGCCTGAGCCTGAGCCGGAGCTGTCAGGGGTGTTTTCTTCTCGACTCTCCCCTTTAGCTCACTCTCTTTGGCGCGCTTCATTGTCGCAGGGCCGCCGAAGGATGAATAGACAAGGCTGTCGAAGGACGCCGTTGCGGGTATCCCTCCGAACAAAACTGGCTTCTCTGTCAGGCCACGCACACTTTGATAGGAAATCTTAGACGCGGCCTGAAATTTGCTGCTGCCGTTGTCATGCTCGATATATACTGTTTCGCCAAATGAATAGAATTCCGTAACCAAATAATGGATGAAACTTTCGACCTTGGCTCTGTCGATGGGGACGCCGGTTTGGACGAGGCGTACCGCTTCCTCCACTGAGTTGGCATTGACCGCTAGGCCGTGGTGTGCGTAGAAGGCCCCGCCACATGTGATTACCGGCTTTCCAAAGGCGAGAGAAAGAACCCCAACGCCCGAGTTGAGCATCATTGAAGCATCCGATAGCTCAATCAAATCGTGCACATGGGCATCGTCCGGCGCAAAAATCACACCTTGAATACTCGGCTTAATCAGCTCGGCGGGATGCTTCTTAACGACTACCACCCATTCCGACCTATCGAGGTGAAGGGCGACATCCTCAATCCAGTCGTAAAAATTCTCGTAAGCCCCAACGGCGCCACCGAAATATCGCGTGACGGTGTCGCTCGGTCTTTGAAGGGGAACAAACAACACCTTCCGCGGGCCTATGCCGAAGACGCTACGCCAGTGTGAGGCGGATTTCGGCGGCCCATTTATTTCCAGCGTATCCGCCTTAGTCTTCACTGTCTGGATATAGGAGCGAACCGCTGACCGCTCCTCATCTGACAAGGGTCTATCCCATCTGTTAGGTGCGTAGCTTGGGCTGTCAGCATTGAACCCGGACGGGTCAAAGAACCACGAGTGCGGCAGCGCTCCTCTGTCGTGAACCCAATACGGGATGCCTTCCCGTCTTAGTGATTCGTAGAGCGAAAGCCGGTGAGGATTGCCATAAGGGTTCAACAGCAAAACGTTGGTGAAGCCATCTCGCCTTATCGTATCCAGGAACGCCTCGTCGTTCTCGAACACGACCTCATCAACCACGTCAAACCTACCAAGAAGGGGTAGGACATGACGAAGAGTTTCGAGAGCGGTTGAATTCGGTCGGCAAAGAACGAGTGTTTTTCTGTCAGAGGCGCAATCCATCAAAGCGGCCGGCTGAGACCCTGACGTATCGAAATCCCGCATCATCTGCCGCATGAGCCTGAAGTTTCGCTCAGTCTGCATGTAACCCGAAGAACTCGGCGAAACTGTCACGCTCTTGCTGACACGTGACGGATGCCAAAGATGAACCATGTAAATGCCTCGGAAAGCGATCTCATAGCCGTACAGGGCAAGGTAGGATCGAAAGCCCACATAATCCTGCATTTGGTTGACTTTAGTGTTGTGGTAATAGTCGATCGGTTTTACCCCGATCGGTCGATATCCCGCCAAGCGCAGCTTGACCTCAAAGTCTTCAGCTCCGTGCCCGTGGAACTGCTGATTGGTGCCGCCAATCGCGAGATATTGAAGCCTATTCACGACGATCGTCGAGCCTGAGTAGGCCATCATGAACACGAACTGCTTTTCGCCGCGGATCATATGATAGTGGAACAGGGCGTCGGCACGACGAGGATCTTCGGCCTGAAGCCTAGTATATTCATCGGCGCCTTCGTATGTGGTGAAGGCTATGGGGATGGAGAAGAAATCATAGACGTTGATGTCGATGCGGCGCGCTTCCGCTTCTTCCGCAATTCGGCGATACATGTGGGGGCTGGCGATGCAGTCGACATCATTGAACATGATGACGCTACCCATTGCGTGTTCAGCTCCGATGTTACGTGCTATCCCGGCGCTGAAGGGTTCAGTCTCAGCTTCGACGCGAATGTTACGTGCATGAGAGAATTTATCCGCTATTGCCTGCAGCTCTTCGGCTTCGCGCCGGCTACTTCCGTAATCTACAATAACAGCCTCGAAGCCTTCTCTTGGAATTGACGCCAGCAATTTCTCAATTCGAGGTAGCCCCTGGAAGAGCGCATCGCTGACCCTCACGGGGATAATGATCGAAATTAACATCGCTTAAGGACTTCTTAAAAGTTGGCGTACGGCGGATCTACGATTTATGGCGCAATTGAGTCAACAGTGGCAGCGCCAGAGCTAGCGTATTAGCATAAAATCCAACTCGGCCCCTCGGGAGCCAGCGTCACTGCGCGGCGGTTTTGGACCGAATGCCGCGCAGGATTTCAACGCATGCAGTAGGGTCATCGAAGGGCAGGCTCTTAATTTCGGAGTAGGGCAAATCCCACCATTTTGTTTCGAGGAGGCCTTCGATGACATCTTCCGAGAACCGATATCGGATCAGTTTTGCTGGGGTGCCGCCGACAACCGCATACGGCGGCACATCCTTGGTGACGACAGCGTTTGCCGCGACTACCGCTCCGTGGCCGATCTTCGCTCCGGCTACAACAATGACTTGGGCGCCCAACCACACGTCGGAACCGATCGTCGTTTCTGGATGCGCGCGCCAGGTACAATACTTCTTTTCGGAGTACCCTGGAAAATCGGGGAAAAGAACGCTGTTGTATTGAAAGCTATGCGTTGACAGGTATTGCGTCGGATGCCGAGCCACGCCGACTTCACAGTTCCGCGCAATAGAGCAGAAGCGACCTATAGTGACGTTCGGGTAGATGACCGAGCGGAAGTTCAGGAAGAGAAATGAACCAATCTTGCACCCACCATGGATCTCCGAAGAGGGTGCAATGCTTACAGGATGCTCGATAAGCTCAGGCGACTTGATGACGGCACCCTTGGCTATGGACGAGTATGGAACGTTATCTTCCGGAAGGGGCATTGATATATATACACTCACATCGCGTTTTAAGCTGTTTTCATGCCGCACGGACATGTTCAAGGATGAACGGCCTCAGAGACGGGTTTCCTTTAGGACGCGCTCTAGTGCCAAGCCGACAAACGTGACGCCGAGTGTCCAGTACAGCATATAAGGCCACGAAATCATATCCTTGGGGTAAGCTTGATAGAATCCGGTTCGGAATAGCGAAACGAAATGTAGCATCGGATTATATGACAGCAGGTTCCTAAAATTAGGTGGCAGAAACTCTGGGATGAAGAAGACGGCACTGAAGAACAGTTGAACCCGTGCAAGAGCGCTCCAAGCAATCGTCCACAGTGGAAAAACAGAAGCAATGAATGAGTTAACCAGTCCCGCCCCAAATGCAAATATGGTCATCAGAGAAATTGATTGTAGGATCGGCAAGTAGTTAAAGGGGGCCGCGTCTTTTGACTCCCCGGATACATATATCACCACGAAGAAAAACAAGAATATAACCAGGAAGGAAAGGACTTCCACGCCCATTTTGGCAATGCAGACATCCAGGGGATTAATGTAAGGGATGACTCTGAGAGGCTTTGAAGCGGGAATTGCTTGGGCGGCTCGGATGCTAATTGCGCGGAAGTAAAGTACAGGCGCGATCCCGGTCGTGATCCATGTCAAAAGGCTATCGCCAATTATAAGGTGTCTTCCGGCGAACTTAAATATAATCCAATGGGTAACAATGAAAAATAGAGCGTGAAGTAGATCAAATAGATGATGGAACGCATGCTTGCTATTTCTTAATCGAAACTCGCGAACAAGAAGCGCAAGAATCACGTTTGTCTGTCGGTTTACACCAGTTAGAAAAGTATTCACGGCCAATCCATACACATACATACATGATCTGAGCGCTCCGGTTGAAGCGCATCGACGAAAGTCCCCGCAACCTATGGGGAAACTCAGCTCTGTCAACGCGGAACGTACATCTCAGAGCCTAAATGAGCGTTCTTGAGCGTCCCACCACAAGAGCACAGTAGGGATCTGATCTCGGCCTTGCGCAGTTAGTACAAAACTTGCTGCGATTCAAAGGCGTCTTTCCGAATCGCTAGTACCGAAACGCAATGAGCAGCGGCAAAAAACATCAAGATGGGTGCAAGACCACCAGCCCGAAAACGCCGCGTGCGTTGCTCTTCTTTCTCTCGCTAGCTCAAGAACGGTTTCGCCCAAACGATCACGAATGGCAAGGGGAGTTCGGAAATCCGCGTTCTTCGGCACGACCTAATCAGCAGATCGACGACTTCTTCACGGCTGCTTCCAAGCAGTAACCTTACACGAACATCAGAGGTAATGCCAATGCCGCCTGCGACAAGCGCTGCGGGCTGCTCAGCTATTGCGGCTCGCGTCTGGAAAGCCGGCGAGCCTGAACGATCCGAGAAACGCGTATGAGGGAGACGAAGCTCTCCGGCAGGTTTCTAAAACGCCGCCGATCAGAACGCACCGGCGTCGGTGTGGTCGGATCCGTCATCCGGGAGGTCGTCGGTGCGCCGGTCAGAGAGTAGTGGGTGCGCTTGCGACGAAACCCCTCAGTGTCGGCAATGCCAGTCGAAGTCGTCATAGAAAGCTGCTTCGTTAGAGACCCTCTGTGCGCCACGAGGCGGCGTACGACGATGTTCTCCGATGCGTCATGTTCTGAACCGTAACATCGTTGCCTTTTTTCGCTCCCCGATGAACCGGTGGATTTGGACAAGGGCGACGTCGTCGCCTCAGGGGTGTCGAACTCGTCGATCGCAACACTCATGTGTCGGCCTCGGCATCGATGAATGCGCATAATAATACGCACTTCAACTTGACGAAGGATTTCCAGTGTGTAAATAAATACACACGAAAAAGGACAAGCATGGAACGCAACAGTGGCAAGATCATCAAGCGATTGAAGACGGAAGGCTTCGAGCTGGTGTCCGTCGTCGGATCGCACCACAAGTTCCGCAAGGGCGAAAAGATCGTGATCGTGCCCCACCCCAAGAAAGACCTGCCGTCCGGAACGGCGCGCAGCATCGCAAAGCAGGCAGGCTGGTTTTAGAGCCAGCGGTAACTTCGGAGACTAAGATATGCGCACCTACTACGCTCTTGTTGAACAGGAAGGCGACAGCGCTTTCGGCGTTTCGTTTCCCGATCTTCCCTCGGTTTTTTCGGCTGCGGACGAGGAAGCTGATATCGTCGACAACGCCATCCAGGCCCTGCGTCTTTGGGCGGAGGACGAAGCCCTGCCCGAACCCTCGAGTTTGCACGCGGTTCGCACGCGCGAAGACATAGCGGCAGCGCTGGCGGAGGGCGGTTTTCTCGTGCGTGTGCCTTTGGTCGACGACGATTCCCGAGTGGTACGCGCCAATCTGACCTTCGAGGCGGGAACGCTCAAGGCGATCGACGAAGCCGCCGCTAAGCGCGGCCTCAGCCGCTCGGCATTCATTTCCAGCGCGGCACGGAAGGAAATCGAGCGTTCCGCATAGCCGAATTCGACAGACCTGAGGCATAACTGCAATCTTGCGCTCCCGGCAAGTCGAGGTGGTGCTCTTTGGAGTATATGACGGCGCGACAGAAAATTGGTAGACACGCCAGATTTAGGTTCTGATGGCACTACTAATCATGCATTAAGCCCGGACTTGGCGCCGCCGGTTGCCGGCGGAGATCCACTGGCACGTAGCGGTGCGATCCAGCCAACTAGTTTGATGCAACGTCAGTACCTTGAACGCCACGCACTTGCCCTCCAGCATATGCACGATCGCGTAAAGGTCCGCAGCCGATCGCGCCAGGCGGTCCAGCTTCGTCACCAGGAGCGCGTCGCCCTCACGTGCATAGTGCGAGGTAGCTTTTCAGTTCTTCGCGCTCACGGTCCACGCCAGAGCGCTTCTCCTGGAAGATTTTCGTCGCGCCGGCCGCTTTCAGCCATTCGACCTGGCCGGCATGATCCTGACCGGCGGCGGACGGTTGCCGGATTGATGCCGGATGATTGCCGGACAAGGGAAGAGAACGGCGCGCGCCCTCGAAGCCGCCATCACCCAGCGAGATTAGGCCCACCAGCATCACGCGGCTTTGCATCCCCTGGCTCTGTCGCCGCCCACGTACGCACTCTCTGTGGCCAGGGGCCATGCCCGCCGCCGCCAGAATGATTTTCTCGGAGTTTGCGGCTATAATGCTTGGAGAGGCGTCGAACGGACGACATGAAGCGCCAGACGGCACTCGAATTGAGCGCGCCCAGCTCAGACTTAATCGCGCCCAGCTCCATTTCCGCCAGGGTGCGCGCCGCCTGCAGTTCCGCAACTTGCGACTTGGCCTGGTCGAACTCAATCCGGGTCCGCTCGGCTTCGGCCCGCGCGCTACATGTCGTCTCGGGCCTCTGGGCATCAAGCTGCATCGGGTCTGGCTTTGCGTCGTTAAAGATGTTCATCACCGTCCTGTGGTCAGCGATGCGCCCTTTCCTCTCAAACGGCTGATCCGAGTGCTTACGGAAAAGGGCGACATAGTCGGCCCCGGCTCCATCGTGTGGCTTGGCCACGAAGGATTCCAGGAGATCGACCGAAACGCCCCCCGGGAAGCCCAGACCGTTAGCGCGTACCCCGCATCTCCGCGTCCGGGCCAATGGCCGGCGATCGACGTTGATCGTAACGACTGCAGCGACTTCGGGGCTGGTGCCGCTCATGCCGCCGTCTCCATGAAGAAAGCGATGAGCTTGCCGCGCTCAGCTACCCAGCGGCCACCGACCTTCTTGGCGGGCAACTGACCGGAACTGAGCAAGTGAAAGGTTTGTCGCTCAGTGCGGCCGATAGTCTTCGCGATCTCAGATACCTCCCAAATCAAATCCAACGACGCTTCTGCTCTTGCCATGTTTTTGCTCCACTAGCGGTAGTGCGTAACTACAGTCTGTAGTCATTGCAATTTATAGCTACAGACTGTAACCGTGGCTGTCAATAAATTTCGGACTACAGATTGAAGCCATGGCCGACGTAAAAGAACTTCTCGCCAACATCCCCCCTTTCGGGTTGCGAATGCAGGCCGACCTCAAGGAACGGGTTAAAAAAGCGGCTGAAGGAAACGGACGATCAATGAATGCCGAGATCGTCGCGTATATCGAGTCCGCTTTGGAATCTCCCGATCGGAACGCCAGCGAACTCCTCCGGATGCTCGCCGATGAGCGAAAGATGAATGCGAACAGATCGAAGCTGCTGGAATCGCAATTCGACTTGCTTGAGAACTACAAAGGCGTGATGCAATCCGGCAATGCACAGAACATCCAGCAAGCCCGCATCATCAAGTCCCTTTGCTCCATCATTTTGTCACTCAACGCGAGCCCCGAAATCTTGGATATGGCGCAGCGGATTTCCGAGGCGAGTGAGGGGATAGTGAGGTTCGCGAAAGACACCGCCATACTTGAGAATGGACGACCGGAAATTAGGGACGCCGACAAGATGATAGACAGAGCTGACGAGCTTCTGAAGAAACGCGAGGACTAAGCCATGTCAGTCCGCAAACGCGAATGGACGACACCCAAGGGCGTCCAGAAATCCGCCTGGGTGGTCGACTACCTCGACATGTCCGGCAAGCGCCGACTGAAGACATTCCGCCTGAAGAAGGAAGCGGACCAATACGCCGCTACGGCCTCTGTCGAGGTTAGGGAAGGCGTTCACGTCGCGGATAGCGCCAGCGCCACCGTCGAGGCTGCCGGCAAGCTCTGGATCGCTAGCGCGAAGGCCAACGGTCTCGAGCGTGCCACGATCATGGACTACGAGCGGCATCTACGGATGCACATCGTTCCGTTCATCGGCGCCCTTAAACTCTCCGGTTTATCCATTGCAAGAATCCGAGCTTTCGAGGACGAACTGCGCGCTGCAGATCGATCGCCATCGATGATCAAGAAGGTGCTGGTTAGCCTCGGTACGCTTACTGCCGATGCGCAGGAACGCGGCCTCGTGGCGCGAAATGTGGTGCGGGACCTGAAGGGCAAGCGCGGCTCCGGAGAGAAGCGCCAAGAGCAGCGCCAGAGGGGGCGCCTGAAGGTCGCGGTAGATATTCCAGCCCGAGAGGACGTGAAAGCGCTTCTTGGGGCGTTGAAGGGCCGCTGGCGCCCGTTGATCCTGACGGCAACCTTCTGCGGCCTGCGCGCGTCAGAGCTGCGCGGACTGCGCTGGCAGGACATTGACTTCGCGAAGAGAGAGATCCGGGTGCATCAGCGTGCCGACAGGTTCAACGACATCGGCCGACCAAAATCCCTGTCGGGTGAGCGCACAATCCCGGCGCCGCCGATGGTCATGAACGCCTTACGAGAGTGGAAGCTTATCTGCCCCAAGCGCACGACCGGGAAGTTCGACGAGGCAGGCGAAAAGGTCATCGTCCTCGACCTGGTGTTTCCGAACGGTTCCGGGAAAGTGGAGCAACTGAATAACATCCTGCGCCGCGGTCTTCATCCGGCATGGATGGCTGCAGGCGTGACGATCGAGTCAGGTGAGGTCGACAAGAAGGGAATGCCCATCCTGGCGCCGAAATACACCGGAATGCATGTGCTCCGGCACTTCTTCGCCTCTTGGTGCATCAACCGGAAGGAAGATGGCGGCCTCGGGCTAACGCCCAAGATCGTTCAGGAGCGCATGGGCCACTCGACGGTGGCGCTGACCATGGATCGCTACTCGCACCTGTTCCCGAAGGCTGATGACGCCGATGAACTGGCGGCGGCAGAGCACGCCTTCCTCTCCTGAAAGCAACATGGATGCAACATGCGCTCGGGACTCCTTGATTTGCAGGGCTTCGGAGCAGATTCCTAATCTGAGGGTCACGCGTTCAAATCGCGTCGGGACGACCATTTAATATAATAAAATCAAAATCTTGAGTGCTGGCAAATTCGCTTGCGCCGGTGCTCTCCTCATAGCCGGCGTCGAAATGTTACGACCGGAAACCAATTTTGAAGAGACGCCGCTTCAAAGTTCGCTAGGCTCGCCCTAAGGGGGAAGCTGAAATGAGCCAGGAAGCCAGAAATCACGCAACGAGCAGAGACGAGGAGTGGCAAAGCGCGGTTATGATGCTGGCGCTGCCGCTTGCCATTGTCGCCGTTTCGTTTGGGTGCCAATTCTTTATGTAAAGGCTATTCATGAACCGTTGTAGGTGACCGCTCCCACGCAGTTCGCCTCAGCAGATCAGCGGTTCGATGGGAAGGGATATCTTGTGGCGGTTTCGTGCTGCCGCTCGACGGCAGCCGTCATGCTTCTTGGGCTATGCCTTCAAAACCGCTTCGGCGGCGGCGCGTCCTTGTTTTTTCCGTCCTCGTCCGACCTCGCAAACAGCGTTCCCGTTACGAACGACTTGAAAAGAACGCCCATGTTTTCGTGGTCGTCGTAGTAGCTGTCATTGCCGTGATTGTTGTGGTGTCCTCCGCCTGAGACACGGTTGCAGTGATGCCCTCCGATCATCACGACATCGCCGCGGGTCGATGCCCCAAAGGAGACCACCGGCATCGCCGAAGCGGGGGCGGCAAGCAGCATCGAGGCAAGGATCAGAACTGCCTTCGTCGCCGGACCGATCTTTTGCATTTTTTGGCCCTTTCCAAACCGCGGAGAAAATAAACGCGCCGGACGCGGAAAAGTTCCGCTAGCTTAGGGGACGACCCTGGCGCAATCGAAGACAACCCTTCTATCCGGCTGCGGCGACAATCCGGTTCCTCACCGCGAGCACGCCCTCGATCGCCTCGGCGACAAGCGTTGCGCGCGCGACCTCCTCGGCCGTGCCGACCGTACCGTCGAGCGTAATCTCTTGCTCCTGAGCGCTAACGGTGACGTCACAGGCGTCGATACCGCCGGCGACTGCCAGCGCGTTGGCGACGGCGGTTTCCAGTGCCGCACGTGTGGAATGGTCGGTCTCCATCTGCGGTTCGCCGCCATGAAAGGTTGGTGCCTTGAAAACCATGCTCAGTCCTCCTCTTGACCGATCCTAGAGCGCAAACGCGCGGTATCGGCATTCGTTCATTTCCCGCGGGAGGGAGGAGAATGGCTCCGCGACCGCGCTCCCGATAGAATGCGCTCTTGCTGCACCAATCGATCCGCTATAGAGCCGTCATGACGGCAAGAAACGCGGACAACCTGATGACAAGCGGCAAACCGGCGCCGCGTCGGCTGACCATCTTCGGTGCGACGGGCTCTATCGGTCAAAACACACTCGATGTCTTGAACCAGCTCGGCGGGCGCGACGCGTTCGAAGTCGTGGCCATCACGGGAAACAGCAATGTCGGCCTCCTCGCCGAGCAGGCGAAGGCTTGCGGCGCCGAACTCGCGGTCACCGCAAGCGACGATCAGTATTTCGCGTTGAGGGACGCGCTCGCCGGAAGCGGGATCGAAGCCGCCGCCGGGCGCGAGGCGCTGATCGAGGCTGGCGCCCGCCAGTCTGACTGGGTGATGGCGGCCATCGTCGGCACGGCCGGACTGGAACCGACCCTTGCCGCGGCAAGGCGCGGCGCCGACATAGCGCTCGCCAACAAGGAGTGCCTGGTTTCGGCGGGCGAACTCTTTGTCAAGGCCGTGGCTGCCGGCGGCGGGCGGCTGATCCCGGTCGACAGCGAGCACAGCGCCATCTTCCAATCGCTGGAGGACGGCCAGCATCACGCGGTCGAGCGCATCATACTGACGGCGTCCGGCGGGCCGTTCAGAACATGGACGCGCGAGCAGATGGCGGGGGTGACGGCCGAAATCGCCCGCGCCCATCCCAACTGGTCCATGGGTCTGAAAATATCGATTGGCAGCGCCTCGATGTTCAACAAGGCGTTGGAGATGATCGAGGCAAAGCACCTCTTCGACCTCCACCCCAGCCAAATTGAAGTGGTCATCCATCCTCAATCCGTCATCCATTCCATGGTCGGCTATACGGACGGTTCGGTGCTTGCCCAGCTCGGCTCTCCGGACATGCGCACCGCCATCGGCTACGCGCTGACCTATCCGAACCGGCCGACGCTCAATGTCGAGCGGCTGGATTTCGCAAAGCTCGCCCGGCTGGATTTCGAGGCTCCGGACGAGGTGCGCTTTCCGGCGTTGCGCCTTGCGCGAACGGCGCTCGAACGTGGCGGCCTGCAGGGCGCCGTCATGAACGCCGGCGAGGAGATCGCCTTCCATGCATTCTGCGCCGGGCGTATCGGTTTCCTTGAGATGGCGGATATTGCCGAACAGGTTATGGAAGACATGACCGGCTTCGGCAGCGCAGGCGGCATGGACGAGGTGTTTGCAGCGGATACCGAGGCGCGCCGACGTGCCGGCGAGATCATCGCCCGCAAAGAAATGGCCGCATAAGCGGCCACTCCATCAATCGGTTCTGTTCTTAAGCGACCGCTCTCGCCAGCGCACAGCGCGCCCAGAGCGAGTGCAGCGCCTCGACCAGATGCTCCATGTCGGCGTCGCTGTGCAGCGGCGTCGGGGTGAAGCGCAGGCGCTCGGTCTTCTTCGGCACGGTCGGATAGTTGATCGGCTGAACGTAGACATCGAAATTGTCGAGCAATATGTCCGAGATCCACTTGCACTTGGCAGCGTCGGCGACCACCACCGGCACGATGTGGCTCGGATTGCGCATATGCGGAATGCCGCTCGCATCGAGTAGCGATCTGAGCTTGCGGACGCGTTCCTGATGGCGGGCACGCTCGAAGCTGCTGACCTTCAGGTGCTGGATCGAAGCGACCGCACCGGCGACAAGCGCCGGCGGCAGCGACGTCGTGAAGATGAAGCCGGACGAAAACGAGCGGATGAAATCGCAGAGCGCGGCCGACGCGGCAATATAGCCGCCCATGACGCCGAACGCCTTGCCGAGCGTGCCCTCGATGACCGTCAGGCGGTCCATCAGGCCTTCGCGCTCGGCGATGCCGCCACCGCGCGGACCGTACATGCCGACCGCATGCACCTCGTCGAGGTAGGTCATCGCGCCGTACTTGTCGGCTAGGTCGCAGATTTCCTTGATCGGCGCGATGTCGCCGTCCATCGAATAGACGCTCTCGAAGGCGATCAGCTTCGGCGCGTTCGGATCGGCGGCGGCAAGCTTCGCTTCGAGGTCGTTGAGATCGTTGTGCCGCCAGATGACGCGCTCGCAGCGGGCATGGCGGATGCCTTCGATCATGGACGCATGGTTCAGCGCGTCGGAGAAAATGACGAGGCCGGGGATCTTGGCGCCGAGCGTGCCGAGCGCCGCCCAGTTGGAAACATAGCCCGAGGTAAAGATCAGCGCCGATTCCTTGCCGTGCAGCTCGGCAAGCTCGCGCTCGAGAAGAACGTGGTAGTGGGTCGTGCCAGAGATATTCCGGGTGCCTCCCGCACCCGCGCCACAGTGGTCGATGGCGTTTTTCATCGCCTCGATCACCTTGGGATGCTGCCCCATGCCGAGATAGTCGTTCGAACACCAGACGGTCACTTCCCTGGGGCCGTCCGCCGTGTGGCGCGTGGCGCGCGGAAAATTGCCGCGGTGACGCTCGATATCGGCAAAAACACGATAGCGGCCTTCCTCGTGAAGCCCGTCCAGCTCGCTCTTAAAGTAAGCCTCAAAATCCATAATGCTCTCCAGAACAGTCGGCTCGTTTTCCTGATTGCCGGACTGCGCGTCAACCCCTTGCCGCGGCGCTGCGGCAAAAGGCCCTTACTTTTGAATAAATCCAAACAAAAATAACCGATCGCGGCAGATTTACAATCTGTGGAACCCCAAAACGCGTTCGATACATTTTGCCTCAGGGAAATCAGCTTCCGCGCGAGCCGGCATCCCGGCTGTCGATGAAATTGCAGAAACCCGTAGACAACCACATTTCGCGCTATATTTTCCAACGGCAGTGGTGCCGAGGAACCTTGGCGCCGCAGGGGTTTGCTTGGGGACCGTCTTCGCCGGGAAACCGGCCTATCAATGTGGAGAGACTGAATGAAGAAGATTTTCGTGCTCATGATGGCTGGCTTGTCGATTGCGAGCTGCACCCCGACGCAGCAAGGCGCCGGCATCGGCGCGGCTTCCGGCGCCATCATCGGCGGCGCGATCACCAACGACGTGCGCGGTGCAGCCGTTGGCGGCGCCATCGGCGGGCTGACCGGGGCGCTGATCGGCAATGTCGCCGAGCAGCCCGGCCAGTGCTACTACCGTGACCGTTACGGCCGCCGCTACATCGACGCCTGCCCGCGCTGAACCAGCCTCAATCGTCTGAACGACCCAAGTCCCGGACCTTAGATCCGGGACTTTTTAATCATATTAACGGCTTTTTCTGCGGCTCTATCTCAAAATGGTACACTTGGGATTGCTTTGCCCCTATGGTGCCCGCGCGTTGGCGACTTTACAACGCAAGGACTGAGGCGCTCTCAATGAAACCGTAAAGCGGCGTATGCGAACACGACGAACCGGCCCGAGATTTGGTATTGCGTACCGGCGAGCAGGCACCGTCATAGCGGTTGCAGCTGCGACGGCGCTGAGCCCGGTACTGACGCATCATGCCTTTGCCTTCAAGCTTTTCGGCCTCAATATCTTCGGCAGCGAGGAGCCGACCGAACAGGTAATCGATCCCGTGCGCTACACGGTCGAGCTCGACACCGGCAATGCGGACAAGGATCTCAAGAAGGCGCTGACCAACAGTTCCATGCTGGTTTCCGAAAAGGCCAAGCCGGTTTCGGGCGATCTAGGCGTCGTCATCAAGGCGCGCGACGATCGCGACCGCCTTCTCGCCGCGCTCTACGAGCAGGCCCGCTACGGCGGCGTGGTGACCGTGACGCTCAACGGCACGGATATCGACGCGCTTCCGCCCAATCCGACCTTCCCGCGCACAAGGCCGGTTGCGGTCGTGGTGAGGGTGAACCCGGGACCGGTCTTCAAGCTCGGCAAGATCGTGCTGCAGGGTGACGCTACTCGCGTCGATCCGGCAAAGTACGGGTTGGTGCGCGGCGGCGACGCAAGCTCCATCGCCATCATCAAGGCCGGCGACCAGATGGTCGCGGATTTCCGCAATCAGGGTCGACCGCTCGCCAAGGTCGTGCAGCGTGACGTCATTGCCGATCACGACACGAACCTGGTGGACCTGACGCTCAAGGTCGTCAGCGGCCCCGTCGCGCCGATCGGCAATGTCGGCGTCACCGGCCAGAAGAGCGTGGACCCGGAATTCATCCGGCGCTACTCAAGGCTAAACGAAGGCAAGCCCTACTCGCCGGAAGAACTGCGCAAGGCCGGCGATCGGCTGCGGCGGCTCGGCGTCTTTTCAAGCGTGACGATCCGCGAGGCGGACGCGCTCGCGCCGAACGGAACCATTCCGATGACCATCGAGGTTTCGGAAGGCAAGCACCGCTATTTCGGTGTCGGGGCACAATATTCGACGATCGACGGCTTTGGCCTGCAGGGCTATTGGGGTCACCGCAATCTGTTCGGTCAGGCGGAATCGCTTCGGCTCGAAGCCTCCGTCGCACGGCTCGGCGAATCGACCGATGTCGGCAATCTCGACTACGGCGCCGGCATCCTGTTTTCGAAACCCGGCGCCTTCTTTCCCGCTGCAACCTTCAATGCAAGCCTCAGGGCAAAGACCGAGCATCCCGACAGCTACGATGCCAGCACGATTACCGCGGATGCGGGCCTTACCTACGAAATCACGGATTACGATACCGTGTCGGGTGGCGGACAGGTTCAGTATGAAGACAGTACCGACGCCTTCGGCGACCATGAGTACCTGACGGTCTCCATTCCCTTGAGCTACGTGCGCGACACACGCGACAACAAGCTCGACCCGCACGAAGGCTATCGGGCCACCGTCGATCTGAAGCCGAGCTACGAGGCGATGAACGGCACCTTCTTCACCTCCGCCGAAGGATCGATCTCGGGCTATCAGGCTTTCGGGTCGAGCGACAACGTCGTCTTTGCCGGCAAGCTTGCGGCCGGGTCGCTGCTCGGCGCCGACAACCTCGAGGACGTGCCGACCACCCGGCGCTTCTATGCCGGCGGCGGCGGCTCGGTGCGTGGCTTCGGCTACCAGGAAATCACCGTCTACGATGCGGCAGGCGATGCGCTCGGCGGACGCTCCTATGTAACGGCTTCACTGGAAGCGCGGCTCCGCATCACCGACACGATCGGCATCGTGCCTTTCGTCGATGCCGGCAGCGTGACCGACAGTAATTTCCCCGATTTTTCCGATGTGCGCGTCGGCGTCGGCCTCGGACTTAGATATGCGACGCCATTTGGCCCGATTAGGCTGGACTTCGCCGTTCCCCTGAATAAATACGAAGGGGGATCCGACTATGGCATCTATGCCGGTATTGGCCAGGCCTTCTAGGCCGCCTTTTCGGCAGGATGTCACGGAGGACGCCACGAGGTTTACAGCATCCCCATGGATATCTTGAAGCGAGTTTTGAAAGGATTGGGCCGGATCAGCGCCTACGTGCTGTCGGCTGCTATCCTTTTGGCGATCGCTCTGGTCCTCGTTATCGGGTTTGCTCCCGCCGCCACGCGGCTGGCGGTCGATACCGTGGCGCGAATGGCCTCGACGCCGGACCGGATCATCGCCATCAGCGAACCATCCGGACTACTTAGCGGGCGGCTGCGCGCAGGCGCAATCACGCTTTCCGACAGCAAGGGCGTATTCCTCGAATTGCATGATCTTGCCGTCGACTGGTCGCCGACGGCGCTTCTGGGCGGCCGCTTCCATGCGGACAGGGTTGCGGCCGGTTCGCTCGCCGTCGAACGCGCCCCGGAGGCGCCAAAGGTCGAGGCACAGCCCGCGGCACCCGAGACCGCGACGACCGGCTTTTCGCTGCCGCTCGCCATCGAGGTCGGCACGATCGAGCTGCCCGACATTCGCCTTGGAGCGGCGCTGGCTGGGCGTGAGTTTGCGCTTACCGCCAGCGGCAGCCTTCGCGCCGACAGCCGCAGCGTCGACCTGATCCTCAACGCCAATCGCCAGGACGTCAGCGATGCGAAGCTGACCGCCGACGTCGCGTTTGCGCCGGCGGAAAACCGGCTGCGTCTCAAGGCGCAGCTCGCTGAACCCAAGGGCGGAATGCTGGCTTCGATGCTGAAGCTGCCGAACGAGCCGGCGCTCAATTTGGACGTCACCGGCGAAGGACCGCTTTCCGATTGGAAGGGCAAGCTTCAGGCGGCCCTTGACGGCCAGCCCCGCGTGACCGTCGAAGGGCACCATCAACTGACCGCGGACAGTCAGCACCACATCACGGTCAAGGGCGGCGGCGATGTGCAGTCGCTGCTGCCGCCTGCCTTCCGGCAGCTCTTTGCCGGCCAGACGACGGTCGACGTCTCCACCGCCTTCGACGACAAGGGCAAGATCGACATCCAGACCGGCAATCTGGCCACCGGCGCCTTCGTGCTTGCCGCCTCCGGTACGCTCGACCCTGCCGGCAACAACAGCCTCAATGCCAATCTGATCGGCACCGCCGGGCCGGTCGACTTCCGCTGGCCGCTTGAAAACGGCGAAGCCCGCGCGCTGATAACGCGGGTCGATCTTGCGCTTACCGGCGCCGCGAAGGCGGTGAAGATCGATGCCAAGGCAGCGCTCGACAGCGCAAGCACGCCGGATGGCAAGCTGGACAAGATCGCGCTGACGGCGAGAAGCGACACCTTCGATCTCGCCGGCCGGTCGGGTCCGTTGCAGGTGAGGCTTGATGTCGGCCAAACCGCTTTCGCCAATCCGGACCTCAATCGCCTCGTGCGCGCGCCGCTGACGCTGATTGCGCCGCTGCAGCTTTCTCCCGACGCGGTCGGTTTCAACGGCACGGCGCTCGAAAGCGCGAGTATCGGGGGCACCCTCAACGGCAAGTACACCCTGGCATCGCAGTCGTTGACCGGCAATTTCAAGCTTTTCGTCCTGCCGGACGTGCTGCCCGACGCGCTTGCCGGAAAGTTTTCCTCGACGATCGCGCTCGAGGGCCAGATCGCCAGCACCCTTCCAGCCAAGTTCAAGCTTTCGAACTTCGGCCTCAAGTCCGATACGCTGGAAATCGGCGGCAACGTCGCGCTTGAAGACAAGACGATCGCCGCCGACCTCTCCGGCCGCGTCCTCAACCTTTCAAAGCTGCTTGCCAATGCCGACGGCCAGGCGGACTTCACGCTGAAGGCCACGGGTCCGCTCTCGGCCGCCGCCGTCGATGCAAGCCTGAAGGCGGTAAACGTCAAGCTCGCCGGAAAGCTGCTCGACACGCTCGACATCGCCGTCACCGGCACCGCCGACCCCAAGGCGCCGCAGGGGAACGTGAAGGCCAGCGGCTCGATCGACGGCAAGCCGATCAGCATTGTAGCGGACGCGCTGTCGAAGGACGGGCGCACGAGCGTGCCGGCCCTTTCGGCAAAAGTCGGCGCGAACACCGTTCAGGGCAAACTCGAGTTTTCGCCCGCCTTCGAACCGATCGGCGCATTGACCTTCGACCTGCCGGATATCGGGCTGCTCGCCGCTCTCGGCGGACAGAAGGCCTCGGGCGACCTCAAGGGATCGGTCGACCTGACGAACACCGAGGGGAGAATAGGGCTCAAGCTGAACGCCACCGGCAGCGGCATCCGCCGGGACGATCTGGCCATCGTCAAGCCGGAAATCGCGTTGACGGTGGACGATCTCAAGGCCTTCTCGGCCAACGGCTCCGTGCGGGCTCAGGAAATCGCTTCCGGCGACAATCGCGTTTCTGGCCTGGCGCTGACCTTCAAGCAGCAGGCTAGCCGCACCGATTTCGACCTCAATGCCGCCTATGACGGCCGGCCGCTGACGGCGGCCGGGAACGTCGAAACGGGTGGCGGACAGACGGTCGTCAGCCTCAACAGTTTCGCGGCCACGCCCCGCACCATTCCCGTCAGCCTTGCAGCGCCGTCGAGGATCGTCATCAAGGGTGGCGTCGTGACGCTCGACAATCTGACGATCCGCACCGGCGGCGGCTCCGTCGTCGTCAGCGGGACGGCAGGCGACACGCTCAAGATCAATGCGAGAATTGCCGATCTCCCGGCAAGCCTCGCCAATAGCTTCGCGCCCGGTCTCGATGCCGCCGGCACGATCTCCGGCACGGTTTCGGTCACCGGCAAGCCCGCCGCACCCGTCGTCGATTTTCAAGCCAATTGGGCGAATGCGGCCACCAGCCAGACGCGGTCGGCGGGCCTTGGCGCGCTCGCCTTGCGCACCAACGGCCGCTTCGCCGACAACCGCGTCACCATCGACGGCATCAATCTGACAGGCGCCGGCGGTCTGGCGCTGAACGGCAGCGGCAACGTGGCGATATCAGGCGATCGGGCGCTGGCGATGAAGATCGACGGCACCTTGCCCTTCACCGCTCTTGCCGGCCAGCTCGCGGCGCAGGGCTTCGACATGACCGGCTCGGCGCGGATCAACCTGCAGATCGCCGGAACCGCCGCCGCTCCCCTCGTGACCGGTACCATCACCACCGACGGCACGCGGTTGGTCGACGTGCGCCGCAACATGGCGATGAACGCCCTTGCCGTCACGATCACGCTCGACGGCCGGCAGGCGACGATCTCGCGATTTTCGGGCACGCTCGCGACCGGCGGCAGCGTCTCGGCGAGCGGCACGGTCGGCATCCAGCCGGCAAGCGGGTTTCCGGCCGACATCAGTATCCGTCTCGACCGCGCGACCTATGTCGACGGCACGCTCGTGACCGCGACCGTCAGCGGCACCCTGAACGTGCGCGGGCCGCTCCTTACCGCTCCGGTTCTCAGCGGAACCCTGCAGCTCGCGAGAGCCTCGATCACGGTTCCGGAAAAGCTGCCCGCATCGCTTTCCGCGCTCAACATCCAGCATCGCAACGCGCCGGCGGCGGTGCTTGCGCAGGTCGGCAACCAGCCGCAGGGCCCACGCGAAAAATCGACCACGCTCGGGCTTGATCTGCGCGTCGACGCACCATCGCAGATCTTCGTGCGCGGGCGCGGCATCGACGCCGAACTCGGCGGCAGCGTGACGATCCGCGGCACGGCGTCGGCTCCGATCGTTGCCGGCGGCTTCACCATGCGCCGCGGGCGCCTCTCCATTCTCAGCCGCCGACTCGATTTTACCGACAAGAGCAAAATCACCTTCGCCGGCGACCTGACGCCGGCACTCGACATGGCCGCAAACTCTGTCGTCGGCTCGACGACGATCACGATCAGCGTCACCGGCCTTGCCAACGATCCGACGATCGCTTTCTCCTCGTCGCCTGCCCTGCCGCAGGACGAGGTGCTGGCGCAGCTGATTTTCGGACAGTCGATGTCGCGGCTGTCGGCGCTGCAGATCGCACAGCTCGCCGACGCCGCGAGCCAGCTGGCGGGCGGCCGCTCGACGTCGCTGTTCGAAGGACTTCGCAGCCATCTCGGCATCGACAACCTCGACATCACGACGGATGCGCGCGGACGCGCGCAGGTCAGCGCCGGCAAATACCTCAACAAACGCACCTATATCGAACTGCAGCAGGGCGGGGACAATTCCTCGAAGGCGATCATCAACTTCGATGTCGGCCGCGGCGTGAAACTGCGCGGCGCCGCGGGCTCGAATGGCGCCGGCGAAGCTGGTATTGTCTACGAGCGGGAATATTAGCGCATGTCTCCAGAAGGCGCGCACCGGTTTCGGGAGATAGGGTGCCTTTTAGAAGCCGGCTTAGAAGCCGGTCTTGGTGGTCTTCAGGAGAATGTTCGTCTCCGTCGTGTTGATACCGTCGATCAGCCGGATGCGCCGTAGCGTCTCGTCGAAAGCGGCGAGGTCGCGATCCTCGAGTTCGGCGATGAAATCCCATTTGCCGTTGGTGCTGTGGAGCGCCCTCACCTGCGGCAGGCCGCGAAGCTGATCGGCCACGCGATCGGCCATGCGGCCCAGTACCTCGATCATCACGATCGCACGGACACCGGCCTCGCCGAGATCGTGGCCGGTGCGGATGGTGAAGGAGGTGATCGTGCCGTTGGCGACGAGCCGATCGATGCGTGCCGAGACAGTCGCCCTCGACGCGCCGGTTGCGGCGGCAAGCGAGGAAACGGGCGTTCGCGCATTGTGGCGAAGGGCGCTGAGAAGCTCGCGGTCAAGGTCGTCCATGGCTATTCAATCTGTCAACTGGCTGCATGCAATCTGTATAATTGTAGACTAATTTCGGCACTTTTCCATCTTTTTGCTGCCATCGCCGTAAGACATAATTCGCGTCGAAAACCATCCTGAGGAGCCCCTGCCATGACTATCGATCCAACCTCCATTGCCCTGATCGGTGTCCCGCTGGAAGAAGGGTCCGGCCGTCGCGGCTGTGCCATGGGCCCGGCAGCGCTGCGCATCGCCGGTATCGACACAACGCTCCGCGACATGGGTTGCACCGTTACCGACGAAGGCGACTTGAAGCCGCTGCCGGCGCGCGACGTCGCCCACCATCCGAGCGCCAATAACCTGCAATTGATCGCCGCCTTCACGCGTGAACTCAGCGGCGCGGTGTACGATGTCGCGCGCAGCGGAAAATTTCCGCTCATCCTCGGCGGCGACCACGCGCTGGCCATGGGCAGCGTTTCCGGGATGGCGCGTTACGCAGCCGATGTCGGACGCCCGCTTTTCGTGCTCTGGCTTGATGCACACGCGGATTTCAACTCACCTGCGACGTCGCCGTCGGGCAACATGCATGGCATGCCGGTCGCCTTCTTCTGTGGGCTGGCCGAATTCTCCCCGATCCTTCCAAGCGACCGGCCGATGGTCGATCCCAAGCGGGTCTACCAGGTGGGCATCCGTTCGGTCGATCCCGAAGAGCGCAGGCTTGTCCGTGAGCATGGCGTCAACGTCTTCGACATGCGCTCGCTCGACGAACGCGGCGTCGCCTCGATCATGCACGACGTGCTCGAGGCGGTCAGCACCGTCAACGGCCTGCTGCACGTCAGCCTCGACGTCGACTTTCTCGATCCGGATCTCGCGCCGGGCGTCGGCACCACGGTGCCCGGCGGCGCGACGTTCCGCGAAGCCCATCTCATCATGGAAATGCTATCCGACAGTGGCCTCGTCTCCTCGCTCGATCTCGTCGAACTCAATCCTTTCCTCGACGACCGCGGCAAGAGCGCCCGTGTTCTCGTGGAACTGACGGCGAGCCTTTTCGGCCGACGCATCTTCGACCGCCCGACGCGGGCGGCATAAAACAAAAAAGGGGAACATTCATGACTGCCTCCAGCGATCTCATCGCCACCGAACAGCGCCTCGGCGCGCATAACTACAAGCCGCTCGACGTCGTGCTTACGCGCGGCGAAGGCGTCTACGTCTGGGATGCCGACGGCAACCGCTATCTCGACTGCCTGTCGGCCTACTCCGCCGTCAACCAGGGTCATTGCCACCCGAAGATCCTTGCCGCCATGGTCGAGCAGGCAGGCAAGCTGACGCTGACCTCGCGTGCCTTCCGCAACGACCAGCTGGCGCACCTCTATGAGGAGCTCGCGAAGCTTACCGGCTCACACAAGATCCTGCCGATGAACTCGGGCGCGGAAGCCGTGGAGACCGCGATCAAGGCGGTGCGAAAGTGGGGCTACGAGGTCAAGGGCGTGCCGGAAAACCAGGCCGAGATCATCGTCTGCTCCGACAACTTCCACGGCCGGACGCTGAGCATCGTCAGCTTCTCGACCGACCCGGACGCGCGCACCGGCTTTGGTCCCTTTACGCCGGGTTTCCGCGTCATTGCCTTCGGCGATGCCGACGCGCTGGCAGCCGCGATCAACCCCAACACGGTGGCCGTGCTCGTCGAGCCGATCCAGGGAGAGGCCGGGGTGATCATCCCGCCGGTCGGCTATTTCAAGCGCGTCCGCGAGCTTTGCACCAAGAACAACGTCACCCTGATCCTCGACGAGATCCAGACCGGGCTCGGCCGCACCGGCAAGCTGCTTGCCGAAGAGCACGAGGGCATCGAGGCCGACGTTACCCTGATCGGCAAGGCGCTTTCGGGCGGTTTTTATCCCGTCTCCGCGGTTCTTTCGAACAGCGAAGTTCTGGGCGTCCTCCAGCCCGGCCAACACGGGTCGACCTTCGGCGGCAACCCGCTCGCCTGCGCCGTCGCGCGCGCGGCGCTCAAGGCGCTCACCGAGGAGGGCATGATCGAGAACGCGGCCGAAATGGGCAGCTACTTCATCGACGGCCTGCGCTCGATCCGCTCCAACATCGTCAAGGAGGTTCGCGGCCGCGGCCTGATGCTGGCGATCGAACTGGAGCCGGAAGCCGGTGGCGCCCGCCAGTATTGCTACGGCCTCAAGGACCTCGGCATCCTCGCCAAGGACACCCACGGTCACACGATCCGTCTTGCACCGCCCTTGATCATCACCCGCGACCAGGTCGATTGGGCCCTCGAACGCATCGAAAAGGTCCTTGCGTAGAGCAATTCCGTTACAGGTGTGGGCGCGTTCGGCCGCTCACCCACCGACATGCCCAAATCTCTTCCGCTGGTTTAGATTTGGGCAATATTCTTGCACTACAGTCTATCCAAACGCGTCACCGATGAGGATTTCGGCGCGCGGATAGTCCGTGGGCAGAAGCCGTTCGTGCCATGGTGGCGCTTTCCGCTGCTGACCGGTTCAGGGAAGTTGGAAAGACATTTCATGGCGACGATCAATTCCACCAGTTTCAGCGGCGACACCCTCGAAATCATTGCCTTCCGGCTTCATGAACAGGAATTCTGCGTCAAGACGACGACGATCCGCGAGATCCGCGGCTGGGCACCCTCGACGCCGATCCCGCATGCGCCCGCCGACGTCATCGGCGTGATGAACCTGCGCGGTTCGGTGATCCCGATTATCGATCTTGCCTTCAAGCTGGGCATGAAAAGCACCGTCGCCAACGAGCGCAGCGCGATCGTTGTCGCCGAGGTGCACAACATGGTCATCGGCATGCTGGTCGACCGCGTCTCCGACATCCTGACCATCTCCCAGAGCCAGGTCCAGCCGGTGCCGGAGGTTACGGCCTCCTTCGACCGCAGCTACTGCGAGGGCATCATCGCCACGGAAAGCGGCATGATCTGCTTCCTCAACCTGGCGAAGATGTTCAGGGAAAGCGACGTCGACGAACTGGCCGCCTAAAGCAGATCGAGGAAAAGTTCGACGCGGTTTTCCGTCCGGAATTGCGTAAATACAAATAGATAGAACGCTTCCGTGTTTCGAGGAAAAACGGAAACGGTCTAAGCGACGCCAGAACAGACCGTCAACGAGACCAAGCCGCCCGGCACCGCCGCGGCGGCTTTCTAGACTAGGGAGCGGCGAGATCGGCCCATGGGACCGGTCTTGCCGCTTTCAGTCCGCGTAGGGGGCATCCTGGGGCGCTGCGGGCGGCCTGGCGGCATCGGGGCGCTGGATCTTGGCAGCCGCTTCGAGAACCAAGGGGTGCAGCTCGCTGCCGCCGGCATCGATGATCTCGAAGAGGTGACGCCGCATGCGCTGCTCCCAGTAGCGGTTGATGTGGGTCGCCACACCCATCGCCGCCCCGCTTTCCGGCTGCGAACTGAAGAAGGTGGCGATCTGGTTGGCCATGTAGATCAGTTTGGCCTGGGTCTTTTCATGCGACATCGGCAATGGTTCCCGGCGAGATGCGGTGGGGATGGGTGAAAATCTCGAAATCGTCGCCGCGCACCAGCGCCACCAGCGTCATGCCGGCTTCGTCGGCGGTGCGGATGGCAAGCGCTGTCGGCGCGGAGATGGCGATCAGGATCGGGCTGCCGAGGATCGCCGTCTTCTGCACCATTTCGACCGACAGCCGGCTGGTGACGACAACGGCACCCGTAGCGCCCGGGCGCCCGGCGCGGACGATGGCACCGCAAAGCTTGTCGAGCGCGTTGTGACGACCGACATCCTCGCGAACCGCGACAAGGCCTGCATCCTTCACGAAGAACCCGGCCCCGTGCACCGCCCGCGTCTCGCGATGCAGCAGCTGCGCTTCATTGAGAAGCCCCACCGCGCCGACGATCTCGGCATGCGACAGCCCCAGCGCCACATGAGAGACATCCGGCACCTTGCGTACCGCCTGCTCGATCGACTCGATGCCGCAGAGACCGCATCCGACCGGTCCCGCCATATGCCGCCGGCGAAGGCGCAGCGCATCCGCGGCATCGTCGACAAGCATCACCTGGACATCGATGCCCTGATCGTCCTCGACGATTTCAACGGACGAAAGCTCCTGCGCGGCGCTGATGATGCCCTCGGTCAGGCTGAAGCCGACGGCGAAATCTTCGAGATCGTCAGGCGTTCCCATCATCACCGCATGGGCGGAGCCGCCATAGGAAAAGGCGATCGGCACTTCCTCCGGCACGATGCGCGAGCCCACGTGGACGAGGCCGTTGCGACGAACCGTTTCAGCGGCATGAGCGGTGGTCTTGAAATGCGTCATACGGTCCTGGGGTAGACAACCCCCCTCTGTCACTTCGTGACATCTCCCCCACAAGGGGGGAGATGGGTACTCGCGGTCACCCCCAGCTGATCTCCCCCTCGTGGGGGAGATCCCCGGCAGGGCAGAGGGGGTATATCGCCGAGAGACGCTCAACATCACTCCGCAGCTTCCATCTTGCCAGCGATCCGGCGCGACTGCCGCGCCTGCTCGTCATACTCGACCTGCCAGTCCGTCGGCCCGTTGGAGGGCGAGACCTGGACGGCCGTCACCTTGTACTCCGGGCAGTTTGTCGCCCAGTCGGAGTAGTCGGTGGTGATGACGTTTGCCTGCGTCGTCGGGTGGTGGAACGTGGTGTAAACCACGCCCGGCGCCACGCGGTCGGTGATCTGCGCGCGCAGCGTCGTGTCGCCGGAGCGGCTGACGAGCTTGATCCAGTTGCCGTCGCGGATGCCGCGCTGCTCGGCATCGTGCGGATGAATTTCCAGCCGGTCTTCCGGGTGCCAGACGACGTTGTCGGTGCGGCGGGTCTGGGCGCCGACGTTGTAGTGGCTGAGAATGCGGCCGGTGGTCAAAAGCAGCGGGAAGCGCGGCCCGGTGCGCTCGTCGGTCGCCACATATTCAGTGCGGATGAACTTGCCCTTGCCACGCACGAAGCCATCGGTGTGCATGATCGGCGAGCCGAGCGGATGGTCTTCGTTGCAGGGCCACTGCACCGAGCCGACCTTTTCGAGATAGTCGTAGGACACCAGCGCGAAGCTCGGCGTGGTGGCGGCAATCTCGTCCATGATCTCGGACGGGTGCTTGTAGTTCCAGTTCATCCCCATTGCCTGCGCCATCTTCTGGGTGACTTCCCAGTCGGCATAGCCGTTTTTCGGCGTCATGACCTTGCGCACGCGATTGATGCGACGTTCGGCATTGGTGAAGGTGCCGTCCTTTTCGAGGAAGGTCGAGCCCGGCAGGAAGACATGCGCGTAGTTTGCCGTCTCATTGAGGAAAAGGTCGTGCACGACGACGCATTCCATCGCGGCAAGGCCCGCCGCCACATGCTTCGTATCCGGGTCGGATTGAAGGATATCCTCGCCCTGGATGTAGAGCGCCTTGAAGGTGCCTTCGACGGCGGCATCGAGCATGTTGGGGATGCGAAGGCCCGGCTCGTTGTTGAGCTTGACGCCCCACATCTTCTCGAAGACGTCGCGTGTCGCATCGTCGGAGATGTGCCGGTAGCCGGGCAGCTCGTGCGGGAACGACCCCATGTCGCATGAGCCCTGGACGTTGTTCTGGCCGCGCAGCGGGTTCACGCCGACGCCCGGCCGGCCGATATTGCCGGTTACCATGGCAAGGTTGGCGATCGCCATGACGGTGGTCGAACCCTGGCTGTGCTCGGTAACGCCGAGACCGTAGTAGATCGCGCCGTTGCCGCCCGTGGCGAAGAGCCGGGCAGCACCTCGAAGCTCGTCAGCCGGCACACCGGTGAACCTTTCGGTTTCCTCGGGGCTATGCTCGGGCTCGGCGACAAACGCCGCCCAATCCTCGAATTCCGACCAGTCGCAGCGTTCGCGAATGAACTTTTCGTCGAACAGGCCTTCGGTGACGATGACATGGGCAAGCGCCGTCATGACCGCGACGTTCGTACCGGGCTTCAGCGGCAGGTGAAAGGACGCCTCGACATGCGGCGAGCGGACGATATCGGTGCGGCGCGGATCGATGACGATCAGCTTGGCGCCCTGGCGCAGCCGCTTCTTCAGCCGCGAACCGAACACCGGATGGCCGTCCGTCGGGTTGGCGCCGATCACGATGACCACGTCGGAATGCTCGACGCTGTCGAAATTCTGCGTGCCCGCGGAGGTGCCGAAGGCCTGGCCTAACCCATAACCGGTCGGCGAGTGGCAAACGCGGGCGCAGGTATCGACATTGTTGTTGCCGAAGCCGGCGCGCACGAGCTTCTGCACGAGGAAGGTCTCTTCGTTGGTGCAGCGCGACGAGGTGATGCCGCCGACGGAATCGCGGCCGTACTGGTACTGGATGCGGCGAAACTCGGTGGCGATATGGGAGAACGCCTCTTCCCAGCTGACTTCACGCCAGGGATCGCTGATCTTCTCGCGGACCATCGGATTGAGGATGCGGTCCTTGTGGGTCGAATAGCCGTAGGCGAAGCGGCCCTTGACGCAGGAGTGGCCACGGTTCGCCTGGCCATCCTTCCACGGCACCATGCGCACGAGCTCCTCGCCACGCATCTCCGCCTTGAAGGAGCATCCGACGCCGCAATAGGCGCAGGTCGTCACCAGCGAATGTTCCGGCTGGCCGATTTCGATGACGGACTTCTCCGTCAGCGTCGCCGTCGGGCAAGCCTGCACGCAGGCGCCGCAGGAGACGCATTCGGAGGACAGGAACTGGTCGTCACGCAGGCCCGCCGAGACGCGCGAACCGAAGCCGCGCCCCTCGATGGTGAGCGCAAAGGTGCCCTGCACTTCCTCGCAGGCGCGTACGCAGCGCGAGCAGACGATGCATTTTGCCGGATCGAAAGTGAAATACGGGTTCGACTCGTCCTTGGGTGCCCACTGGACGTTGATCTCGCCGTTGTTACGGGCTTTGACGTGGTTCTCGCCGTCATAGCCGTAGCGCACGTCGCGCAAGCCGACAGCGCCCGCCATGTCCTGCAGTTCGCAATCGCCGTTGGCAGCGCACGTCAGACAGTCGAGCGGATGATCCGAGATATAGAGCTCCATCACCCCGCGGCGAATGTCCTTGAGGCGGCCGGTCTGGGTGTGGACGACCATGCCGGCGGCGACCGGCGTGGTGCAGGAGGCGGGCGTGCCGGCGCGGCCTTCGACCTCGACCAGGCATAGACGGCAGGAGCCGAAGGCGTCGATCATGTCGGTGGCGCAAAGCTTCGGGATCTCGATCCCGGCCTCCATCGACGCGCGCATCACCGATGTGCCCTCGGGCACGGTGATCTCGTTGCCGTCGATCGTCAGCGTCACCAGCTTTTCGGACAGGGAGGCGGGCGTTCCGTAGTCGATTTCATGGATGAGGGACATGCAACGCTCCTGCGATAACTTGGACATTCCGGCGCGCGAGGGTGAGGGGCAAATTCGAAAAGGCTGCCATCATCATTCCGCCGCCTCCGCCATCGGTCTCGGCACGAAATCCTCTGGGAAATGCGTCATGGCGCTCATGACGGGATAGGGCGTGAAGCCGCCGAGCGCACAGAGCGAGCCGAATTTCATGGTATTGCAGAGATCGCCGAGCAGCGCGCGGTTCTTCTCCGGCTCGATGCCGTCGGCGATCCTGTCGACCACCTCGACGCCGCGGGTCGATCCTATGCGGCAGGGCGTGCACTTGCCGCAGCTTTCGATGGCGCAAAACTCCATGGCGAAGCGCGCCTGCTTCAGCATGTCGGCGGTGTCGTCGAAGACGACGAGCCCGGCGTGGCCGATCAGCCCGTCCCTGGCGGCGAAGGCTTCGTAATCGAACGGCGTGTCGAACAGGGCGCGCGGGAAATAGGCGCCGAGCGGGCCGCCGACCTGCACGGCCTTCACCGGCCGGCCGGATGCCGTGCCGCCGCCGATGCGGTCGACGATCTCGCCGAGGGTCAGGCCGAAGGCGGTCTCGTAGAGACCACCGTGCTTGACGTTGCCAGCGATCTGCAGCGGGATCGTTCCACGCGACCGGCCCATGCCGAAGTCGCGGTAGTGCGCGGCGCCCTCGTCCATGATGACCGGCACCGAGGCGAGCGAGATGACGTTGTTGATGACCGTCGGACACTCGAACAGGCCCTTGTGCGCCGGCAGCGGCGGCTTGGCCCGCACGACGCCGCGCTTGCCTTCCAGGCTGTTCAGTAGCGAGGTTTCCTCACCGCAGACATAGGCGCCGGCGCCGGTGCGGACCTCCATGTCGAAGGTCTTGCCCGAGCCAAGGACGGAGGCCCCGAGGATGCCGGCCTGCCGGGCGATTTCGATTGCCTCGCTCATCGCCGCGATCGCGTGCGGATACTCTGAGCGGGTATAGATGAATCCTTTCTTCGCACCGGTTGCAAGGCCGGCGATCGCCATGCCCTCGATCAGCACGAAGGGATCACCTTCCATGATCATGCGATCGGCAAAGGTGCCGCTGTCGCCCTCGTCGGCGTTGCAGACGATGTACTTGCGATCGCCCGGCGCGTCCAGCACGGTCTTCCATTTGATCCCCGTCGGGAAGCCCGCCCCGCCTCGGCCGCGCAGGCCTGAATCGGTTACTTGCCTGACGATGTCGCCAGAGGCCATCGCCACGGCTTTCGCGAGCCCCCTGAGGCCGCCATGCGCCTTGTAGTCGGCAAGCGACAGCGGATCGATGACGCCGCAGCGCGCGAAGGTCAGCCGGGTCTGCTCTTTCAGGAAGGGAAGGTCCTCGACCTTTCCAAGACAGAGTTCATGGGCACCGCCCGCCGTAAGGCCGGCATCGAGAAGGGCCGCGACATCGCCGGCCCTGACCGGACCGTAGCCGACCCGGCCGCCGGCCGTTTCGACTTCGACCAGAGGCTCCAGCCAGAACATGCCGCGCGAGCCGTTCCGCACGATCGTCGCGTCGATGCCGCGAGCGCCAATCTCGCGGCTGAGCGCCGCTGCGACTTTCTCCGCACCGAGAGCAATGGCAGCCGCGTCGCGCGGGACGTAGATCTTCACCGTCATTGGCGCGCCTCCGCCACCAGCGCTTCGACCGCCGCGTCATCCAGTCTGGCATGCAGTTCGCCGTCGAGCATCGCCGAGGGACCGCAAGCGCAGAGCCCGAGACAGAAGACCGGCTCCAGCGTGACGCTGCCGTCCAACGTCGTCTGGTGGAAATCGATACCCAGCAATTCCTTGACGCGGGCAGCGAGCCTATCCGCGCCCATGGACTGGCAGGCCTCGGCGCGACAGAGCTTCAGCACGTGACGCCCCGTGGGATGATCGCGGTAGTCATGATAAAAGGATATGACGCCGTGCACTTCGGCGCGCGACAGGTTGAGTTCCAGAGCGATCAGCGGCAGGACGTCCTGTGGAACGTAGCCGAATTCGTCCTGGATCCCGTGCAGGATCGGCAGCAGGGGACCCTCGAGCGATTTCAGGCTATCTATAACCGCCTGCGCCCGCTTGGCGGTTTCGCCAGCGGGGACGTTTACATTCATCGGCAGTCCTCCCAAAAGCATGCACTGTTTCGAAAGAAAGCACCGTCCCACGAGGGCGGTTTGCCATCTTGCTTATACCACAGGATCGCAATGAACGCGGCGGCAATCAATAGTGCAGTCCCGTCGATCGATAGAGATCTTCTATCAATCATCCTCGTCTTTTGCGAGAATTCTTGCCTCGTGCAACAAAGCTGAAACGAGCGGCGTGAACGGTTCGCGATGGGTGGCGACCAATCCGACCAGATGGTGGGCAGACGGCTCGACGATCGGAATCATCTGGATCTCCTCGGGAAATCCGAAGGATTTGGCAACATTCTTCGGCATGATGCTGGCCCAGCGGCCGGTGCGAACATGGGAAAACAGCACGATCATCGAGTTGGATTCAAGCGTCGGCTTGACCGTCGCGCCGGCGTCGGCGAGGTGATGGTTGATGATCCGGCGGTTCTGCATGTCGGCGGTCAATAGACAAAGCCGAAGGTCGCCCACCTCCGTCCAGGTGACCTCCTTGCGATCGGAGAGCGGACTGCCAGCGGCTGTGATCAGGTGATAGCGCTCGGCATAAAGCGGCACGGCTGTCACCCGCCCCAGCGGCTCGTTCTCCAGATAGGTAATGCCGGCGTCCACCTCGAAGTTTTCGAGCATTCCCAGCACCTGCAGCGAATTGCGCGAGGTTACGGAGAAGGTGACATCGGGATGCCGCTCCTGAAACGGTGCGGTGATCTTCGGAACCATGGCGAGCGCGGTCGGGATGACGGCGAGACGGAGATGACCGGAAAGGCCGGTGCGGGCGGCCCGCATTTCCTCACGCATCGTGCGCGCATCGCCGACGATGCGCCGCGCCCATTCGAGTACGCGCTGCCCTTCCGGTGTCAGCCCCTGAAAGCGGGACCCGCGCTGCACGAGCACGACGCCAAGCTGATCTTCCAGTTGCCGGATCGCCGCCGACAGCGTCGGCTGTGTGATGCCACACTCCTCGGCTGCCCGCCCGAAATGCCGCTCGTTCGCCAGCGCGATAAAGAATTCCAGCTTGTCGATCATGTCTCTCTCCCGCCCGAAGAGTTAGCACACAATCGGTTAAGGCGCCCGTTAACGGAAACGCTCTAAGATCGCTCCACCGCGCCGGGATACCGCCCTTTAAGAAAGGTGCCCTGCAGCAAGGCGACGACCGAAGCGATCTCATGATTTGAAATGCTGTAGTAGGCCAGCCGGCCAGACCGTCGTGTATCGACCAACCGGTCCACACGCAGTCGCGCCAGATGCTGCGACACGACCGCCTGCTGCAGGCCAAGGCGTGCCTCAAGCTCGGTGACGGTCATTTCGCCGTCAGCGAGCAAAAACAAGATCAACAGCCGTATCTCATGCCCAAGCGCCTTCAGAACCGCGCTCGCGTCGCGGCACCGCATGAGGAGTTGTTCCGTGGAGGCGGCCGAAGGTAAAGAGGCGGACATGATTCTCTTCTAAAGCAATATGAGCAAATACATATACTCCGCCGCGTCGCCGCGCATCGGACCAATATTGGGTAAAAGGCCTGAAATACTTTTGCGCTGAGAGTGTTGGCAGTCAGCAGATCAACTGTCCGCCGTTGACTTCGATCACCTGTCCGGTGATGTAGCCGGAAAGCGGCGCCGCGGCGAGGAAGAGATAGGTAGGCGCGCAATCTTCCGCCGTGCCGAGCCGCTGCAGCGGGATGCTCTTGCGTGTCTGCTCCAGCTTGTCCTTCGACGAGTAGCGTTCGTGAAAATCCGTGGCGATCGTGCCCGGCGACACGCAGTTCACCCTGATCCCATCCGGCGCCAACTCACGCGCCAGCGCCTTGGAATATGTGGCGACGAACGCCTTCGAGGCGGAGTAGATCGCAGAACCGGGACTGCCGCCCGTCAACGCCGAGATCGAGACCGTATTGACGATCGCCGCCTCGCCGGACGCTTTCAGCATCGGCAGCAACGCACGCGTTATCTCCACGACCGACGTCTGGTTGAGCTGCACGACGCGATCGTATTGCTCGTCCGTCAGCTCTCCCGCAGGAAACCGGCCGAGCATGGTGCCGGCATTGTTGACCAGCACGTCGACGCGGTCGAACACCTCGCCGACGGTTGCCGCAAAGGCTGCCGTTCCTTCCTCGGACGTAAAATCGGCCGGCACGAGAAAGGCGCGCCGCTCGCCTTCCGCCATCAGCAGGAAGTCGGGCAAATCCCGCTCGCCACCTCGCCCGATATGGACGAGGACATGGGCGCCGCAATCGAGAAACTGCCGGGCGACCTCAAGGCCGATACCCCGCCCCGCCCCGGTAACGACGACGTTGCGCCGGTCAAACAGCTTCGGATGGAACACTCGCGACCTCCCCGCGGAAACGCGCTGCTGCGAGGCCGCGCCGTTGCCGTCACAATAGGGCAAATGAAAACCGAAGGAAATGCAACTTCAGGCGCGCGGTCGCCCTGATGAAACGGTTCTTGCCGGCTCTCGGGCGATGTCCTACCACAGGCAATATATTTCGAGCGGAGTGCGGATGAGCAGCAACGAACGTCTGGCGGGTGCCGATTTCATACGTGCGCTGGCGTGCCTTATGGTGCTTGTTCATCACCTCGTCCTCAGGCTCGATCTCGACAGATTGCCGCCGAGCCTGCTTCGAGCGTTCGAGACCGCCCGCTTCGGCAACTACGGCGTTTCCCTGTTCTTCGTGCTCAGCGGTTTTCTGCTTGCCCGCCCCTTCTGGGAAGCCCTAGACAGAGGCGTCCCGGCACCATCGCTCAAGGTCTATGCCTTGCGGCGCGCGGCGCGCATCCTGCCGGGCTTCTGGACGGCGCTGACGGTCGGCTTCGTCCTGAGCATCACCATCTATGACTTGCCCCTGACCGGCGAGCTGATCCTTCGCTATGTCGCCGGCTTCTTCCTGATGAGCCAGTGGCACTGGCGGACCTTCTTCCCGGTCCAGGGCGATGGACCGCTCTGGTCGATCCCTTTCGAGACCACCTGCTACCTTCTCCTGCCGCTTGGCTTCGCGCTCCTGTTCAAGCTGCGTGCGCACCTGAAAGGTCGCATGGCGATGCTTCTCGCCTGGCTCGCTGTGATCGCCACAGCCCTCCTCGGCCATTGGCTGATCGCGACCTTCGTCCCCATCGACGAGACGGGACGCGGCTGGCAGTTCGGCATTCAAGGCGGCGCCAAGGAATGGATGCCGCGCTACAATCCGATCGGTTTCTTCGCGATTTTCGCGATCGGCGCACTGGCCTCGGGCATCCGAACGCTGCTCCCGCGCGGCAAGTCGATCGGTTACGACGCCGCGGGCTTGCTGGCGCTCGCCGGCATTGCGACCGCCTTCGCCAACTCCACGGCGGGCGCCTGGGAAGGCTACGGCTGGCTCGGCATTCCCTATAAGTTTCCGCTCCTGCCGGCCGCCGTCGCCCTTGCACTTTGCAGCTTGCCGAGCTCGGTTTTTCTCGGCCGGCTTCTCGACAACGCCCTCACCCGCTTCATCGCGACGGTCTCCTTCGGCATCTACATCTGGCAGGACATGGTCATATCCGCGTTCGTCCACTTTTTCCCGGGCGCCTTCGGCATCGGCACGGAAAGCATGCTGACAGGCTGGTCTGTCTGGAGCATCGCGGCAACCGCGATCATCATCCTGGTGGCGAGCGCCAGCTATATCTTCTTGGAACGCCCCGTCATGGTATGGGCGCGGGAACTGGAGCGCCACCGCAGCGCAACGCGCCACGCCTCACGCGCCAAGGACGCTGTCGAGCTTTGAGATGCGACTATATCTCCTGCCGAGCGTGACCCGAGGAGTTGATCGAGATCTTCTGTTCTTCACCATGAAAATACATGAGGGGCGTATCTGATCTCTTCGATAAAATTGCCTCGCGTAAAGAGGAACGCAGCCGAGACCTGAAAGCAGGGGAGCCGACGCCCGCCTTTCCTGCCTCGACATTTCGCAAAATTTGCCTATTGCGCTATTGCGTAAACCGATGGTAGCTTCCGCACCATTCAACAGGGGTGCTCCGTATCGCCGGGGCTGAGATTCGAGGTGCATACCTTGGGACCCTCAAGCTGATCTGGGTAATGCCAGCGGAGCGAGGTTTCGATGTTTTCCGGCGCGCAAGTTTCCCTCTATCCCATGTCCCGCGATTTTGTCGGTATCATCCTCGATGCCGTTGGGAGCCTCGACCCCTATCGCGATCGGCTGCGCATCGAGACGGATGACCTTTCCACCCTGCTGGTCGGCCCGCCGGAGGTGCTGTTTCCGGCCTTGACTGACCTGTTCGTCGCCGCGGCCCGGTCGGGCGAGCACTGCGTGCTGTCCGCGGCAATCTCACGGGGCTGCCCCGGCGAGCCGGACGATCCGATCTGCGGCGTCGGCATCGGCGATGGCATCAAAGCGCCGCTTTCCGAACGCATCGCGAGAGCCATCGCATCAGTCGCCAATACGCCGGTGACCGGACAGCCGACCGCCGCGCAATTTTCGCTCTATGTGCTCGGCACCGGCAACCACATGGACGAAATCTACGGCTGCATCGATTTTCTGAAGCAGTCGGGCACCTTCGACCGTGCCAAGAATTTCTGCACGAAGCTGCGCGGCGACGCCGGCGCGATCTTCGCCACGCTCCAGGAAGCCTTCTGCCACTTCGGCCCGCCGGAAGGTCACGTCACGCTCGATATTACCGTCTCAGCGAACAGCCCGACGAAACGCTGACGCCAGCGCTGCCGTCATGGTGTCCCTCTCCCTCGTATCCTTGAACCTTCCGGGCCGGGCCGCTCTCGTCCGCACGCTGCCGGCTATTGCCGCCGTCCTTCTGACCATACTCGTCTGGGAGCTCTATGCCGACCTTTCGGGCATCCGGCCTTCCGTGCTGCCGTCACCGTCGCGGGTGTTGGCGCAGGGCTGGCTCAACCGCCGGGCGCTCATGGAAAATACCTGCCCGACGGTCGTTGCCACGCTTTCCGGCTTCTCAGCATCGCTGGCGGTCGCCTTTGCCTTTGCGGTCGCCATGGACTTCCTTCCGGCGATCCGGCGCGCGCTGTTCCCGCTGGTCGTGATCAGTCAGACGTTGCCGCTGGTCGCGATCGCTCCGCTGATCGCGCTGTGGTTCGGTTTCGGCCTCTTGCCGAAGATCCTGCTCGTGTCGCTCGTCACCTTCTTTCCCATGCTGGTCGCCCTCATCGAGGGCTTTGAGGCGACCGACAAGGATATCCACGAGCTGCTCGTTTCCATGAAGGCCACCCGCTGGCGGATCTTCCTGCTTGCCCGCCTGCCCTCCTCGATGCCCTATTTCTTTGCGGGACTGAGGATCTCCATCACCTATGCGGTCGTGGGAGCGATCTTCGCCGAATATGCCGGCGCCGCCAAAGGGCTCGGCATCTATATGCTCGCCGCCAAGAACAACTTCCGCCCGGACCTCGTTCTCGCCGCGGTAGTGGTGAGCGCCTGCCTGACGCTCGTCTTCTTTGCCGCCGCCGTTCTCGCCGGCCACCTCCTCATGCCGTGGCGGCGCGATGTCGCGAAGGATCGGCCATGAGCGCTCGACGGTTGGAGCTTCTCGACATTCGCAAATCCTTCGGCTCCGTCCCGGTGCTCGACGGGATTTCGCTTTATGAGGAGGAGGGCGAATTCGTGACCATTGTCGGCCCCTCCGGCGCCGGAAAATCGACGATCCTGCGCATGCTGACGGGAGCGGACACAGCCGATAGCGGAGAGATTCGCTTCGCCGATCAGCCGCTTGCGACAAGCGGTGCGACCTTCGCCTTCATGCCTCAACGCGACGCCTTGATGCCGTGGCGGTGCATTCTCGACAATGCGACGCTCGGCCTCGAGGTCGCCGGCCTGGATCGCGATACCGCCCGCGCCCGGGTGTTGCCGCATTTCGAAACGTTCGGTCTTGCCGGGTTCGAGCGGCACTATCCCGCGCAGCTCTCGGGCGGCATGCGCCAGCGCGCCGCCCTCCTGCGCACCGTCGTACAGGCGCGAGACATGCTGCTCTTCGACGAACCGTTTGGCGCGCTCGATGCGATCACGCGCGCGCAGATGCAGCAATGGCTGTCGCAGATGTGGACGGGCCATCGCTGGACGGCGCTGCTGATCACCCATGACGTTCGCGAGGCGGTGTTCCTGTCGGATCGTATTTACGTGCTGTCGCCGCGTCCGGCCCGCATCGCCGCCTCCTTCACCGTGCCGCTGCCGCGGCCGCGCAGTTTTGCCGACCTGGGCTCGGCCGAGGCCCGCACCATCGAAACGGCCATCCTCGAAACCCTGCTTCACGCCAACAGCTGAAAGGATACGACATGCTGCCTCTCACCCGCCGCTGGACACTCTCCCTGGCGCTCGCCTCCCTCCTGCCTGCGCCGCGACTGGTCTTTGCCGCGGATCGCCCGAAGGTTTCCGTCGCGCTCGATTGGACGCCGAACACCAACCACGTCGGCCTTTACGTCGCCAAGGCCAAGGGCTTCTACGAGGAAGCTGGTATCAACGTGGAGATCATGCCCTACACCGACACTAGCGCCGGCACGCTGGTCGCCAACGGTGTGGCCGATTTCGGTATCGCCGGGCCGATCAGCCTCTTTGCCCAGCGTGCCGCCGGCGCGCCGCTGAAGGGCGTCTATGCCGTCGTGCAGACGGAAACCGGCCGTCTCATTCTTAACGACAGCCGCAAGGATATCCAGCGGCCGAAGGACCTTGACGGCAAGACCTACGGCGGCTTCGGCAGCGCGTGGGAGGAGGCGCTGGTTTCCGCGATGATCCGCGCCGACGGCGGTGAGGGTAAGTTCAACACCATCACACTCGGCACCTCGGCCTACGAGGCGCTTGCCGACGGCTCGGTCGATTTCACCCTCGAGGTCTACACCTGGGAAGGCATTGCCGCCGAACTCGAGAAGCGGGCGCTGCGCCGCTTCCGCTACGCCGACTACGGCGTGCCGGACGAGCAGACGACGCTTATCGTTTCCAATGATGCCTTCGTCGCCAACAATGCCGCGAAGGCAAGCGCCTTCATAAAGGCTACCAGGCGTGGCTACGATGATGCCGTCAACCATCCCCAGGAGGCGACGAGGTTGCTGATCGAGGGTTCCGGCGGCGCACTCACCAATATCGAACTCGTCGCGGCCTCGATGAAGGCGCTGATCGACGGCAACTATCTGCGCGCCGCCGACGGCACCGTCGGCACGATCGACCCGGCGAAAATGGCGGCGATCTGCGACTTCCTGTTCGACAATGGCATCTTGTGTGATGCACAGGGCGCGGCACTGAAGGACAAGCCCGACATCCCCAGCTTCTACACCAACGCGCTATTCGACTGACGTCGCGCCGTAAACAAAAAGATAGAGCGGATCTGCGATTTAACGAAAAGCAGATCTGCTAAATCCGCGTCCGCTTCAGGCGATCCTCGTCGAGCACGACGCCGAGACCCGGCGCCTCGCCGAGTTCCAGCCAGCCGGAGGCGTGCTTCAATGGCGCCGCCATCGGATAGTCGCGTCGCGCCTCGCTCCATTCCGGATTGTCGTACGGATATTCGAGGAACGGCGCATCGCCGACGCCGGCCGTCAGATGGGCGTTGGCGAGAACGCCGATACCGTTCGTCCAGGAGTGCGGCGTGAACATGATCCCGGCCTCGCGCGCCTGATAGACCAGTCGGCGGCAGCCGGTGATGCCGCCGACCAGCGCCACATCCGGCTGGATGACGTCGAAGGCGCGTTCCTCGATGATGTCTCGGAATTCGTAAAGCTCGCGCGTCATCTCGCCGCCGGCGATACGCACGCTGGTCGCTTCCGACAGGCGCTTCATGCCCCGGCGGTCGGAGCGGTGGAGCGGCTCCTCCATCCAGTAGACGCCGAGCCGTTCCAGTTCCTTCGCGACAGCCAGCGCGTCCTTGAAGGTCCAGGAAAGCGTCGTGTCCCAGGGCATGCGCCAACCCTGATTGCAGTCGACCATCAGTTCCAGCCGGTCGCCGACCTGAGCGCGGATCGCCTCCAGCGCCTTGACGTCGTCATGCCAGCTGGTGCGGCCGCCCGCTGACGAAGAGAACCGCACCTTCATCGCGGGAAAACCCTCGCCGACGTAACGCTCGGCCTGCTCGGCCATGGCGCCCGGGTCGCGAAGGACGCCGGACGAGGCATAAAGCCGCACGCGGCCGGCGCGGCCGCCCAGCATGCGCCAGACAGGCTCGCCGGTGATCTTGCCTGAAAGGTCCCAGAGCGCCAGATCCATCGGCCAGCAGCGGCCATAGTGGAAATTGATGTGCGACAGCACCTCGTAGTGCCGTTCCAGATGTCGGGGGTCCTCGCCGATGAACAGGTCCTCGTGTCCCTCGAAGCCCTTCATGAGATCGCCTGAGCCGATGCCCTCGCGTCCTTCGTCGTCGCGCACACGTACGATCGTTGCGTCGAACTGGCGGCGCGGGCGACCGTCCCAACTCGCCTTGAACGGCGGGTCGAGCGGCAGACGATGATGGGTGATCTCGATGGATACGATCTTGCTCATGATGCGCCCTCCCCGGCTTTGATTCCAGCATTCACCGCTACGCGCGGGCACGATATCAGCCGAACTGCTGCCAGATGGTCTTATAGTCACAATACTTGTCGATCGCATGCACCGAGCGATCGCGGCCGAAGCCGGATTGCTTGAAGCCGCCGAAGGGCGTGGCGAAGTTCGACATGTCGTATGTGTTGATCCAGACCGTGCCCGCGTGGATCGCCTCGGAGAAACGATGCGCGCGATCCATGTCCTTGGTGAAGACCGCGCCGGCGAGGCCATAGATCGTATCGTTGGCGATCTCCAGCGCCTGTTCCTCGGTATCGAAAGGAATGGCGGCAAGAACCGGCCCGAAGATCTCCTGGCGAGCAAGGCTCATATCGTTGGTCATATCGACGAAGACACCGGGCGAGATGTAATAGCCGCCTGTTTCGCTCATCACCCGCTCGCCCCCGAAGGCGCGGCGCGCGCCTTCCTTCTCGCCGGCGGCGATCATCGAAAGCACCTTCTTCATGTGCTCCTCCTCGATCAGCGCCCCGATCTGGGACGAAGGATCGAGCGGATGCTTGAGCGCGATGTCGGAGCGCGTGACAGCCTCGATCTTGGCGATCAGCCTGTCTTGTACCGAGCGATGCACGATGAGGCGCGTGGAGGCGTGGCAGGTTTCGCCGGCATTGTAGAAGCAGCCCCAAGCGGCGGCGACGGCGGCCGCATCGAGGTCCGCGTCCTCGAAGACGACGAGCGGCGATTTGCCGCCAAGCTCCAGGGCGACGCGCTTGACGTTCGACTGGGCGGCATAGCCCATGATCAGCTTGCCGACCTCGGTCGAGCCGGTAAAGGCGATCATGTCGACATCCATATGCAGCGCCAGCGGCTTGCCGGTCTCTTCGCCGTAGCCGGTCACCACGTTGAACACGCCGGCCGGAAGACCCGCTTCCACCGCAAGTGCGGCCAACCGGATCGCCGACAGCGAGGATTGCTCGGCGGGCTTCAGGACGACCGAGTTGCCGGCGGCGATCGCCGGGCCGAGCTTCCAGGCGTCGATGATCATCGGATAGTTCCACGGCGTGATCGCGCCGATGACACCGAGCGGCACCTTGCGGACGATCGCGCGGGCGTTCGGACCCGTCGGCGCGACCTCGTCGTACATCTTGTCGATCATCTCGCCATAATACTGGATGCCGTCTGCGCAGAGCCGCACGTCCACATTCAGCGACGCCATGATCGGCTTGCCGACGTCGAGGGTTTCGAGCATGGCAAGCTCCTCGCCATGCGCACGGATCAGGTCTGCCCATTTGAGCATGATCTTCTTCTTTTCCAGCGGCTCCTTTTTCCGCCAGACACCGCTCTCAAAGGCGGCGCGTGCCGCGGCCACGGCAGCGTCGATATCGGCCGCATCGCCTCGCGCGAGTGCGGCACCCGGCTTGCCGTCCATCGGGCGGATGCGGGTGAAGGTGGCGCCGGATGCGGCCGCCCGATATTCACCGCCGATGAAATGACGGCCCTCGGGCTTGAGGTCAGCCAGAACGCCTTCCCAATAAGCCCTCGTGAAATCCTTGCTCATCCTAGGCTCCCTTCACCAGCGCGATGACGCGCGCTGCAAACCGATCGATATCGGCATCCGTCACGTCGCGTACCGTCGAACGCCGCATGGGCTGATTTTCCGGTGCACGCATTTCGAGCGCGAGTTCATCGGCTGCGAACAGCGCGAAAGCCGGCGGCAAAGCGCGGACGATGCCGCAGCGATCCATGAGGACGGAGACGAAACCGGGAAGAGCGCTGGCGTCCTGAAGGCCACAGGCCCGGGCAGCGGCGTCAAGCTCTGTCGTATCCGCCTCGACCAGCCAGGGCAGCGTCAGCTCGAAGCCCAGCGCCGTCGCAAGGCCGTGATGCACGGGCGCCAGCGCCGCCAGCGCATGACTGATATTGTGGGCGATCGCCGTGCCGCAATTGTCGATGGCAATACCGGCAAGGCACGAGCCGAGCAGAACCGCGCCTCGGGCTTCGATATTCTCGGGCTCCCTGACCGCCTTTTCCAGCGAACCCGCAATCAGCCCCAGCGCCCTGTGCGCATAAAACTGCGCCCCGGGATGGGTGTTGCGGTTGGTCGCCGCTTCGAAGGCGTGGACGAAGGCATCCAGGCCGCACCAGGCAGTCAGGCTAGCCGGCAGCGTCTTGGTCAACGCGGGATCGAGGATCACGAGATCGGCTTTGGTCTCCGCACCCCAGATCCAGAGTTTCTTGCCCTGCGGGCCGGCGAAGATGTTGGTCGCGGATGTTTCCGAACCCGTGCCGGCGGTGGTCGGCACCATGATCTTTTTCAGCGGATCTTTCGGAAGCGGATTGGCTGCAAGCGCATAGTGCATCGGATCCTTGCCGGATGCGGCGGCGCAAGCCGCGATCTTCGCGATATCGAGCGCCGAGCCGCCGCCGATGCCGATCACCATCTCAGTGCCCGTTGCGACCTCCGCCGCGGCACGCACATGCGCGATCTTCGGTTCGCCCGCGAAATCGGAATAGATCCGCGTCGCGATGCCGACGTTCGAAAGTTCGGCCTTTACCTTGTCGGCGAGACCGGAGCGGGAAAGGAAGCTGTCGATGACCAGACAGGCGGTGGAGACGCCTCCGAACGACTGAGCGGCGGCCGCAAGACCGTCGAAGCTGCCTTCACCAAAGCGGATCTCGGGGATGGATGAAACGGAGTAGGCCAAAGCTGCACCTGACGAAGCAAATAACGATGCACCTATTGATGCATCACAATCTCAGCTCTTCAAATAAGGGCATTTCTCAGTCATATTCATGACTTCAGATCATGGAGAGAAAATGCTTGAAAAGATCCCGCTCGAGGCCTTCCGCGTTTTCGACGCCGCCTGCCGCGCGATGAACTTTTCCCGCGCCGGGCGCGAGCTGAATATCACCCAGGCGGCCGTCAGCCGGCGCATCAAGGGGCTGGAAGATCATCTCGGTACCCTCCTTTTCACCCGGCGAGGCCGCAATCTGGCGCTGACGGCGGATGGGGAACGTCTGTTCCAGCGCGTGCGCGCCACGCTCGAATATCTTGAGGAGAGCCTCGAGCCGTTCCGGGGCGGGGCGCCGCAGATCATCTCGATCGCCGCGAGCGGTTCGGTCTCACACCTCTGGCTCGGACGGCGGCTGAGGGATTTCGGCAAGCAAAGCCCGAACATCTCCGTGCGCCTTCTGACGACGGATGCGCCGGGCGAACTGTCTTCCGAAAGCAACGACCTCGTCATTCTCTATTCGACCGGCGAGCACCCGCGCTGGAACCTGACATTGCTGATGAAGGAAGTGCTGGTACCGGTCGCCTCCCCCGAATACCTGGAGCAGCGCGGCCTCGACCCTCGGCAGCTGACCGTCGAAGACATATCCCGCCTCGACCTTATCGACTACGAGCGCTTCAACGCGCACTGGATATCGTTCCGGCAATGGTTCGGCCGTCTGCCGCAGCCGCTGAAGGCAAGGCTGCCGCAGCCGAGGCTTTCCTTTTCCACCTATATCATGGCCGTGGAGGCGGCGTTGCGCGGGGAAGGAATTGCGCTCGGCAGTCTCGGGCTGATCGACGAGCACCTGCGTTCGGGCACGCTCACCACCGTCGGCGGGGACCGGATCGAGACCGGCTTCGGCTACTATCTCGGAGCACCGCGTTTTCGAACGCTATCGCCGGAGGCAGCGGAACTGCACCAGCGCCTGCTTTCAGCGACAAACAGCGAAAACGGCGCATAAAAAAAGCGGCCCGAAGGCCGCTCCAGAGACGCGATATCTTTAGCGCTCACTGCTCGTGCAGCATGCCCTGCAGGTGCGACATTTCCATGATGAAATGTTCGAGGCGCGACTTGTGCTCGTGATGAAGCGCATCGCGCAACTCGTCGCGGGCGGCGTCGATACGGATCGTCAGCTCGTCGCGGTTCAGGTCCTCGACCGCAACGGCCGATTCGGCAAGCAGCGTGCAGCCCGTCGGCAGGATGTCGGCGAAGCCGCCGAAAACGACGAAGTCGCGCTTTCCAGATGCAGAACGAACGCTGACAACGCCCGGCTTGATCGTCGTCATCGTCGGAGCATGATGAGCCATGACGGTCATCTCGCCCTCGCTCGCCGGAATGACAACCTCGGTTACCATTTCCGACAGAAGCAGGCGCTCCGGAGACACCAGTTCGAAATTGAAATTGTCAGCCATGACCCGTCACTTCTCGATTGTCTTTGCGGGAATAGACAACGGCGCACGGAGAACCCGCGCGCCGTCGGTAATCGCATTTATCAGGCGCCAGAAAGCTTCTTGGCCTTCTCGACGGCTTCTTCGATCGAGCCGACCATGTAGAAAGCGGCTTCCGGAAGGTGGTCGTACTCGCCGTTGACCAGGCCCTTGAAGCCCTTGATCGTGTCTTCAAGCGCAACCAGCTTGCCCGGCGAACCGGTGAAGACTTCGGCGACGAAGAACGGCTGCGACAGGAAGCGCTCGATCTTGCGGGCGCGGGCAACGGCGATCTTGTCCTCTTCGGACAGTTCATCCATGCCCAGGATGGCGATGATGTCCTGCAGGGACTTGTAGCGCTGCAGCGTCGACTGAACCTTACGGGCCACTTCGTAGTGCTCTTCGCCGACAACGATCGGGTCGAGCATGCGCGACGTGGAGTCGAGCGGATCGACGGCCGGGTAGATGCCCTTTTCGGCGATCGAACGCGACAGAACGGTCGTTGCGTCCAAGTGGGCGAACGAGGTTGCCGGGGCCGGGTCGGTCAAGTCGTCGGCAGGAACGTAAATCGCCTGAACCGAGGTGATCGAACCGGTCGTCGTCGTCGTGATGCGTTCCTGCATCTGACCCATGTCGGTAGCAAGCGTCGGCTGATAACCGACGGCCGAAGGAATACGGCCGAGCAGAGCCGACACTTCGGAACCTGCCTGCGTGAAGCGGAAGATGTTGTCGACGAAGAACAGAACGTCCTGGCCCTGGTCGCGGAAGTTTTCAGCAACCGTCAGACCCGTCAGGGCGACGCGGGCGCGCGCACCCGGCGGTTCGTTCATCTGACCGTAGACGAGCGCTGCCTTGGAGCCTTCGCCGCCGCCGAGCTTGTTAACGCCCGACTCGATCATTTCGTGATAGAGGTCGTTGCCTTCGCGGGTACGCTCACCAACGCCGGCGAATACCGAGTAACCACCGTGCGCCTTGGCGACGTTGTTGATCAGTTCCATGATGAGAACGGTCTTGCCGACGCCTGCGCCGCCGAAGAGGCCGATCTTGCCGCCCTTTGCGTAAGGCGCGAGCAGGTCGACGACCTTGATGCCGGTGACGAGGATCTGTGCTTCCGTGGACTGCTCCACGTAGGACGGGGCGTCCTGGTGGATAGAGCGCTTGCCGGCGGTAACCAGCGGGCCTGCTTCGTCAACCGGTTCGCCGATGACGTTCATGATGCGGCCGAGCGTTTCCGGCCCGACCGGAACCGAGATCGGAGCACCGGTGTTGGTGACGACCTGGCCGCGGACGAGACCTTCGGTCGAGTCCATGGCGATCGTGCGAACCTGGCTTTCGCCGAGGTGCTGCGCGACTTCCAGAACAAGGCGGTTGCCCTGGTTGCTGGTTTCAAGCGCGTTCAGGATCGCCGGCAGTTCACCTTCGAAAGCCACGTCCACGACGGCGCCAATAACCTGGATGACTCTGCCGACCGAACCTACTGCCTTTGCGGCGGGGGTAGCTGCCTTAGCCATATTCTTACCCTCTTTCCTAACCTCAGAGCGCTTCCGCGCCCGAAATGATTTCAATCAATTCCTTGGTGATCTGAGCCTGACGCTGACGGTTGTAGCTGAGCGTCAGCTTGTTGATCATCTCACCAGCGTTGCGCGTCGCATTGTCCATCGCGCTCATCTTGGCACCCATCTCGCCGGCGACGTTCTCAAGAAGCGCGCGGAAGACCTGGACGGAGATGTTGCGCGGGATCAGGTCCGCGAGAATCGAAGCCGGATCCGGCTCATATTCGTAAACGGCGCTCGCATGCTCTTCATCCTGGGCGGAAACCTCGCCAACGGCAGCCGGAATGAGCTGCAGCGCGGTCGGGATCTGCGAGATGACGGACTTGAACTCCGAATAGAACAGCGTGCAAACGTCGAACTCTTCGGCTTCGAACATCTCGATGATGCGCTTGCCGATCAGGTCCGCGTTTTCGAAGCCGATCTTCTTGACCTCGCGCAATTCCTTGCGCTCGACGATCAGCGAAGCGAATTCGCGGCGAAGGATGTCGAAACCCTTCTTGCCGACGGTGAAGATCTTCACCGTCTTGCCTTCAGCGAGCAGCTTGCGGGTATGATCGCGGGCAAAGCGGGCGATCTGCGAGTTGAAGCCGCCGCAAAGGCCGCGTTCCGCGGTGCAGACGACGAGCAGGTGCACCTGGTTCTTGCCGTTGCCGGTCATCAGCAGAGGCGCGCCGTCGGCATCGCTCACAGCCTGGGCGATGTTCGAAAGCACGACGCCCATCCGCTGCGAGTATGGCCGGGCGGCCTCGGCCGCCTCCTGCGCACGCCGAAGCTTCGCCGCGGCGACCATCTTCATCGCCTTGGTGATCTTCTGCGTCGCCTTGACGGAGGCGATCCGGTTTTTCAGATCCTTAAGTGAAGGCATCCCTGGTCCGTCCTAGTTCCGTCCGATCAGGCGAAAGACTTGGCGAAGCTGTCAATTGCAGCCTGAAGCTTGCCCTTGGTGCCGTCGCTGATGGCCTTCTCCGTGCGGATGGCGTCGAGAATGTCCTTGCCTTCCGAGCGGAGGTAGGAGAGCAGGCCCTGTTCGAACTTGCCGACCTGGTTTACGGGCAGCTTGTCGAGGTAGCCGTTGACGCCGGCGAAGATCACCGCAACCTGCTCTTCCGTCTTCAGCGGCGAGAACTGCGGCTGCTTCAGGAGTTCCGTCAGGCGCGCGCCACGGTTCAGCAGGCGCTGGGTAGCGGCATCGAGGTCCGAACCGAACTGAGCGAAGGCGGCCATTTCGCGATACTGGGCAAGTTCGCCCTTGATCGAGCCGGCAACCTGCTTCATCGCCTTGATCTGCGCGGCCGAGCCAACGCGGGAAACCGACAGACCGACGTTAACGGCCGGACGGATGCCCTGGTAGAACAGGTCGGTTTCAAGGAAGATCTGGCCGTCGGTGATCGAGATCACGTTGGTCGGAATGAAGGCCGACACGTCGTTGCCCTGCGTTTCGATGACCGGCAGAGCGGTCAGCGAGCCGGCGCCCTGGTCGTCGTTCATCTTCGCGGCACGCTCGAGCAGGCGCGAGTGGAGGTAGAAAACGTCGCCCGGATAGGCTTCGCGGCCCGGCGGACGGCGCAGCAGCAGCGACATCTGACGGTAGGCGACGGCCTGCTTGGAGAGGTCGTCGTAACCGATCAAGGCGTGCATGCCGTTGTCGCGGAAATATTCGCCCATCGTGCAGCCGGCAAACGGTGCCAGGTACTGCATCGGCGCCGGATCGGAAGCGGTGGCGGCGACAATGATGGAGTACTTCAGTGCGCCGCGCTCTTCGAGCACCTTGACGAACTGAGCGACAGTAGAACGCTTCTGGCCGATAGCGACGTAGACGCAGTACAGCTTTTCGCTCTCCGGGCCGGCATCGTGGATGGCCTTCTGGTTCAGGATCGCGTCGAGAATGATCGCGGTCTTGCCGGTCTGGCGGTCACCGATGACCAGCTCGCGCTGGCCGCGGCCGACCGGGATCAGCGCGTCGATGGCCTTGAGGCCGGTCGACATCGGCTCGTGAACCGACTTGCGCGGAATGATGCCGGGAGCCTTGATGTCAACGCGCGAACGGCGCGTTGCATTGATCGGGCCCTTGCCGTCGATCGGGTTGCCGAGCGCGTCGACGACGCGGCCGAGTAGTTCCGGACCTACGGGAACGTCAACGATGGCGCCGGTCCGCTTGACGGTGTCGCCTTCCTTGATGTCGCGGTCGGAGCCGAAGATAACGACACCGACGTTGTCGGACTCAAGGTTCAAGGCCATGCCGCGGATGCCGCCCGGGAACTCGACCATTTCGCCCGCCTGGACGTTGTCGAGACCGTAGACGCGGGCAATGCCGTCACCGACGGAGAGAACCTGGCCGACTTCCGAGACCTGAGCCTCTTTGCCGAAATTTTTAATCTGGTCTTTGAGAATTGCGGAAATTTCCGCGGCGCGGATATCCATCAGCCGACCTCTTTCAATGCAAGCTTAAGGGTAGAGAGTTTGGTACGAAGAGACGTATCAATCTGACGAGACCCGACCTTGACGATCAGACCGCCAAGAATTGACGGATCAACCGTGACGTCGATCGTCACGTCTTTGCCGGTGACGCCCTTCAGTGCCACCTTCAATTCGTTTTCCTGCGCCGAAGTCAGCGCATGAGCCGAGGTCACCTCGGCGGAAATTTCGCCACGTTGCGCGGCAGCAATCTCACGGAACGCCTTGATCATTCCCGGCAGGGCGAAGAGGCGGCGGTTACGCGCCACGACCCTGAGGAAGTTCGCGAAGAAACTGCCGATGCCGGCCTTTTCGACAAGCGCGTCGATGGCCTTCAATTGATCTTCTGCGGAAAAAACCGGGCTGCCGACGAAACGCTTCAGGTCTTCGCTTTCATCCAGCATCGACTGGAAGGAATTGAGATCAGCGGTAACTGCGTCGACCGCACCCTCCTTAAGGGCCAGATCGAACAGCGACGAGGCATATCGTTCTGCGACACCAGAATTATGCTGGGATGCGTCTGCCACGGGCACATTTTTCCCTGATTTCAATCCAAGAATTCAGCTTCCGGCGAGCGGATGCCACATATCCTTGAATTCGTTTTGATTTCCCCCAGAAATCAGCAAGAGCTGCCTCCTGCTTCATCCGAAATTCGGGGTCCGTCTAACATAGGATCTTGAGACTCGCAACACGCGTATTGGCGGAATACGCCTTTCCCATGAATTTCTAGTGGCAAAAACGGCAGTTATCGCCGCAGGCCCGGTATCACCTGCTAAAATACTGCGCGCGTCAACCCTCAAACCAGCCGAGCGCATAAAGGAGCGGTAGAGCCGCGAGAACGATCTGCACAACCAGAAGTATGAGGTTCCTGACGACGCCGCCGCGATCCGACATCATCGCCAGGATGCGCCCGAAGGCGGCCACGGCGAACGACGCCCCGAGCGCCAGATAGACCATCGGCTGGGCGAGAAAGATCGCCGCAAGACCAAAGCCGAGATAGAAACCACCCATCGTCGAGCGGGCCTCGGCCAGGGCTCCGAACCGCCCCTCTTTTGGCTGCAGACCGAACAGACGAAACGTAAGCCCCGGCGCAAACATCATGAAGAGCCCGGCGAGCGCCGTGAAGCCTGCTGCGCAGTAAGCGAGTTGCTCGCCGCGTTCCGTCGGAAAATAGAACTCCATCGATCGCCCCCAAATCAGCCCGTGAATCAGCCTCTTATCGCATGATCGCCCGTTCAGGAAAATGTGGCTTTAGCTGTTCCTATTTCAGCTCGCGCTTTCGCGGTCGCGGAGGGCTGATCCCTCAAGCTTTGCCCCCCTCAAAGAAAGCTCTGCGGATCGATATCGAGCTGCACGTGCACGGAGCCACGCTCCTTCGGCCCGCCCGCCAGCATGGCGCGCAAGAAGCCTTGCATGTCCGAGCTGCGCTTTCCGTGCACCAACAGGCGGAAGCGGTGGCGCCCACGCACCAGCGCCAGCGGCGCTTCCGCAGGCCCGAGAACGGCGATGCCAGGCACCTGCGGTGCGGCGTTGCGCATGCCGCGCGCATGCGTCTCGGCGTCCTGGCGCGTCTCCGCCGAGACGATGATCGAAGCGAGCCGGCCGAAGGGAGGCAGGACCGCTTTTTCCCGCTCGACGATTTCACGCTCGTAAAAGGCGCCGGCGTCGCCCGACACGATTGCCTGCATGACGGGATGCTGCGGCTGATAGGTCTGCAGCAGGCCATGGCTCTTCAATCCAGTGCGGCCGGCGCGGCCGGTCACCTGGGACAGCATCTGGAAGGTGCGTTCGGCCGCGCGCGGATCGCCGTTCGCCAGCCCCAGATCGGCATCGACGATGCCGACCAGCGTCATCAGCGGGAAATTGTGGCCCTTGGCGACAAGCTGCGTGCCGATGACGATATCCGCCTCGCCTTTCTCGATCGCTTCAAGCTCCAGCCGCAGCCGCTTCACCCCGCCCATGAGATCGGAGGAGAGAACGATGGTGCGGGCTTCGGGAAAGTGCTGCTCCACCTCCTCGGCGATGCGCTCGACGCCCGGCCCGCAGGCAACGAGGTGGTCGAGCGTCCCGCACTCGGGACAGGCCTCGGGCGTCCTTTCGCTGTGCCCGCAGTGATGACATTGCAGCTGATGGCGAAAGCGATGCTCGACCAGCCAGCTAGAGCATTGCGGGCATTGGAAGCGATGACCGCAGACGCGGCAGAGCGTTAACGGCGCATAGCCGCGCCGGTTCAGGAAGAGAAGCGCCTGCTGGCCGCGCTCCACGGTCTTGCCGACGGCGCGCAGGAGGACGGGTGAGAGAAAGCCGCCGCGCTGAGGCGCATGCCGGCGCATGTCGATGAGATGCAGATCCGGCAGCGCCGCCTCGCCGTAGCGTGTCGGCATATGGATGGTGCTGTAGCGCCCGCTCTGGCCGTTGACACGGCTTTCGACTGACGGAGTGGCGGAGACGAGGACGACCGGGAAATCGGCGATCCGGCCGCGCACCACCGCCATGTCGCGGGCATTGTAAAAGACGCGGTCTTCCTGCTTGTAGGCGGGATCGTGCTCTTCGTCGACGATGATGAGGCCAAGGTCTTCGAACGGCAAGAACAGCGCCGATCGCGCCCCGGCAACGACACGCACCTCGCCGGTAACAGCCTGCCGCCAGACCTTCTCACGCATGCGGGGCGCGAGATCGGAATGCCATTCGGCGGGCTTGGCGCCGAAACGGCTCTGGAAGCGCTCGAGAAAGCTCGCCGTCAGCGCGATCTCGGGCAACAGGATCAGCACCTGCTTGCCGCGCCTCAGCGTTTCGGCAATGGCCTCGAAATAGACCTCGGTCTTGCCCGATCCCGTCACGCCGTCGATCAGCGACACGGAAAAGCCGCCGGCTTCGACCGCGCCGAGAAGCTCTTCCGCCGCGGCGCGCTGGGGACCTTCCAGTCGTGGGGTGGTGAAGGCTGGATCGGGTCTTGCAACGATGGGCGGCGGCGGCAGAAAGACGGTTTCAAAAATACCTTGGGCGATGAGCCCGTCGACGACGCTCACCGAGACGCCTGCCGCGTTGGCAAGGCCGCCGCGCGTCCACGCCGCGCCGTCAGCGGCCGTTGCCATCACGCGGGTGCGGGCTGGCGTCAGCCGCTCCGGCTCGCCACCTACGAAACGCAGCCCCTCGACCATCGGCTCGGCATCGAAGGCGGCCGGCGCCCTGAGCGCCATGCGCGCCACCAGGCCCGGCGGCGAGAGCGTATAGGCGGCCACCCAGTCGACGAAATCGCGCATCTCCCGGCCGAGCGGCGGACAATCGAAGACGCGGGTAATCGGCCGCAATTTCCTCGGATCGACCCCTTCGTCGTCGCCGCCGTCCCAGACGACGCCGATCACCTGCCGGGGCCCGAGCGGCACCTGCACGATAGAACCGGGCTCGACGGCCATGCCATCAGGCACCGCATAGGAATAGGGCGTCGGCGTCGGCAACGGCACCAGCACGGGCACCGGGCGGTTTGCCGGTGCATTCTCGAACAGGGCGCCAAACAGACTGGGCGAATCTTTACTCATCGCGCCAGACCATGCCCGCAGTCGCTAAAAAATGGAACCCGCCGGACACTCACTTGCCTGGGATCGGCGTTTAATACAGCCGCTCTCGATTTCCCTTGTCGACGCTCGCCTGAACCTCTTCGGCTGATTCCGCGAGCTTCGCATGTGCCTTCAATGTCTCGGCGAATGTCGGCAGATCGGTCGTGTCCGGCCAGGCATCCGGCTCCCATAGCGCCGATCGGATCATGCATTTGGGGCAGTGGGAAAGCACCCGCCTGACGTCCACAACCAGCACATGATCGGGAAGCTTGCCGTTGACCGCCATCGATTCGCGCAACTCCAGATCGCGCACGATGATCGCCGTTCCGCTGACGCGAAGCGTATAGGTAACGCCCGGAATCAAGAAGATCAGACCGACGCTGGGATTCCGCAAAACGTTCCGCAACGTATCGAGCCGCCGGTTTCCGAGCCGATCGGGGATGGCAAGCGTTCGATCGTCGAGAACCTTGACGAACCCCGCGGGATCGCCCTTCGGCGAGACATCGACCATGCCATCTTCGCCAACCGATGCAACGAAGGCAAAAGGCGCGCGGGCGATGAACTGGCGACTGTGATCGTCAATGGTCTGAACGACTTTGGCGATGGCACGATCCACCGGCTGACCGACCACCGCGCGAAGCTCGGCATCGCTGGTGACGACATCTCGAAATCGCGAAATGAACTGCCCTGGATCATTCATGGAGCGCCCTCCCGAGGCCCGGCTACAATGCCATATAGCCCGACGGGCGCAAATAGGTCGGCGACTGAACCGTTCCTCGAAAGGCAATCTCGGCTGTCGCTACCGGATACGACATGCTTTCGGCCTGCTATCTGAGACGACCAAACTCTCATCAATCGCATTGCGCGCTGGTCAATCCGCACCCTAGTCTTCATCGTCGCTTTCGCCGGCAATGACGCCTGTTAGTCGCATACCCTCGATCCAGGTCGCGCCGTTTTCGCGAACCACCTTGCGCGGCCGCACACCGCACCGCTCACGAACCGCCTCCGCCAGCTGCGTAGAGTGGGTAACGATCCAGATCTGGCTCGTTTTCGACGCTTCCGCGATCATATCGGCAAGCGGCGGCAGCATATCCGGATGCAGGCTCGCCTCCGGTTCGTTGAGCGCGACTAGGGGCGGCAGACGATAGGACAGGAGCGCCGCCGCAAGACCAAGAAAGCGGAGCTGACCGTCGGAAAGCTCGCGCGCCTGGAATACCCTGTTCGGGAAATCTGGAAACGAGAGTCCAAATTCCGCGGTCTCCCCGGGCAACGGCACAACGAGGCGCGCGCCGCCGAGCGCCGCGGCAACGATCCGATCGAGGTCGACCGTATCCTCCCGTGTATGCACGAGCGTTGCGAAAACGGCCGCCATGTTCGCACCGTCCTCATCGAGCATCGGGCCAGTCACGGCAAGGCACGGTTGGCGAAGCGGCGAAAACCGATCCGTTCTAAACCCATGGAAGAACCGCCAGTTGGCCACGACCCGCCGAAAGGCGGCGACCTCAGGAAAGTGCCCGGCATCGCCGAGCAGAGCGATCGCCGTTTCCGAGGTCAGTGCCTGATCGGGATATTGCCGCATCCGGCCGGATGCATCGCGCACGGAGATAGCAGGACCTGCCCGCTTCATCATCGTCACCGGGCGGCGCCCGTGGTCGACGACTAGCTCCTCTGCCTTGACCTGCGGCTCGAGCGGAAATCCGGCGGCGGCTTTTGGAGGGCGCAGGCCGACTTCAACCCTATAGCGGAACGTGATGGCACGTTCCTCATCAAGAACCTCGACTTCAAACCGCACCCTCGCCGGCCCCTCGGCTTCACGCCGCGTTCCAGACCAGAGCACGGAAAGCATACCGCCCTCGATCGCGAGCTCATGCACCAGCCGGCCTGCAACCGCGGCCTGAACCAGTTGAAGTGCGCGATAGAGATTTGATTTGCCGACGCCATTCTCGCCGAGAAAAAGCGTCGTGTCCCAAAGATCCATTCGGATCGAACGTAAGGAGCGATAATTCTGGGCAAACATCGAGCGGAGTTGCATACTTCGCTTTAACTCATCGGATCATCAAAATGAATGGGCGCCGGCCATCCGGCCTTCAGTCCGTTCGACGACCGGTTGAAACCGTGCGTCCTCGTCGGCATGGAGGTCGTGGACGGTGTGCTTCTCCAGCGCCTTCGTCACCGCATTGATGTCGCCGTCGAGGTCCTCCGGCGGGATCAGGTGACCGACGCGGAAGTCGAAACGGTCGCCCTTCTTGTTCAAAAGCTCGTGGAAAACAGTCATGTCGCGCAGCTCCGTCGACCATTTGGCGAACCAGTAGAAGAGGCCGGAATTGCGCGCCGACATGTGCACCGGAAGGATCGGCAGATCGTATTTGCGCGCCAGACCGACGGCCGATGTCTTCCACGGCCGCTCGTTCAGCCGCCCGTTCGCCCAATAGGCAATGCGGCCGGAGGGAAACAGCACCGTCGCCTTGCCTTCACGCACCGCCGCGTTGGTGAGGTTCAGCGTCTCGCGAGCCTTGAGCTTGGTCTTGTATTCCTCGCGCCATTCGACCGGGATGATCATCTCGGCGAAACGGGGATTGACGCGGACCGCGTCGCGGTTGGCAAAGAACATCATGTCCGGCCGCCACGCCTTGAGAAGGTCGAAAACCGCAACGCCGTCGGCAATCCCCGTCGGGTGATTGCAGACCAAGACGAAGCCTCCCGAAGAAGGGATGCGCTCGCCATTCGTCACCCGGACGTCGAGCCGCAGCAAATCGCTCATATATTCGAACGACTGGAAACCGGGCACGTTGGCGATATCGTCGGCAAAGTCGATCGCCGCGCGATAGCGCAGCAGCAGATAGAGAAACGGGCGCAGCAGCGGCCAGGCCGGATGTTTCACGATCCTCTGGCCGCGCTCGGCAATCAACGTATCGACGATGTGGCCGGGCTGGCCCTGGGATACCAAGGCGATGGTTTCTGCCAACTGTCCCAATGCGGTCGGTTCGTGGCGCGCCATAGAGTATCCCGAGTGTTTGGCCTTCGTCTATCGCGGCTTAATATGATCGAAGCATGACGGTGGCACGACGTTAGCGATTTCATAACCTTCCTCCCCTCAAGGTGGCAGATGCAATCCTGAATTCAAGGGCTCTAGGAGGCGACGTGGGCGAGTTGCTGATCATCGGCGAGCCGGCCCTGATGGCCGAACGCCAGCTGTGGCTGAGCGCGCTGCGCCAGGAGCGGCGCCTCTCCGAGCACACGCTCGACGCCTATGAGCGCGACACCCGGCAGTTTCTCACCTTCCTGACCGGCCACCTCGCGGGCCCGGTCTCCATCAAGGATGTCCACAGCCTCAAGCCTGTCGATTTCCGAGCCTTCCTCGCGGCCCGGCGCAAGGAGGGGACCGGCGCCCGATCGCTTGGCCGCAATCTCGCCGGCCTGCGCTCCTTCCTGCGGCATCTGGAGCGCAAAGGCCTCGTCAACGCAGCCGGCGCCGGCGCCATGCGCTCGCCGAAGCAACCGAAATCACTGCCGAAGCCGCTCTCGGACAGCCAGGCGCTGACCGTCGTCAGCCACGACGCGCAGCTGCACGACGAGCCCTGGATCGCCGCACGCGACGCCGCGGTCCTGTCGTTGCTTTACGGCTGCGGCCTGCGTATTTCCGAGGCGCTCGGCCTTCGCGCCGACGCCATCCGTGCCGGCGCCACATCGATGCGCATCATCGGCAAGGGCAACAAAACCCGTGTCGTGCCGCTGCTGTCGGCCGTCGTCGAGGCGGTCGAACGTTACCGCGCGCTGTGCCCCTATCATCTGGCGGGCGACAGCCCGCTCTTTCGCGGGGCGCGCGGCGCCCAGCTGCAGCCAGGCATCATCCAGCGCGCCATGCAGACGCTGCGCGGCGCCTTTGGCTTGCCGGTCACGGCGACACCGCATGCGCTGCGACACTCCTTCGCCACGCACCTGCTCGCCGGCGGCGGCGACCTGCGCACCATCCAGGAACTGCTCGGCCATTCGAGCCTGTCGACCACCCAGGTCTATACGGGCGTCGATGCGTCGCGGCTGCTTGAGGTGTATGATCGGGCGCATCCGCGCGCCTGACCAAACGCTGCCGCAATAGATCGTTAACCCTGCGCCTTAGGGAAATATGCGCCAGAGGCAATGTAGACCGGTGGCGGTAAAACCCTGGCTTCGGAGAGCCGACATGATTTCAGTGCCCGGCGAAAAGGTGACGGCAATGACGGCAAGCAAGCTCGCTGGCGCGCTCTTCCTTGCCGTGGCGGCACTGCCGGCGGCGCTTGCCGCCGGCCTTCTGCTGACGCTGCTGTCGCTGACTGCCGCCCATGCCGCGGACGATGCCTGCGGTGGGGTCAACCTGCTTGCCGAACTCAAGCTTTCCGACCCGGCGAAATACGCGGCCGTGATGGCCGAAGCCGCTGCCGTTCCGAACGGCCAGAGCATATTCTGGAAGATCGAAAAACCGGGCCTGAAGCCGTCCTGGCTGCTTGGCACCATGCACGTGACCGACCCGCGCGTGCTGACCATGCCGAAGGGCGCGCCGGAGGCCAACCAGGCCGCGAGCACTATCATCGTCGAATCCGACGAGATCCTCGATGACAAGAAGGCGGCGATGTCGCTGCTCGCCAAGCCCGAGCTCACCATGTTCTCGGACGGCTCGACCATCAGCAAGTTTCTCTCGGCCGAGGACAACGCCCGGCTCGAAGCCGGCCTGAAGGAGCGCGGCATCCCGCTCGCCGCGGTCCTGCGCATGCAGCCGTGGATGATCGCAAGCGTCGTGGCGCTGCCGCCCTGCGAACTCGCCCGCAAGGGCCGCGGCGCGCAGTTCCTCGATCAGAAGCTGGCGGTCGAGGCAGCCAAGGCCGGAAAGCAGGTCAAAGGGCTGGAAACGCTCACCGAACAGCTTCAGGCCATGGCCGACCTGCCGGTCGAGTTCCATCTTAAATCGCTGATCCAGACGCTGGAGCTCGGGACCAAGATGAAGGATGTCGTCGAAACCATGACCGACCTTTATCTTTCCGGCCAGATCGGCGCGACGATGCCGATGCTGAAGACGGTGTCTCCGGATGAAGCGACCGACGACGGCGACTATGCCGCCTTCGAGCAACGCATCATCCTCGACCGCAACAAGGTGATGGCCGAGCACGCCGCGCCGATCCTGGCAAACGGCAACGTCTTCATGGCGGTCGGCGCCCTGCATCTGCCGGGCGAACAGGGCCTCGTCGAGCTCCTGCGCAAACAGGGATTTACGGTGACGGCCGTCGACTGACGATAGCTGATGCAATCGGCCTATTGGCCGTGGCTGGCTCGGCCGCAACGGCCTTTTGCCTTCTCTTTAAGGCTTCTGCGTAGCCGCAGACTGGCTCCACTTGCGGCGCGAGCAGCCGCCCATACCACAGTTTTGGGCAACGGGCATGAAATCAGTTGAAATTTTTTTATAATTCAATGATTTCAGGTGCTTATAAAATTCTTCGGCGAAAATCATCCCCGTCGTCGGCAACGCGATTATCCTGAAGCGGTCAAAGGACAGGGAAGCCGGGTCGCGAACCGGTTGACCAGCGGGTCGATATCCGGCGTTCGATGATGGTTGGCTGCGATGATCACGGTGCAACAGGGCTTCGTGATCGGGATATCCCGAAGGCGGAATTCGGACCCTCCACCTCGGGTATCCCACTAACATCGCAACCGATCGGCAGGCAGCTTCTACCTGACGAAATGCACCACAGCCGACAGGCTGCCTGCCATTTCCCACCTTGCGTTCGGCCACATTCGGCGCGACGCCGTTTTGGCGCGTCCGCAACCGCACCCGGCGTCATCCCCGGGCTTGTGCCACGGCTTGTGCCGAGGATCTGCTACCCCTATCCGCCGTCACCCCGGACTCGATCCGGGGTCCAGCGCGCGCAAGTCTTTGCGCGTAAAAGACTCTTTCGCCCGCCGACGCGGCGCGGCTGGATCCCGGCCCAAGGCCGGGACGACGGAGAGAACGGACCGCGCTCGAAAATGACTGCTTTGTCAACAAACGGAGGCGCCGAAGCTCGGCGCCCTCTTCCATTCCTCACATGTGGATCGGCTTGGCGAACGTCGCAAGTGCCGCTTCCTTGACCGCTTCCGACATCGTCGGGTGCGCATGGCAGGTGCGGCCGAGATCTTCCGACGAGCCGCCGAACTCCATCAGCACGGCGATCTCGTGGATCATCTCGCCGGCGCCGAAGCCGACGATGTGGCCGCCGAGGACGCGGTCGGTCTCCTTGTCGGCGAGGATCTTCACGAAGCCGTCGGTCGCCTGCATCGCGCGGGCGCGGCCGTTGGCGGTGAAGGGGAACTTGCCGGCCTTGTAGGCGACGCCCGCGGCCTTCAGTTCCTCTTCGGTCTTGCCGACGGAGGCGACTTCCGGCTGCGTGTAGACGACGCTCGGAATGACGTCGTAGTTCACATGGCCCGCCTGGCCGGCGAGGATTTCGGCAAGCGCCACGCCCTCGTCCTCGGCCTTGTGCGCCAGCATCGGGCCCTTGACGACGTCGCCGATGGCATAGATGCCGGGAACGTTGGTCTTGAAGTGGCCGTCGGTCTCGACGCGGCCGCGATTGTCGAGAACGACACCCGCCTCCTGAAGTCCCAGGCCCTCGGTGAACGGCTTGCGGCCGGTCGCGATCAGCACAACTTCGGCGTCGAGCACCACCTTGTCGCCGCCCTTGACCGGCTCGAAGGTAACCTTGGCGCCATGGCCGGCCTTCTCGACGCCCGTAACCTTGGCGCCGAGATGGAAGTCCAGGCCTTGCTTGGCAAGCAGGCGCTGGCTCTGCTTGGCGACTTCGCCGTCCATGCCGCCGAGGATGGTGTCGAGATATTCGACGACCGTGACCTTCGCGCCGAGGCGCGACCAGACGGAACCAAGTTCCAGCCCGATCACGCCGCCGCCGACGACGATCATCGTCGCCGGAACCTTCTCAAGCGCGATACCGCCGGTGGAGGATATGATGACCTTTTCATCGATATCGACCTTCACACCCGGAATGCCGGCGACGTCGGAGCCGGTGGCGATGACGATGCTCTTGCCTTCGATCTCGCGAACTTCGCCCTTGTCGTTGGTAACCGAAACCTTGCCGGCAGCGACGATCCTGCCGGTTCCCTGGATGGCATCGATCTTGTTCTTCTTGAAGAGGAAGGCGACGCCGTCGACGTTGGCCTTCACGGTGGCGTCCTTGTGCGCCATCATCTTTCCAAGGTTGAGCTTTGCGCCGGAAACCTCGACGCCGAGCGCATCGAGCCCGTGACCGGCCTGATGGAACATTTCGGAGGCGTGAAGCAGCGCCTTGGAGGGAATGCAGCCGATATTGAGGCAGGTCCCGCCATAGGTCGTGCGCTTCTCGACGACGGCGACCTTGAGACCGAGCTGAGCCGCCTTGATGGCGCAGACATAGCCGCCGGGGCCGGTACCGATCACGATCACATCATAGGACATGGGGTCTATTTCCTTTTGAGATTATCCGATTAATCGACGGCGCGGGCGAGCGCCAAACGAAAGCCGAAGCCGACCAGCGCCGCTCCGGTGATGCGATTGAACCATTTGCCGCTGGCGATGAAACGATCGCGGATCGGCTTGACGGTGAAGAAGGTGGCGACCGCCGAAAACCAGGCAACCAGCGCGGCAGCCATGCCGAGGCCGTAGCCGAACTGGATCAGCGACGGGGTGTCGTGGCGAACCAGCGTCGAAAACAGCGACAGGAAAAAGATCACCGCTTTCGGGTTCAGCGCATTGGTGACGAAGCCGGTGGCAAGGCAGCGCCAGGCCGAAATAGGGGGGCGGTCGGCGGACGTCTCCTCGATCTCGTGCACCTGGAAGCCCGGTTCGCGAAATGACTTGATGCCGAGGTAGACGAGATACGCGACGCCCGCCCACTTGATCAGGCCGAACATCATCAGCGATTTCGAGACGATCAGGCCAAGCCCAAGGACGGTGTAGCTGATGTGGAATAACAGCGACAGGCCGATGCCGAACCCGGTCATCATCGCAGCGCGGCGGCCATAGACGATGCTCTGGCGCAGAACGACGGCGAAATCTGCCCCTGGCATGACGATGAAGATCGAGAACACGGCCATCAGGCCGAGAAATTCCAATAGATATTGCATGCGTTTGCCCTTGCGCTGCCGTCAGCGTCCGCCGCTCACATTGAGGATCGCGCCCGTTATATAGGAAGCCTGGGGCGAAAGAAGATAGAGCACGGCATCGGCAACCTCGCCGGCGGTACCCGGCCGCTGCATGGGGATCGACGCGGCCATCTCGCTAGCCCGATCCGGCAGGCCGCCGGAGGCATGGATTTCGGTATCGATGACGCCGGGCCTCACCGCATTGACCCGCACACCCTCGGAAGCCACCTCGCGCGACAGGCCGATGGTGAAGGTATCGATCGCGGCCTTGGAGGCGGCATAATCGACATACTGCGACGCCGAACCGAGGGTCGCCGCCATCGAGGAAATATTGACGATCACGCCGCCCTTGCCGCCATGCCGGCTCGACAGCCGGCGGACGGCTTCCGCGGCGCAGAGGATCGAGCCGGTGAGGTTGATGCGGAACATGCGCTCGAGCCGCTCGGCCGACATCTCGTCGATCCGGGCGGGCATATCGACGATGCCTGCATTGTTGACGAGGCCGTCGAGCCGGCCGAAATGCCGCTCGACGGCTGCGAAGATTGCCGGGATATCCTCGGCCTTGCCGACATCGCCGGCAATCGCGATTGCCTCGCCGCCGCCGGCGGTGATTTCGGCGACGACGGCGTCGGCCGCAGCCCGGTTCGACGCGTAGTTGACGGCAACACGCCAGCCCTGGCGCGCGGCACCCAGCGAGATCGCGGCACCGATGCCGCGACTGCCGCCAGTAACGAGAAGGACGGGAGCATCGCTCATTTTGCACACCCTTTGAAAGTTAATAGATCCCAGGGCGCGACGGTCGCCTTGCCCTTGCCCCAGACGGACGAGACCCTGATGGCGGGGCCGAGTCCGGCAAAAAGCACGCGCTCGGCCGCGCCCGCCTCTTCACCGGGAAGATTGGCGAAATCGCCTTTGGCGTCCGCGCCGTAAACCATTCCCTGCCAGACCGTGCAGGCATCGAGATCGGCGCCAGTCACATCGCCCTCGGGGCATCGAAACATCAACAGACCGTTCGACCGCTCCGGATCCTCTGACGACATGACGTATCCGTCCATGATCACAGTGGTATTCGCGACACCGATCGTGAACCGGTTGCTGGCGGCGGCCGTTTGCGAACCGATCGGCTGAAACCGCAATTCGTAAGCGCCGTCCCGGTCCGCATAGATCGCGTCTGCCTGTCGGCAGTCCGCGGCGTGCGCATGCACCGGCAGAATGGCCGACACCAGCGCCGCGCTGCAGAAAAGAAAGGCCAGATCCAGCGACATCGGGGAGCTTTCGGGAGAATGGAAAGGGCCGCCCGAAGCGGCCCGATCGGTCTTAGAGATCGAGGACCAGACGCTCCGGATCTTCCAGGCTTTCCTTGACCCGCACAAGGAAGGTGACCGCTTCCTTGCCGTCGACGATGCGGTGATCGTAGGACAGTGCCAGATACATCATTGGGCGGATGACGACCTGGCCGCCGATGGCGACCGGGCGATCCTGGATCTTGTGCATGCCGAGAATGCCCGACTGCGGCGCATTCAGGATCGGCGAGGACATCAGCGAGCCGTAGACACCGCCGTTGGTGATGGTGAAGGTGCCGCCCTGCATGTCGGCCATGCCGAGCGTGCCGTCGCGCGCCGCCTTCGCCAGACGGCCGAGATCCTTCTCGACTTCGGCGATGGACATCTGGTCGGCATCGCGGATGATCGGAACGACGAGCCCCTTGTCGGTGCCGACGGCCATGCCGATGTGGCAGTAGTTCTTGTAGATGATGTCGGTGCCGTCGATCTCGGCGTTGACGGCCGGCAGTTCCTTCAGCGCATGGGTGACGGCCTTGGTGAAGAAGCCCATGAAGCCGAGCTTCACGCCGTGCTTCTTCTCGAAGACGTCCTTGTACTTGTTGCGCAGGCTCATGACCGCGCTCATGTCCACCTCGTTGTAGGTGGTGAGCATGGCGGCGGTGTTCTGCGCATCCTTGAGACGCTTGGCGATCGTCTGGCGCAGGCGGGTCATCTTGACGCGCTCTTCGCGCGGCGCGTCCTCGACGGCCGTCGGCGCGCGGGGAGCAGCCGGTGCGGCGGGGGCGGCGGCGGGGGCAGAAATGCCCTTTGCGACCGCTGCGATGACGTCGCCCTTCAGCACCTGGCCGCGCTTGCCACTGCCTTCGACCTGATCGGCCGGGAGGTTGCTCTCCGCGAGCAGCTTCGCAGCGGCCGGCGCCGGCGGCATGGAGGACGCAGGTGCAGCCGCAGCGGCAGCCGGTGCCGCAGCGGCGGCGGCCATCGCAGGCGCTGCCGCCTTGGCGGGAGCCGCGGCCGCGGCACCTTCCGCGAGCTGGCCGAGCAGCGCGCCGAGACCGACCGTTTCGCCCGCCTGGGCGACGATTTCGGAAAGCGTGCCGGAGACCGGCGAGGGAACTTCGATCGTCACCTTGTCAGTTTCCAGTTCCAGAAGCGGCTCATCGACCTTGACGGCGTCGCCGATCTTCTTGAACCAGGTGCCGACGGTCGCCTCACTGACGGATTCGCCGAGCGTTGGAACGCGAATTTCTGTGGCCATTGTTCAAATCCTGAATTGAAAGTCGTTGTGGAGTTAGACGGCGGCTCCGGCGGACGGCCGGAGGATGAGCGAGGGTATCGGCGATATTTCGTACCGGAAGCCGAGGCCGGCGAGAACGACCGGATCGGCATCGGCTATGACTTTTGCGGCGGCGGGGTCGGCGGCCTCTATGACCGCCATTCCCCAGGCACCCCTGGGATCGAAGACAGGGCCGACCGCGATGGCCATCCCCGTATCGGCATTGCGCCGCCAATAGGCGGCGTGGCGCTGCATCGCCGCCGTCTCCTCCTCGGTCGCGTCATGCGGAAAGGTCTGGCGCGGCGGCAGCAATTTCAGATGAAAGTATGCCATCGCGCCGTCTCCTTATCCGCCGAGCGCATCCTCGAGGAATGCAGCAAGCTGTGCCAGATGCTTGGACATCAGACCCGTCGCCGTGGAGGCGGCGGCCGGACGGCCGGTGTAGCGGACGCGCTGGTACTTCGCATCGATATGGGCAAGCACCCATTCCAAATAGGGGTCGATGAAGGACCAGGCACCCATGTTCTTCGGCTCTTCCTGGCACCAGACCATCTCCGCGTTGCGGAAGCGGCTGAGCTCGTTGATGAGGGCCTTGGCCGGGAACGGATAGAGCTGCTCGATGCGCAGGAGATAGACATCGTCGATGCCGCGCTTCTCGCGTTCTTCCAGGAGATCGAAGTAGACCTTGCCCGAGCAGAGAACGACCCGGCGGATCTTCGAATCCTTCTGAAGCTTGATCGGGCCGTCCTTGATGACCTCGGCGTCGTCCCACAGCAGGCGATGGAAGGAGGAGTCCCCCGCCATTTCCGACAGGCTGGAAACCGCGCGCTTGTGGCGCAGCAGCGATTTCGGCGTCATCAGGATCAGCGGCTTGCGGAAGTCGCGCTTCAGCTGGCGGCGCAGGATATGGAAGTAGTTAGCCGGCGTCGTGACATTGGCGACCTGCATGTTGTCTTCGGCGCAGAGCTGCAGGAAGCGTTCGAGGCGGGCGGAGGAGTGCTCCGGTCCCTGGCCCTCATAGCCGTGCGGCAGCAGGCAGACGAGACCGGACATGCGCAGCCACTTGCGTTCGCCCGACGAGATGAACTGGTCGAAGACGACCTGCGCGCCGTTGGCAAAATCGCCGAACTGGGCTTCCCAGAGGGTCAACGCGTTCGGACGGGCCAGAGAGTAGCCGTATTCGAAGCCAAGTACGGCCTCCTCCGAAAGCATCGAGTTGATGACTTCGTAGCGTGCCTGCGTCGGCGACAGGTTGGCGAGCGGGATGTAGCGCTCTTCGGTCTCCTGATCGTAGAGCACCGAGTGACGCTGCGAGAACGTGCCGCGTTCGCAATCCTGGCCCGAAAGACGGATCTTGTGTCCGTCGCTGACGAGCGAACCGAAGGCCAGCGCTTCCGCCATCGCCCAGTCGATGCCTTCACCCGTCTGCACCATGTTGGCGCGGTTTTCCATGAAGCGCTGGATGGTGCGGTGGGCATTGAAGCCGGCCGGGATTTCCGACAGCTTGCGGCCGATTTCCTTCAGCTGCTTCATCGGGAAGCCGGTCTTGCCGCGGCGCTGTTCGTCCGCGTTGTCAGCGGTGCGCAGGCCGGACCATTCGCCGTCCAGCCAGTCGGCCTTGTTGGGCTTGTAGGACTGGCCGGCCTCGAACTCCTGTTCGAGATGGGCGCGCCAGTCGGCCTTCATCTTCTCCACTTCGCCCTCGGTCAGATGCCCTTCGGCGACCAGGCGTTGGGAATATATCTGCAACACCGTCTTGTGGGCGCGGATGACCTTGTACATCTTCGGCTGCGTGAAGGACGGTTCGTCGCCTTCGTTGTGGCCGTAGCGGCGGTAGCAGAACATGTCGACCACGACCGGCTTGTGGAATTTCATGCGGAACTCGGTCGCAACCTTCGCCGCATAGACGACCGCTTCCGGATCGTCGCCGTTGACGTGGAAGATCGGCGCCTCGATCATCTTGGCGACGTCGGACGGATAGGGCGACGAGCGCGAGTAAGCCGGATTGGTGGTGAAGCCGATCTGGTTGTTGATGATGACGTGCATCGTGCCGGCGACGCGATGTCCGCGCAGGCCCGAAAGGCCGAGAATTTCGGCGATGACGCCCTGACCGGCGAAAGCCGCGTCGCCATGGATGAGCAGCGGCATGACCTTGGCGCGCTCGGAAAGCGGGATGACGTCGCCATCCCACTGGGTCGCGCCGATGTCCTGCTTGGCGCGGGCCTTGCCCATGACGACCGGATCGACGATTTCGAGGTGCGAGGGGTTCGCCGTCAGCGACAGGTGCACTTTGTTGCCGTCGAACTCGCGGTCGGAGGAAGCACCGAGATGATACTTCACGTCGCCCGAGCCCTCAACGTCGTCAGGCGCGTAGGAGCCGCCCTTGAACTCGTGGAAGATGGCGCGATGCGGCTTCGCCATGACCTGGCTGAGAATGTTCAACCGACCGCGGTGGGCCATGCCGAACACGACTTCCTTCAGGCCGAGATGGCCGCCGCGCTTGAGGATCTGCTCGAGCGCGGGTACCAGCGATTCACCGCCGTCGAGGCCGAAGCGCTTGGTGCCCTTGAACTTGACGTCAAGGAACTGCTCGTAGCCTTCCGCTTCGATCACCTTCTGCAGGATCGCCTTCTTGCCTTCCGGGGTGAAGGCAACGCCCTTGTCAGGTCCCTCGATGCGCTCCTGAATCCAGGCCTTTTCCTCGGGGTTGGACATGTGCATGAACTCGACGCCGAGCGTCGAGCAGTAGGTGCGCTCGAGAATCTCGATCATCTCGCGGATGGTCGCGTATTCGAGGCCAAGCACGTTGTCGATGAAGATCTTGCGGTCGTAGTCGGCTGCGGTGAAGCCGTAGTTTTCCGGCGACAGTTCCTTGTAGTCCTCGACCGGGGCTGCGATGCCGAGCGGATCGAGCTTGGCGTGCAGGTGGCCGCGGGCGCGGTAGGCGCGGATCATCATGATGGCGCGCACGGAATCGCGCGTCGCCTGCAAGACATCGGCCGCGGCAAGCGGCACGCCGGCAGCTTCAGCCTTGGCCTTCACCTTGGTTTCGATCGCCTTTTCGACAACGGCCCAGTTGCCGTCGAGCGCGTTGACGAGATCGCCGCCGGCCGCGATCGGCCAGTTCTTGCGCTGCCAGGATGCGCCCTTGGCCGCGCGCCGCACGTCTTCCGGGCTGTCTTCCAGCGCCTTGAAGAAGGACTGCCATTCGGCCGAGACCGAGGCCGGATCTTGCTCGTAGCGCGCATAGAGCTGCTCGATATAGGCCGCGTTGGCGCCGTCGAGGAACGAGGTAATCTGAAACTGCTCGTTGGCTTCTTGCCTTGCCATGGTGATATGCGGACGTTGTCCGCCTCCCAGCTTGATTGGTTTGCCGGCGGTTCCACCGCCGCATGTGCCTATGCCGCCCGACTGGCGGCAGTGCATCAAAGGTGTGCCGGGCAAGGACAGGGTTGCGCCCCTGCCCGGAGAAATCTTCGATCAGCCCTTCAGGACTTCGACCAGCGTCTTGCCGAGGCGCGCCGGCGACGGCGACACGCGGATGCCTGCCGATTCCATCGCCGCGATCTTCGATTCGGCATCGCCCTTGCCGCCGGAAACGACAGCGCCGGCGTGACCCATCGTGCGGCCCTTCGGCGCCGTACGACCGGCGATGAAGCCGGCCATCGGCTTCCTGCGGCCCTTCTTGGCTTCGTCCTTCAGGAACTGTGCCGCGTCTTCCTCGGCAGAGCCACCGATTTCGCCGATCATGATGATCGACTGGGTGGCTTCGTCAGCGAGGAACATTTCGAGCACGTCGATGAACTCGGTGCCCTTGACCGGGTCGCCGCCGATGCCGACGGCCGTCGTCTGGCCGAGGCCCTCGTTCGAGGTCTGGAACACCGCTTCGTAGGTGAGCGTGCCGGAGCGCGAAACGATACCGACCGAGCCCTTGCGGAAGATCGAGCCCGGCATGATGCCGATCTTGCACTCTTCCGGCGTCAGGATGCCCGGGCAGTTGGGCCCAAGCAGTCGCGACTTGGAGCGGTCGAGGCGAGCCTTGACGCGCACCATGTCCATGACCGGGATGCCCTCGGTGATGCAGGTGATGAACGGGATCTCCGCGTCGATCGCCTCGATGATCGCGTCGGCGGCGCCTGCCGGCGGAACGTAGATGACGGACGCGTCGGCGCCGGTCTTTTCCTTGGCTTCGGCAACGGTGGCATAGATCGGCAGGCTTTCGCCCTTCGAGCCGGTCCAGGTTTCTCCACCCTTCTTCGGGTGAATGCCGCCGACCATCTGGGTGCCGTAATAGGCAAGCGCCTGTTCGGTGTGGAACGTGCCGGTCTTGCCGGTCAGGCCCTGAACGAGGACCTTGGTGTTCTTGTTAACGAGAATGGACATTTATTTCCGGTCCTTCAAAATTAGCCGTTGATCGCCGCGACGATCTTCTTGGCCGCATCGTCCAAGTCGTCAGCCGCCGTGATCGCGAGACCCGACTCGTTCAGGATCTTTTTGCCGAGCTCGACATTGGTGCCTTCGAGGCGCACGACGAGCGGAACCTTCAGACCGACTTCCTGGACGGCCGCGACAACGCCTTCGGCAATGACATCGCACTTCATGATGCCGCCGAAAATGTTGACGAGAATGCCTTCCACCTTGGGGTCAGCGGTGATGATCTTGAAGGCCGCCGCCACCTTGTCCTTGCCGGCGCCGCCGCCGACGTCGCAGAAGTTGGCCGGCTCTTTGCCGTAAAGCTTGATGATGTCCATGGTCGCCATGGCAAGGCCCGCGCCGTTGACCATGCAGCCGATGTTGCCGTCGAGCGCGACATAGGCGAGGTCCCACTTCGAGGCCTCGATTTCCTTGGCGTCTTCCTCGGTCTCGTCGCGCAGCGCCTTGACGTCGTCATGGCGGAAGAGCGCGTTGCCGTCGAACGACATCTTGGCGTCGAGGACGCGCAGGTGGCCATCCTTCATGACGATCAGCGGATTGACTTCGAGGAGAGCCATGTCCTTCTCGTTGAAGGCCTTGTAGAGCGCCGGGAAGAGCGACTTAGCGTCTTCAGCGGCAGCGCCGGTCAGTTCGAGGGCCTTCGAGATCGCCGCAACGTCGGCGGCCGTCACGCCGGTTTCCGGATCGATGGCGATGGTGTGGATCTTCTCGGGCGTGTCGTGAGCGACGGCCTCGATGTCCATGCCGCCTTCCGTCGAAACGACGAACGCGACCTTGCCGACCGAACGATCGACCAGCAGCGAGCAATAAAGTTCGCGAGCGATGTCGGCGCCGTCTTCGATGTAGAGGCGGTTGACCTGCTTGCCCGCTTCACCGGTCTGCGCCGTCACGAGGGTATTGCCGAGCATTTCCCTGGAGTGCGCGACGACTTCGTCGATCGACTTGGCAAGACGAACGCCGCCCTTGGCTTCCGGCGAAAGCTCCTTGAACTTGCCCTTGCCGCGGCCGCCGGCGTGGATCTGGCTCTTGACCACATAGAGCGGGCCGGGGAGCGACTTGGCGGCGGCTTCCGCTTCCTCAACCCTAAGGATAGCCACGCCTTCCGCGACCGGTGCACCGTAGCCCTTCAGCAGAGCCTTGGCCTGATATTCATGAATGTTCATGGAATCTATTCCTGTTGGAACGCGACGATTACTTCAGGGAAGGAGCGATATTGACGCAAGCTTCGCAAAGGCCGGCGACAGCGCCGACAGACTTGTCGAAGGCTTCCTTCTCGGCCTTGTTCAGGTCGATCTCGATGATGCGCTCGACGCCGCCGGCGCCGATGACCGTGGGCACGCCGACATACATGTCCTTCACGCCGTATTGGCCGGAGAGGTGGGCGGCGCAGGGCAGCACGCGCTTCTTGTCCTTGATGTAGGCTTCGGCCATTTCGATGGCGGAAGCGGCCGGGGCATAGTAGGCCGAACCGGTCTTCAGGAGGCCAACGATTTCGGCGCCGCCGTCACGGGTGCGCTGGACGATCTCTTCGAGGCGTTCCTTGGTGATCCAACCCATGGTGACGAGGTCGGTAAGCGGAATGCCGCCGACGGTCGAGTAGCGCGGCAGCGGCACCATGGTGTCGCCGTGGCCGCCGAGCACGAAGGCGGAAACGTCCTGGACGGAAACGTTGAATTCCTTGGCGAGGAACAGGCGGAAGCGCGACGAGTCGAGCACGCCAGCCATGCCGACGACCTTGTTGGCCGGGAGGCCCGAGAACTTCTGCAGAGCCCAGACCATGGCGTCGAGCGGGTTGGTGATGCAGATCACGAAAGCATTCGGGGCATACTTCTTGATGCCGGCGCCGACCTGTTCCATGACCTTGAGGTTGATGCCGAGGAGGTCGTCGCGGCTCATGCCGGGCTTGCGCGGCACGCCGGCGGTGACGATGCAGACATCAGCACCTTCGATGGCGGAATAATCACTGGCACCCGTCAGGTTGGCGTCGAAACCTTCGACCGGCGAGGACTGGGCAATATCGAGGCCCTTGCCCTGGGGAATGCCGTCGGCGATGTCGAACAGGACGATATCGCCGAGTTCCTTCAGGCCGGCGAGATGGGCAAGCGTACCGCCGATCATGCCAGAACCAATAAGTGCGATTTTGTTGCGCGCCATTTTCGCTATATCCTTTGCGATCAAAATCCGTTGCAAATGCCCTTGCAGCATCCGCCCAGCGTCGCAATCGCTTAGCCCCAACGGTCAAAAATGGCAAACAATAATTTTGCGACGAGGAATTTCAATCGGTTAGATGCGAATTTTCTTACGTAAACGTAAGTTATCTTGTCACTAAAACGTTACTCCGCGGCCCGCCTGGAACGGGTGGAGGCGAGATATTCAGCGCTGCGCATTTCAAAAAGACGCGAGGCCGTGCGGTCGAATTCGAAGGCTTCCGTGCCACGTTTCGCGACAAGAAGGTCCTCCGGCATCGCCGCCGCGGAAACGTAGAGGCGGATGCCTTGATCGTAGAAGGCGTCGACCAGAATAATGAAACGCTTGATCTGATTGCGCTTTTCCGGCCCGAGCTGCGGCACGTGATCGAGGAAAATCGTATCGAAGCGCCCGGCGATCGCCAGAAAGTCCGCAGCGCCGAGCGGCGTGTCGCAGAGGTCGGCAAAGCTGAAGCGGGCCATCCGGTCGGCTGCGAGCGGCACGCGGATCTTGCGGCCCTTCATCGCAATCTCCGCCGGCTGCGCCTTGCGTCCATGCAGCGCCTGCGCCCAGGAGGCGTCCATCGCCATGTCCGTCCGGGGATCGAGCGGCGTCAGGTAGACCGGCTGGCTGTTCAGCTTTTCCATGCGGTAGTCGGTCGGCGAGTCCAGCGTGACGACGTCCACATGCTTCTTGAGAAGATCGACGAAGGGCAGGAAGAGGCCGCGGTTGAGGCCGTCGCGATAGAGATTGTCCGGCTCCACGTTCGAAGTGGCGATCAGGACGCAGCCATGGGCGAAGAGTTCGGAAAACAGCCGCGACAGGATCATGGCGTCGGCGATATCAGTGACGGTGAACTCGTCGAAGCAGAGCAGCTCAGCTTGGGCGAAAAGATCCGCCGCGACCGGCGCCACGGGATCGGCCTGCTTGGTCTCGCCGTTCTTGAACTTCAGCCGATGGGCGGCGATGCGATTGTGAACGTCGGCCATGAATTCATGAAAATGCGCCCGCCGCTTGCGCGCCGAGGGCGCCATGGCAAAGAACATGTCCATCAGCATGGTCTTGCCGCGGCCGACGCTGCCGTGGATATAGAGGCCTTTGACTCGGTGCGCGGGCTTCTTTCGCGCGGCAAACAGCCACCCGAGCGCGCTGGCTTTCGCGGCCGGCTGCTTTTCCTTTATTTCAGAAAGAACGTGATCGAGGCTCTTCGCCACCACCATCTGCGCCGCATCCACTTGCAGCTTGCCAGCCGCCGCCAGCGTCTTTAGATGCTCGCTGACGCTGATCGAATAGTCCGGCATTGGCTGCATGGGGAGATATCCGCCTGTGTGGCACAGCGCGGCCGGTTGGCCGCCGCCCTATCGGCTGAGGCTGATCGACTGGCCGGAGGCCGTGGAGCCGTCGAAGCGGGAGTCGGCCGTCTTGTAGAGCGTGCCGAGGGAGCCGCCGTTGCGATCCTTGATCACCACCTGCTTGCCGGAAACTTCCCAGGAACCCATCGCCGTCAGCTCGCCGACGCAACCGCGCGTACCGCCGCGCGAGCCGCTGCCGAGATTGGTGAGCGTCAGGAACATGTCACAGCTCTTGCCGCTGCTGTTGACCTTCCAGCTGCCGACCATGGATTCCTTGGTGACGTCCATCGCGTTGGAGGCGAGCTGGGTATTGTCCCCCATGGCGCCGGCGCCGGGCGTCGTTGTCGGCGCGGCCGGGAACTGCGATGCCGTCGGATCCGGGAGCTGTCCGGCCTGGACCGAGCCCATCGGCGCCGCCTGCAAAGGAGGAGGCGAATAGCTGAGATTGGAGTCGTTATATGCAGTGCGCTGGCAACCGGCGAGCGCCAATCCCATGACGGCTGCGGTCGCCGCATATTTGAATCGCATCCTCATACTCCTGAAATTTCCGGCCTTTGCCTATGGAAGTTGGCGCGCAATCAAGGCGGAATTATCGTAAAAGACAATGGTTAATCAACCGGTAACACATGAGAATTGTGCAACTGCTCAGTGATTCACGAGCGTAGACGAGGTTCTTGAGCGCATTTGCCGGTCCGGCGACACGAAGACGCGCCCGTTCGGGCCCGCCTTCGTATCTTCGCATATAAGAGAGTGCGGTCAGACGCGCCTCTCGACCATCATCTTCTTGATTTCGGCGATCGCCTTGGCCGGGTTCAGACCCTTCGGGCAGGTCTGCGCGCAGTTCATGATCGTGTGGCAGCGATAGAGTCGGAAGGGATCCTCGAGATTGTCGAGGCGTTCGCCGGTTGCCTCGTCTCGGCTGTCGATCAGCCAGCGGTAAGCCTGCAGCAGGACGGCCGGACCGAGGTAGCGGTCGCCATTCCACCAGTAGCTCGGACAGGAGGTCGAGCAGCATGCGCACAGGATGCATTCGTAGAGGCCGTCGAGCTTCTGGCGATCCTCGTGGCTCTGCTGCCATTCCTTGGCCGGCGTCGGCGAGACCGTCTTCAGCCAGGGTTCGATGGAGCGGTGCTGGGCGTAGAAATTGCTCAAGTCCGGCACCAGATCCTTGACGACCGGCAGGTGCGGCAGCGGATAGATCTTCACCGTGCCCTTGATCTCGTCCATGCCCTTGGTGCAGGCGAGCGTGTTGGTGCCGTCGATGTTCATCGCGCAGGAACCGCAAATGCCCTCGCGACAGGAACGCCGCAGCGTCAGCGTCGGGTCCACCTTGTCCTTGATGTAGAGCAGTGCATCGAGCACCATCGGACCGCAATTGTCGACATCGACATAAAATGTGTCGATCGACGGATTCTGACCGTCATCAGGGTTCCAACGATAAACGCGGAATTCGCGCGTGTTCTTGGCACCGGCCGGCTTCGGCCAGACCTTGCCTTCGCGCATCTGTGAGTTCTTGGGGAGAGCGAGTTCAACCATGTCCGGTTCCTCTTGGGATCAATAGACGCGAGCTTTGGGCGCGATCTTCTTGGGATCGATGCCCTCTGCGATCAGCTCGGTGTGGACCGGGCGGTAGTCGAGCTTGACGTCGCCCGCGTCGTTGACCCAGGCGAGCGTATGCTTGCGCCAGTTGACGTCGTCGCGGCCGGCGAATGCGCCTTCCGTGTAGTCTTCGCGGGCATGCGAGCCGCGGCTTTCCTTGCGGGCCTCGGCGCCGTAGATCGTGGTGATCGCGTTTGCCATGAGGTTGTGCAGTTCGAGCGTCTCGACCAGATCCGAGTTCCAGATCATCGAGTGGTCGCTGACCTTGACGTCCGAAAGTTCCTTCCAGATCGCCGAAAGGCGCCGGCAGCCGGATTCCAGCGATTCCTGCGTACGGAACACGGCGGCATCTTCCTGCATGGCGCGCTGCATCTTTTCGCGCAGCACTGCCGTCGGCGTACCACCGCTTGCGTGGCGCAGGCGATCGAAGCGATCCATGATCCTGTCGCAGGCGGCAACGTTGAGGTTCGGCACCGGCGATGCGCGGTCGATGACCTCGCCGGCGCGGATTGCAGCGGCGCGGCCGAAGACCACGAGGTCGATGAGCGAGTTCGAGCCAAGGCGGTTTGCACCGTGCACGGAGGCACAGCCCGCTTCACCGACGGCCATCAGGCCGGGAATGACGCGTTCCGGATTGCTGCTGTCGGCGTTCAGTACTTCGCCCCAATAGTTCGTCGGAATGCCACCCATATTGTAATGGACGGTCGGCAGAACCGGGATCGGCTCGCGCGTGACATCGACGCCGGCGAAGATCTTCGCCGATTCCGAGATGCCCGGCAGCCGCTCGTGCAGGACCGCCGGATCGAGGTGGTCGAGATGCAGGAAGATGTGGTCCTTGTTCTTGCCGACGCCCCGGCCTTCGCGGATTTCCAGCGTCATGCAGCGCGAGACGACGTCGCGTGAGGCAAGGTCCTTGGCGGACGGCGCATAGCGCTCCATGAAGCGCTCGCCCTCGGAGTTGACGAGATAGCCGCCTTCGCCGCGCGCGCCTTCCGTGATCAGACAGCCGGAACCATAGATGCCGGTCGGGTGGAACTGAACGAACTCCATGTCCTGCAACGGCAGGCCGGCGCGGGCCACCATACCGCCGCCGTCGCCGGTGCAGGTATGGGCGGAGGTCGCCGAGAAATAGGCGCGGCCGTAGCCGCCGGTCGCCAGCACCACCATCTTGGCGGAGAAGCGATGGATCGTGCCGTCATCGAGACACCAGGCGACGACACCGGTGCAACGGCTGCCGTCTTCCGACATGATCAGGTCGAGCGCGAAATATTCGATGAAGAATTCGGCGTTGTTGCGCAGCGACTGGCCGTAGAGCGTATGCAGGATGGCGTGGCCGGTGCGGTCGGCGACGGCGCAGGTGCGCTGCACCGGCGGGCCTTCTCCATAGTTCTGCATGTGACCGCCGAACGGACGCTGGTAGATCTTGCCTTCCTCGTTGCGCGAGAACGGAACGCCGTAGTGCTCAAGCTCATAGACCGCCTTCGGCGCTTCCATGGTCAGATACTGCATGGCATCGACGTCGCCGAGCCAGTCGGAGCCCTTGACGGTGTCGTAGAGGTGCCACTGCCAGCTGTCGGGCGTCATGTTGCGCAGCGACGCGGCGATCCCGCCCTGGGCGGCAACGGTGTGCGAGCGGGTCGGGAAGACCTTGGTGATGCAGGCGGTGCGGAAGCCCTGCTCGGCCATGCCGAGCGTGGCGCGCAGGCCGGCGCCGCCGGCGCCGACGACGATCACGTCATAGGAGTGGTCGACGTATTTGTAGGCCTTGCCGTTCTGAGCGGGTGAATTCGGTGCCATGATGCAATTATCCTACGAACGCGATCTTCAGAATGGCGAAAAGACAGAGCCCCGCCACGAGGATCGCAAAGAAGGTGTTGAGCATGAGAAGGGCGAGCTTGAAGAACTCGCCGTGGACATAGTCCTCGATGATCACCTGCATGCCGAGCTTCATGTGAATGACGCCGGAAATGACCATTAGCCCCATGATCACAGCCACGAAGGGGTTGGACAGGGCGTGAACCACGTCGGCATAGGGCGCGCCGGCGTAGATCATGAGAAAAATGACGAAGAAAATGATGAGCGGCACATTGGCGACGGCGGTCAGCCGCTGGCGCCAGAAGTGCTCCGTTCCGGACTTGGCTGAGCCAAGGCCACGGACTTTGCCCAAGGGAGTGCGCATATCCATGAAAGAATACCTTCAGAAACGGATGGCGAGGCCGATCGCCCAGACGATAACCGTCAGACAGAGCGAACCGACGAGATTGGCCTTGGCGAGCTTGGTGGAGAACTCCTTCCCGAAACCATGACCGAGGTCCCACATGAAATGGCGGAAACCGCCAAGCATGTGGTGCAGGAGCGCCCAGGTATAGCCGAACAGCACGAGCCGCCCGAGGATCGTACCGAGGATCCAGTTGACCCATTCGAAATAGGCCTGACCGGTCGCGGCGGCGATCAGCCACCATGCAACCAAGAGCGTGCCGAAATAGAGCGCGCCGCCGGTGATGCGGTGCAGGATCGACATGACCATCGTCGGAATAGGCTTGTAGATTTGAAGGTGCGGCGACAAGGGCCGGTTTTGTGTGACGTTCGCCATCAGAACCTCGCGGCGTTACGATGCGCTTTATCTCGGGCGGGGCCCGGGGCAACACACGAATGACAAAATTCTTTGCGTGCGCTGCATCATGGGCGACGTTTAATGACGGAAATGCCTTACGACAAGAACTATTGATAAGAGTGCCGAATTTAATCGATTCGGGTTGCCAAAGTGGTGCTGCGATACATCTACGAGCCGAGTGTATTATAACTACTTCGTTGCCACTATTAACTATTTGGTCGCTTTCCCCATGTCTCGCGTGGACTTGCGTCGCGTTTTCCTGCAATCTGGCGTTAACATTTTGTTAACCTGAGGGAGTGTGAAGCGATGATTGCGCACCTTGTCAAAGCTGGGGCCATGCTCCTCGCGGCCGCCACCGTCGCGATCGCGCTTCCATCCGCCGCCGGTGATTTCCACGGTGGACGCAGCTTCATGCGGCAGCAGCATTTCGCGTCCGGCGGCTTCGGGCGTTTCAACGACCGTCATCGGTTCGATTTTCGACGGGGGCTTGGCGTCACCGACAATCGCCTTCCCTTCGACCGCCACAATTTCGGTCGCAAATCCTTCGCCAACCGCGATCGCAACCGCAATGACTTCTTCAATCGCGGCGATGTCAGCGTGAATTTCGACGTCTACGGCCCGCGCTGGCGGCCGCAGCTATCCTCCGTGGCAAACGCGGGCAGCACGGTCACGATCATTTCGACCAATCAGTCGGACTATGATCAGGTCGGCAACTATGCCGGCGCCAACTCGGTGCTGCGCACCGGCGGCGGCACCTACGTGACTTCGAGCGGCTACGGCACCAATCCGGCCCTCTTCGCCGAGCAACCACGTCCGAACGCCAAGGTCGTGCATGTCGCGACGATGGCCGACCCTTGTTCGCACGAGCAGGGCGTCTGCGTCATTCGGCCCTGAGTAGTTCCAGGAAAAGTGTGAAACGGCTTTCCGTCCGGAATTGCGTGAAAACAAAAAGATAGAGCCGTCAGCCGGCGGAAAACTGCCAGACCGTCGTCTTCTTCACTTCGCTGTCTTCCAGGGCGCGCGTGACGGGCACTTCGTAGCTCGCACGAAACGCCAGATGCTCCCTAGGCAGATAGGCCCGGCCGGGATCGCCGACGAGGACGGTTAGGCCGGCACGCGCCAGATCCCTGAACCAGGGATTTAGCCTGTCGGCAAATTCGCGATCGTAAAAGACGTCGCCGGCAAGCACGACATCCGCCTCCACCGGCCCGCCGACGAGATCCTCTCCGACGAAACGGATCAGCACGTCATTTTCAGCGGCGTTGAGGGAAATGGCCGTTCCGGCCCAGGGGTCGACGTCGCAGGAGACGACCTCTTTCGCCCCGGCGCGCACCGCGGCGATCGCCACCAGCCCGGAGCCGCTTGCAAAATCCAGTACGGTCTTGCCGGCGACAAGGTCGGGATTGTCGAGCACGTAGCGCGCAAGCCCCTGCCCGCCCGCCCAGGCAAACGCCCAGAACGGCGGAGGCAAACCGATCTCCTCGATCTCTTCTTCCGTCTTCAGCCAAAGATCGTGGGCTTCGCTTGCCAGGTGCAGACGGATTTCGGGCACATGCGGCGGCGCCATGAGAGAGGTGTTGGCGCGAATGAAGGTCGCCGGATCGGTCTTCACGCCGGTCGCCTCAGCGTGGCGGATTGTCGAGGCCGCCCATGCGGCAGACTTCGAGATATTCCTCGTCGGTCACGGGCTGCACCGAAAGACGCATTGACGTGACCAAAGCCATCTTGGCCAGCTTCGGACTGGCCTTGATTTCCTTCAGCGACACCGGCCTTGGCACATCGCGGACCGCGCGAATGTCGACGCAGTCCCAACGTGCATCGCCGGCAGCGGTCGAATCAGGATGGGACAGAGCCGCCACCTCGACGATACCGACGATCTCCAGCCCGTCGTTGGAGTGATAGAAGAAGCCCTTGTCGCCGATCTTCATGGCACGCATGTTGTTGCGGGCCTGATAGTTGCGCACGCCGGTCCACTCCGTGCCCTTTTCTCCCGCTTGCTTCTGGGCTTCCCAGGACCAGGCATGGGGTTCGGACTTGTAGAGCCAATGGGCCATGCTCATGCCTCCGGATTCTTGAAGACCCAGTTGAACGGCTTGATGTCGACGCTCTCGAACAGGCCAACCTTGGCGAAGGGATCGGCGTCGGCAAGCGCCTTTGCCGCATCGAGCGTTTCGGCGCTGACGATGACAAGGCTGCCGCAGGCCTTGCCGTCGGCGTCGAGGAAGGGTCCGGCCATCTTCAGCGTGCCCTCAGCATCGAGCCTGTTCAGATGCTCGACATGGGCGGGACGGGTCTCAAGCCTCAGGGCCAGCTGGCCGGGCTTGTCTTTGCAGAGCAGTGCAAACAACATTGTTCAATCTCTCCTCATGGTTCGACCGGCTATTCCGTGGTGATCGGCCGGCTCATCAATTGGTCTATGGCGGCCGCCACCTCGAGCTTGCCGTCGACGATCGCCGATACCGCATCGGTTATCGGCATCTCGATGTTGAGCGCTGCCGCAAGCGTGGCCGCGACCGAGGCGGCAAAGGCTCCTTCGACGAGATCGCCGCGCGCGGGGTCGGCCGTCTCGCCTTGCCCGAGCGCGATGCCGAAGCGCAGGTTGCGTGACTGATGGCTGGTCGCGGTCAGAACGAGATCGCCAAGACCGGAAAGACCGCGCACGGTCTCCGCCTTGCCACCCTTGGCCGCCACCAGGCGCGACATCTCGGCAAGGCCGCGGCTGATGAGCGCGGCTCGCGCCGAATCGCCGATGCCGGCGCCCTCGACGATGCCGCAGGCGATTGCCAGCACATTCTTCAACGCCCCGCCGAGCTGGACGCCGATGCGGTCGGAGGAGGGGTAGAGGCGGAACGTTCGGCTAGAAATCGTCTGCGCCAGGCGTTCAGCGATGGCAATGTCGGCGGCCGCGATCACCATCGCCGTCGGCAGCCCCTTGGCGATGTCCGCGGCAAAACCTGGCCCTGAAAGGACGGCGATCGGATGGTCCGGAAGCTCCCGCTCCAACATCTCGCTCAAGAGGTTGCCGGTTCCCCGGTCGATACCCTTGGCACAGGTGACGACGACGGCACCCTTCGACAGATAGGCGCCGTATTGGCGAGCGGCATCGGCCTGCGCCTGCGACGGCATGGCGAAGAGCACGATCGTGGCATCGCCGACCGCCTCCGGCTCAGCCGAATAGCGGAGCGAATCGGGCAGTTGGATACCCGGCAGCGCCGCTTCGTGCACTCCCTCGGAGATGAGGTCCGCCATCAACGCCGGATCGCGGCCGACGAGCGTTACCTGACCCCGGCCGTTGAGGGCGATGACCGTTGCAAGGGCCGTGCCGAAAGCGCCGGCGCCGATGACGGCAATGCGTTCGCTGGCGTCAAGGTCTGCGGCGCTCATGCCTTTGCTCCCCGTTTTCCAGAACCGATAAGAGCCGCAGCAGCGGCATCCAGCGGCCAGCGCGAACGCGGCTGCACGTCGAGATCGTCAGGCGGCGCGCCGGTCGCCATGCGCTCCAGCCCCGCCCAGGCGATCATCACCGCATTGTCGGTGCAAAGATTGAGCGGCGGCGCGATGAAGCGAAACCCTTGGCCGTCGCAGAGCGCCTGCAATGTCCCGCGCACCTCCAGGTTGGCGGCAACGCCGCCGGCAACGACAAGCGCCGGCTTTTCGGCAAGCGGCGGAAATTCCTGTTTGAAGCGCTGCAGCCCGCGTCCGATGCGGTCCTTCAGCGTGCGCGAGATCGCTCTTTGGAATGATGCGCAGATATCGGCGATGTCGGTCTCGGTGACGGGCGCAATGGAGTTTGCCGCCTGGCGAACGGCCGTCTTCAGCCCCGAAAACGAAAAATCAAGCCGTGCTTCGCCAACCAGCGGCCGGGGGAAGTCAAAGCGATCGGGGTTGCCGCTCCGCGCCGCGCGCTCGACGGCGGGGCCGCCCGGATAGGGTAGGCCGAGAAGCTTCGCCGTCTTGTCGAAGGCCTCGCCCAGCGCATCGTCGATCGTCGTGCCCCAGCGCTCGTACACCCCGACGCCGCGCACCAAGATCAACTGCGTGTGACCGCCGGAAACCAGCAGCATGAGATAGGGGAAAGAAAGCCCGTCCGTCAGCCGTGCCGTCAGGGCATGGCCTTCGAGATGGTTGATGGCATAGAGCGGCTTGTTCACCGCCCGCGCGATCGCCTTGCCCGTCATCAGCCCGACAAGCAGACCGCCGATCAGGCCCGGCCCCGAGGTCGCGGCAATCGCGTCGATGTCGGCGAGGCTGACATTGGCGCGCGTCAACGCCTCTTCGATCAGCGTGTCGAGCGCCTCGACATGGGCGCGCGCGGCAATCTCCGGCACCACGCCGCCATAGACACTGTGCTCGTCCAACTGGCTCAGCACCACGTCGGAGAGTATGGTCGAACCGCCGTTCTCGCCACGTTCGACCACCGCCGCGGCGGTCTCGTCGCAGCTCGTTTCGATGCCAAGAATGCGTAGCCGCGGCGCCATGGAACCTGTTCGCTAATTGCGGTGAAGTGGAAACCTGTTTACGAGGACTGTCGGTAACAACGGATCAAAGCGGATGCAAACAAAACCTTTCAGGATCGGCACGCGCGGCAGCCTGCTGGCGCTCGCCCAGGCTTACGAAGCCCGCGATCGCCTGATGGCGGCACATGGCCTGCCGGAAGATATGTTCGAGGTCGTGGCTCTGACAACCAAGGGCGACCGCATCACCGATCGGTCGCTGGCCGAGATCGGCGGCAAGGGCCTTTTTACCGAGGAACTGGAAGCGAAGCTCAGCGCCGGCGAACTGGATTTCGCCGTGCATTCGGCCAAGGACATGCCGACGAAATTGCCTGATGGGCTTCATCTCTCCACCTATCTGCCTCGCGAGGATTTTCGCGACGCTGTCGTCGGCCACAGTGCGCGGACCTTGATCGACCTGCCGCAGGGCGCGACCGTCGGCTCGTCCTCCCTGCGCCGGCAAGCCCTCGTCCGGCGTCTGCGCCCCGATCTCAACGTCGTTACCTTTCGCGGCCAGGTGGACACGAGGCTGCGCAAACTCGCGGAAGGCCAGGTGGACGCGACGCTTCTGGCGCTTGCCGGTTTGAAGCGCCTGAACAGGGGGGAGATCGCGACCGATATTCTCGATCCCCAGGATTTCCCGCCCGCACCCGCCCAGGGCGCCATCTGCATCGAAAGCCGCATCGATGACGAGCGCATAGACACGCTGCTCGCGGCGGTGAACGACCAGCCGACCTTCGACGCGGTTTCCTGCGAACGGGGCTTTCTCGCGACCCTCGACGGCTCCTGCCGCACGCCGATTGCCGGCTATGCCGTTTGCGATGGCGACCAGCTTCGCTTTTTCGGCATGATCCTGACGCCCGACGGCCGCAAGGAGCATAGTATCACCGTCAATGGCAGCCGCCGCGATGGCGCAGCACTTGGCAGGGAGGCCGGCCGCGCGATCCGCGAGGCGGCCGGCGCGGATTTCTTCGAGGACTGGGGCTGAGCGGCCGATGCGCGTGATCCTTACCCGTCCGGCGCATTCGAACGAACGCACCGCGCGTAAGCTCACAGCCCTCGGACACGAACCTCTTCTGCTGCCTTTGACCGAGCCGGTGCATGACCTCGATGCGGCCCTGAGGGCGCTCGCCCAATCCAGGGGCGCGCTCGCCGTCACCAGCGCCGAGGCTATCCGCGTGCTGGAAGCTCTAGGCTCCGAGCTTACGCGGCATCTCCAGCGGCCGCTTTTCGCGGTGGGCCGGTCGACCGCCGATCATGCGGCGGGGATCGGCTTTGCGAACGCCTTCCGCTCGGACGGCGACGGCAGCGAACTTGCGGACCTGATCGACCGACAACGGGCTCTCCTTGCTGGCCTCCCCCTCACCTATCTTGCCGGCTGGCCTCGTGCCGAAGGGTTCGAGGCGCGGCTTCAGGAGCATGGGATCGCCGTCACCACAGTCGAAGCCTACCGCATGCGGGATGTGAACCCCGCCGAGGAAGTGCTCCGGCGCCTTTTCATCGAACAAAAAACCGACGCCGTCCTCCTCTATTCCAGCTATGCGACCACGCGGCTCTTCGGCTTGCTGGCCCTGCCGGAATTCGAAACGTCACTTCGTTCCATGCACCTTTACTGCCTGTCGGAGCAGATCGCGGCTGCCGTACCGCCCGCTTTGCGGCCACGGGCCATCGTCGCGGCAAAGCCGACGGAGGAGTGCCTTCTCGGTCTCATCGGCAAAAGCGCGCCGCTCCAATTTTAATCAAGCCCCTTTCCATCCTCGACTTCACTGTCTACCTTCGTAGCCGAGTATGAGATGAGGACGCCATGGGATCGGAAAAACCGCCGCGCCATCCGAAGACCGCAGAGACGCCGCTGACGGGAGAACCCGTAGAGGCGGAAATCATTCGGCAAACGGACGCGGAGGCGATGCCGGAACGAAGCATTGATGCAGCCGAGGCCTCACTTGCCGCCGAAGCAGACGCCGAGATACCGATCGAGCCCGAAAGCGAGCCTCTGACCGAAGACGAGAGCGCAAGGGCGACCGATGCCGCCAAAGCTGCGGAACAGGCCGATGCCTTTCAAAGCGATGCCCCTCGCCCCATTCCTCAGGAAGTCCGGCCGCGTCAGGCCCAGACCTCGGCGCTGGTGGCAGCCGGGATCGTCGGTGGCCTCGTGGCGCTCGCCTGCGCCGGCGCGATGCAGTACGCCGGCTTTCTTCCGGGAGGCGCCGCGCAGAAGGACAACACTGCCGATGTTGCAGCCTTTGCGGCCGACATCGACGGGCTGAAGCAGAGCGTGAAGTCGCTTGCCGTGGCTCCAAAGAGCGACGAAGCGCTTCAGGGCCGGGTCGCAGCGCTCGAGGCGGCGGCCAAGAACGCTCCCCCTCCGGCTCCCGCAGGCGACACGGCAACGGCCGGCGCCGCATCCGATGCCGCTACCGATCAGCAGATCATCGAACTTCGCGGTCAGGTCGATGCCTTGAAGGCGGCCATCGCCCAGGCACAGCAATCGCAGACCGTTGCGAGCGCCGACATCGGCAAGCGTCTCGAGGATGCCGAAAAGCGGCTTGGCGCCCCGAGCCAGGAAGCCGCCGTGGCACGCGCGATAGCGGCGGCCGGGCTGAAGGCCGCGATCGATCGCGGCGGGCCTTTCCGTCCGGAGCTCGACACATTCGCCCAGATCTCGCCGGACGATCCGGCCGTCGGGGATCTCAAGAATTTTGCCGACACGGGCATACCCTCGCGCGCCGATCTCATCCGCCGCGTGCCGCAGGTCGCGGCCGACATCGTCGAGGCGACCGCAACGCCGCAGGCCGACGAGAGCTGGACGGAACGGCTGATGTCGGGCGCCAAGTCGCTGGTCAAGGTGCGTCCGGTCGGCAATGTCGAGGGCACCAGCGTCGAGGCGATCGCGGCGCGCTTCGAAGACAAGGTCAAGAACGGCGACCTGCCCGGCGCGGTGACGGAATGGAACAGCCTTCCCGAAGCCGCGAGGTCGACCTCGGCGGCATTCAAACAGTCGCTCGACGCGCGCATTCGTGTCGAGGATCTCGTCGGCGACGCGCTCTCAAAGGCGATCGCCGACACAGGCAAGCAGAGCTGAGGACGGAGGCATGATGATCAGACTGCTCGTTTTTGCCGTAATTGTTCTGGCGCTCGGCTACGGTTTCTCCTGGCTTGCGGACAGGCCCGGCGAGCTGTCGCTCGTCTGGGGCGGCGAGCTCTATGAGACCAAGCTGATCGTTGCCGCGAGCCTGTTGATCGCTATCGTCGCGGCCGTGATGGTGGGCTGGTGGCTGCTCCGCACGATCTGGACCTCGCCGCAATCCGTCACCCGCTATTTCCGCGCCCGCAAGCGCGATCGCGGATACCAGGCGCTGTCGACCGGGCTGATCGCCGCCGGCGCCGGCAACGCCCTCTTCGCCCGCAAGATGGCCGCGCGCAGCCGTGGCCTGATCCGCGTCGACCAGGAACCGCTGATCCACCTTCTGGAAGCGCAGGCGGCCCTGATCGAGGGCAAGCACGACGAAGCGCGTGAAAAATTCGAACTGATGGCCAACGATCCCGAGACCCGTGAACTCGGCTTGCGCGGGCTCTATCTCGAAGCCAAGCGCCTCGGCGCAACCGAAGCGGCGCAGCAATATGCGGAAAAGGCAGCGGACAAGGCGCCCTATCTGCGCTGGGCGGCCGAGGCAACGCTGGAGCATCGCAGCCAGGCCGGCCGCTGGGACGATGCGATCCGGCTTCTCGATCAGCAGCGCGCCGCGCGTGTCATCGACAAGGACGAGGCCGACCGGCTGCGCGCGGTGCTTTTGACGGCGCGCGCAAACGACAGGCTCGAAGCCGATCCGGCCGGCGCACGTGACGATGCGCTGCATGCCCTACGGCTTGAGGCTGATTTCATCCCCGCCGTGCTGACCGCCGCCAAGGCGCTGTTTCGCGAAGACAAGGTCCGCAAGGCCTCCGGAATTCTGGAGGAGGCCTGGAAGACAAACCCGCATCCCGAAGTCGGTCGTGCCTATGTCCGCGCCCGCAGCGGTGATTCGGTGATCGATCGCCTGAAGCGCGCCGAGCGGCTGGAGACGCTGCGGCCGAACAATGTCGAATCGCTGCAGGTCGCCGCGCGCGCCGCCCTCGATGCCGGCGACTACAGCAAGGCGCGCGACAAGGCGGAGGCCGCCGCCCGTATCGAACCGCGCGAAAGCGCTTTCCTGCTTCTTGCCGACATCGAGGATGCCGACACGGGAGATCAGGGCCGCATCCGCCACTGGATGGCACAGGCGCTGAAGGCTCCGCGCGATCCCGCATGGATGGCGGACGGCATGATTTCCGACAAATGGCTGCCGATTTCGCCGGTGACCGGCAAGCTCGATGCCTTCGAATGGAAGGCTCCGTTCGGGCAGATCGAAGGGCCGGTGGAAGACGGAACGGTCGTTTCGGTCGACGCCGCCCTTCGGACCCTGCCTCCGGTTCACGCCGAAGCGACACCGAACGCGCTGATCAGCATCGAGCCGAGCCCGGCCAAGCCCCGGCAGACCGGCGAGCAGAACGGCGTCGAGACGGCGGCGAAACCAGCAGACGCCCCGAAAAAGGACCCGAAGCCGTTTTTCGGGGGCCTGCCTGATGACCCCGGCGTTCGCCAGGCCGATACGCCGCCAGAACCCAAGAACCGGCTCCGCCTATTTTGAGATCGAAACCTAATGTTTGAACGCTTTCAGCAATTCATCCAGACGCTGACCGCCGACCGTCCGAAGTCTGGCTTCGCACCCGACGATCCGCGGATTGCGGTCGCGGCGCTCTGCATCCAGGTGATGGAAGCGGACGGAAAGGTGGAGGCAAGCGAAAAGAAAAAGGTCCGCAAACTGCTGAAGGACCAGTACAGGCTCGACGACCGCCAGCTCGACGAGTTGATTGCCGCCGGCCAGGAAGCCGAGAGCGAAGCGGTGGATTATTTTCGCTTCACCTCGGATCTCAAGCGCCATCTCGACAATCAGCAGCGGCTGGAGCTTGTCGGCGTCCTCTGGGACATCGTCTATGCCGACGGTGAGCGTAGCGAGATGGAGGATCACGTGATCTGGCGCATCGCCGACCTTCTCGGCGTTTCCGGCCGCGAGCGGATCATGAAGCGCCAGGAGGCCGCTGCCCGCGCGCCATCGCCCACGGTGGAGAGCGGCGATGCCGATTGAGGGCCGGAGCCTTTCCGGACGCGGCCCCATCCTCATCGTGCTGCACCAGGAACGGTCGAGCTACGGCCGCGTCGGCAAGATGCTGCTGGAGAAAGGCTTTTCGCTCGACGTGCGTCGTCCGGTCCTCGGCGAAGCGCTGCCCTCGACCCTTGCCGACCACGCCGGCGCCGTCGTTTTCGGCGGGCCGATGAGCGCGAACGATCCGCTCGACTATGTGAAGGCGGAGGTCGATTGGCTGCGCATACCGCTCAAGGAAGACCGGCCGTTCCTCGGCATCTGCCTCGGCGCGCAGATGCTCGTTCGTCATCTCGGCGGCAAGGTGCAGGCGCGCGAGGACGGAAAAACGGAAATCGGCTGGTATCCGATAAATCCGACCGAACGCGGCCGATTGCTGATGCATTGGCCGCGCATGGTCTATCACTTCCATCGCGAGGGTTTCGACCTGCCACGCGGCGCCGAACTGCTGGCGAAGGGCGACACCTACCCCAATCAGGCCTTCCGCTACGGCCGCAACGCCTGGGGGCTGCAGTTTCACGCGGAACTGACGCGAGCCATGATGCAGCGCTGGGTGGTCCACGGAGCGCACCGCTTCGTCATGCCCAACGCCCAGCAGGGGCGCGAGCATCTCGAAGGCCGCATGCTGTTCGATGCGCCCCTCAAGGCCTGGCTCTCCGATTTCCTCGATATCGTCTTCGAAGGAAAGCAGGCAGCGGCAGCCTAGACCGTTTCCGACTTTCTTCGAAATGCGTAAACGTTCTATCTGTTTGTTTCACGCAATTCCGCACGGAAAACCGCGTGACACTTTTCCTGGAATTGCTCTCTAATCCACCATCATCTATGCCGGTTGCGGCTCGCCTTCGCGCTCGGGCGCGTCGAGGGTGTCGATCTTGCGCAGTTGCGGGAAGCCGAGCGACCAGACGAGCGCCACGACAAGCGTGCCGATGCCGCCGATGACGACCGCCGGCACGGCGCCGAAGCCCCACGCCATCAGGCCCGCACGGAATTCGCCCAGCTCGTTCGACGCACCGACGAAGACCATGTTGACCGCATTGACGCGGCCGCGGACATGATCCGGCGTCCAGAGCGCAATCAGCGTTTCGCGGACATAGACCGAGATCATGTCCGAGGCGCCCATCAGGACGAGCGCCGCCATCGACAGCCAGGGCGTATGCGAGATGCCGAAGATCAGGGTGCCGACCCCGAAGAGGGCAACGCCGATGAACATGTAGACGCCGGCGCGGTGGCGGAGCGGATAGGTGGCTAGGAATACCGCCATGGCGATCGCGCCAAGCCCGGGCGCGCCGCGCAGAAGACCTAGGCCCCAGGGGCCGAGCGTCAGGATGTCACGTGCATAGATCGGCATCAGCGCCACGGCTCCGCCGAGGAGCACCGCGAAAAGATCGAGCGAAATGGCGCCGAGGACGACCTTTTCCGACCAGATAAAGCGATAGCCGGCGAGAATCGAGTGCCATGTGGTTGCCGCATGCGAGGTGCGCTGCGCCGGCTTTGCGATCATGAAGGTGAGAACGGCGCTGACGGCGGAAAAGGCAACCGCCACCGAATAGGCGACGCTCGGCCCGACGCCATAGAGCAGGCCACCCGCGACCGGACCGAGGATCGCCGCCGTCTGCCACGAGGACGAATTCCACGCCACCGCGTTCGGCAGATCCTCAGGCGGCACGAGATTGGGAGCCAGCGATGCAACGGCCGGCGCCATGAAGGCTCGCTCGATGCCGAAGACGACGAGAATCAAAAACACCGGCAGCGGCGAAAATGCGCCGCTCACCGTCAGGAACAGCAGCGCCGCCGAGCATGCGGTCGCCAGCACGATGCAGATGGCTGCAATGGCGCGGCGGTTATAGCGGTCAGCCACAGCCCCGGTCACCAGCACCAGCACCAGCGACGGCAGGAACTGCACCAGGCCGATCAGGCCGAGATAGACCGCGTTTCGCGTCGCGTCGTACATCTGCCAGCCGACGGAGACGCTGATAATCTGGGTCGCGAAGGAAACGAGAAACCGCGCAAAAAAGAAACGAAGGTAGGAGACGTGCCGGAACGCGGCGAAACGATCTCCGGTGGCTTGAAAGGACATGAGGAACTTTCTGATGAAAACTAGAGTTTTGCGGGCCTCGAAACGCCCGTTAAACATGATTCCGTCGACGTTGGGACACAGTACTTGCCGGGTAGTTCGCCAATGTCTACATGTCTGTCAATCACGAATTGGAGACGGACATGCTTGCCTTATTTCAAACCATTGATCTGGCTTTGAATCTTTATACCTGGGTGCTGATCGGCAGCGCCATATTCTCCTGGCTTTATGCCTTCAACGTGATCAATTCCCACAATCAGTTCGTCAATTCCGTCGGCCGATTTTTATACAACGTCACGGAACCGCTCCTGCGGCCGATCCGCCGCGTTCTGCCCGATCTCGGCGGTATCGACATCTCGCCGATCATTCTTCTGCTGATCATTTTCTTCGTGCGCTCGCTGATGTGGAACACGGTCTATCCGCTGGTCGCGTGACCGCCGCCTGGCAACGATGCTTAAAAAAAATCCTCCGGATCAACGGCGATCCGGAGGCTGTATTCATCAAACTTGAAGAGAAGCTTCGGGAGGCCTGATCAGGCCTTCTTTTCCGCCTTGGCGCGCTCGACCGCCTCGAGGATCAGCTCGCCGGCCTCCTTGGAGCCCTTCCAGCCGTAGATCTTCACCCACTTGCCGGGCTCCAGGTCCTTGTAGTGTTCGAAGAAATGCTCGATCTGCTTCACGGTGATTTCCGGCAGATCGGTATATTCCTTCACCTTCTCGTAGCGCAGCGTCAGCTTCGGCGAAGGAACCGCGATGATCTTCTCGTCCTTGCCGGAATTGTCTTCCATCATCAGAACGCCGATCGGACGGACGTTGATGACGCAACCCGGCACCAGAGGCCGCGTGCTGGCAATCAGCACGTCGATCGGATCGCCATCCTCGGACAGCGTATGCGGCACGAAGCCGTAGTTGCCCGGATAGGTCATCGGCGTGTAGAGGAAGCGGTCGACGACCAGCGTGCCGGCTTCCTTGTCCATTTCATACTTGATCGGATGACCGCCGACCGGAACTTCAACGATGACGTTGACGTCTTCCGGCGGGTTGTTGCCAATGGAAATCGCGTCGATGCGCATGTGGGACCCCCAAAAAGGATGATTGCTGGCAGCCAGATAATCGCAATCCTGCCGCAACGCAACAAAGCTTTGGCGACTTGCGGCAGGATTGCGATGAAGACTGCGCATGCGGTAGCAAACTAAATATATATTCTGGGCGAAATTGGGTTTCCTCGCCGGATAGGGAAAAGGCAGGGACAGGGCGGCATGACAGCACCTCTCTATGAAAGCATCGACTTCGCCACGCTCCTGGCCGAGAGCTATTCGAGGCTTCGTCACCGGCCCCTCACTCCCGTCGGCATGGATCGCGGCTGCGTAGCAAACTGGCTCTATGAAGAGGCGCCTTTCGGGATTCTCGCGCACGACACGGCAAGCGATCCGGTCTTCATCTACGGCAACAAGTCCGCTCAGCAGCGCTTCGACTATAGCTGGGATGAATTGACGGGGCTGCCCTCGCGCCTGTCCGCCGAGGCCCCGGAGCGAACGGAGCGGGAAGAATTCCTCCGACGCGTGTCCGAGGACGGGTTTGTCGACGACTACCGCGGCGTGCGCGTCACGAAATCGGGAAAGCGGTTCTGGATCGAGTGCGTCACGGTCTGGCAGCTGATCGACGCCGAGGGTATCTGCCACGGCCAGGCGGCCATGATCCCCTGAGATCCGTGGAAGATCAGTTCCAGACGAAGCCGATTTTTTTCAGCTGTTTCTTGTCGAACACCTCGACGCCCTCGCAGAAATCGACGCCACCGTGCTCGCGATAGAAGCGATCGGCATTCTCGTTTTCCTCGAGGCACCAGACGACCATCCCCTTGCAGCCGAGCGACTTCAAAAGCCGCCGTGCTTCGCCGAAAAGAAGGCGGCCAAGCCCGATGCCCTGGTATTCCGGCCGAAGGTAGAGTTCGTAGATCTCGCCTTCCTGCGGCAGCGCCCGCGCCCGGTTGAGGCCGAGCGTTGCATAGCCGGCTACCGTTCCAGCGACATCGAGGACGAGAAGCGTCGCAGGGCCCTTGGTCGCCTTGCGCCACCAGATCTCGTTGCGCCGTTCGATCATCTGCCTCAACGCGCGATGGGGAATGATGCCTGTGTAGGCCTGCTGCCACGCCAGACGATGCACCTCCGAGATGGCGGGGGCGTCATGCGGCTCGGCACGCCGGACATCGATCGACAGTGTTTTCATAGCGGTTACTCTGGTCCCGCCGGAGCAAATTAACCATCCGTAAATCTTACGGGACGGTCATTGCCCACAGACCTTACATGTGGACGACACGCCAAAGTTAACGCTTTTTTAAGGATCGTCACAAGGGGCCCAAAACCGAACGCACAAATAAAAACCCCGGCACAATGGCCGGGGTTGGATGCTTGAAAAATGCTTCCGGGATCAGGCGTATTTAGCCTTTTCGAAACGCTTGCGCTCGTTCGGATCGAGATACATCTTGCGCAGGCGGATGGACTTCGGCGTCACCTCGACGAGTTCGTCTTCCTGGATCCAGGACAGCGCGCGATCGAGCGTCATGCGGATCGGCGGCGTCAGCTTGACGGCTTCGTCCTTGCCGGCGGCGCGGATGTTGGTGAGCTTCTTGCCCTTCAGCACGTTGACTTCGAGGTCGTTGTCGCGGGTATGGATGCCGATGATCATACCGGCATAGACCTTCTCGCCGGCCTCGATGATCATCGGACCGCGGTCTTCCAGGTTGAACAGGGCGTAGGCGACGGCTTCGCCGTTGTCGTTCGAAAGCAGCACGCCGTTTACGCGGCCGCCGATTTCGCCCTTGTACGGCTGGTAGTCATGGAACAGACGGTTCATCACGGCCGTGCCGCGCGTGTCCGTCAGGAGTTCCGACTGGTAGCCGATCAGGCCGCGCGTCGGCGCGAAGAACTTCAGACGAATGCGATTGCCGCCGGACGGACGCAGCTCCGCCATTTCGGCCTTCCGCTCCGACATCTTCTGGACGACGATGCCCGAATGCTCTTCATCGACGTCGATGACGACTTCTTCGATCGGCTCGAGCATTTCGCCCGTCGCCTCGTCCTTATGCATGACGACGCGCGGACGCGAAACGGCAAGCTCGAAGCCTTCACGGCGCATGGTTTCGATGAGAACGGCAAGCTGCAGTTCGCCACGGCCCGAGACGAAGAACGAGTCCTTCTCGGAGGATTCCTCGATCTTCAGCGCGACGTTGCCTTCGGCTTCCTTGAGCAGGCGGTCGCGGATGACGCGCGAGGTCACCTTGTCGCCTTCGGTGCCTGCATAGGGGCTGTCGTTGACGATGAAGGACATGGTGACGGTCGGCGGATCGATCGGCTGCGCCTGCAGAGCTTCGGTGATCGAGGGATCGCAGAAGGTGTCTGCAACCGTTCCCTTGGACAGGCCGGCGATCGCGACGATGTCGCCCTGATGCGCTTCCTCGATCGGCTGACGCTCGATGCCACGGAACGCAAGGATCTTGGAGATGCGGCCGGTTTCGATGGTCTTGCCGTCGGCGTGCAGAACCTTGACGGCCTGGTTCGGCTTGATCGAGCCGGAGTTGATGCGGCCGGTGATGATACGGCCGAGGAAGGGGTTGGCTTCGAGGATCGTGCCGATCATCGTGAACGGGCCCTCGTGGACGGTCGGCTCCGGTACATGCTGGAGCACGAGATCGAGAAGCGGCGCCAGGCCCTGATCCTTCGGACCTTCCGGGTTGACGTTCATCCAGCCATCACGGCCGGAACCGTAGAGGATCGGGAAATCGAGCTGTTCGTCGGTCGCGTCGAGGTTCGCAAAGAGGTCGAAGACTTCGTTGATGACTTCCTCGTGGCGGCCGTCCGGACGGTCGATCTTGTTGATCGCGACGATCGGCTTCAGACCAACCTTCAATGCCTTGCCGACGACGAACTTCGTCTGCGGCATCGGGCCTTCCGAAGCATCGACGAGAACGATCGCGCCGTCCACCATCGACAGAATACGCTCGACTTCACCGCCGAAGTCGGCGTGGCCGGGGGTGTCGACGATGTTGATCCGCACGCCCTTCCATTCGACCGAGGTGGCCTTGGCAAGAATCGTGATGCCGCGCTCTTTTTCCAAGTCGGTGGAATCCATGACGCGTTCGGCAACGCGCTGGTTCTCGCGGAAGGAGCCGGACTGTTTCAGGAGTTCGTCGACGAGGGTCGTTTTCCCATGGTCAACGTGCGCGATGATCGCGATGTTGCGAAGTGACATATTGTTTATCTCTGAGGCTGGGGCGCTGGAAACGGGAGGTGCGCCAATTACATTTGGCGCGCTCTTACTCTTTTTTTTGCATTCGCGAAAGGGGGGCGAGCAAATGCCGCCGCAATCAGCCTCGATTGCGACGGAAACGTTGAACGATTGTTTTCTTCAAGCCGTTCAGGCGTCGGCGCCGGAAAGCTCCTCGAAAGTCGAGAGCCCCTTTTTGCGCAACATCGCATCCGGGCTTGGGAGCTTTCCTCGGAAGGCCTTGTAGGCATCCTCGGGATCAACAGAACCACCGACGGAATAGATGTTGGCTTTCAGCTTTTCCGCCATTTGCCGATCGAAGGCGTCGCCGGTTTCCTCGAAGGCGGCGAAGGCGTCGGCGTCGAGCACCTCCGACCACATGTAGGAATAATAGCCCGCCGAGTAGCCGTCGCCGGCAAAGACGTGCTGGAAGTGCGGTGTGGCGTGGCGCATGACGATCGATTGCGGCATGCCGAGTTCGGCAAGCACGTCGGCCTGAACCGTCATCGGGTCCTCTACGGCATCTCTTGTGTGGAAAGCCATGTCGACGAGCGCCGAGGACGTGAATTCGACCGTATTGAAACCGGCGTTGAAGGTCCGCGCCGCCAGCACCTTGTCGAGCAGGGTCTGCGGCATCGCTGCGCCCGTCTCGTGATGGACCGCGTATTTCCTCAGGATTTCGGGCACCGTCAGCCAGTGCTCGTATAGCTGCGACGGCAATTCGACGAAGTCGCGAGACACGCCGGTACCGGATACGGATGGGTAGGTGACGTTCGACAGCATGCCGTGCAGGCCATGGCCGAACTCGTGGAACAGGGTGCGGGCATCATCGAGCGAGAGCAGGGCCGGCTTGCCGTCGGCGGGCTTTGCGAAGTTGCAGACGTTGTAGATGATCGGCAATTCGCCGACGGATCCGTTCTTGAGCTTCAGCCGGTGCTGCGTTTGGAACGAGCTCATCCAGGCGCCGGAGCGTTTGGACGATCGTGCGAAGTAGTCGCCGAGGAAAAGGGCGACGAGCTTGTCCGACCGATCGCGGATCTCGAAAACGCGGGCATCGGGATGAAAGCCCGGCACACCCTTCTTTTCGACGGCACGCAGGCCGAACAGGCGGTCGGCGACATCGAAGCAGGCGGCCAGAATGTTTTCCAGCTGCAGATAGGGCTTCAATTCGGTTTCGGAGAAGTCGAATTTCCGGGTGCGGATCTTTTCGGCGTAATGGCGCCAATCCCATGGCATGACATCGTGGTTGCGGCCTTCCTCGGCAACGAGGGCGGAAATATCGGCCTCCTCTTGTCGCGTCCGCGCCACCGCCTTCGCCCAGACGGCGCGCAGCAGATCGTTCACGGCTTCCGGCGTCTTCGCCATGGTGTTGTCGAGCTTCAGCTCGGCGAAATTGGCGTAGCCGAGAAGCTTTGCTTTTTCGGCACGCAGCTTGAGCGTTTCGGCAACGACGGTGCGATTGTCGGTTTCGCCGCCGTTTCGTCCCCTCGCCACCCAGGCCTGGAAAGCCTGTTCGCGGAGATCGCGACGCTCGGAGAACGTCAGGAACGGCTCGATGATCGAGCGCGATAGGGTGACGGCATATTTTCCGTCGTCACCGCGCTCGCGCGCGGCCGCCGCCATGCTATCGCGCAGAAAATCGGGGATGCCGGCGAGATCCTCTTCTCCTCCGAGGATCATCGCCCAGCTCTTTTCGTCGGCAAGGACATTCTGCCCGAAGCGGGCGCCGAGGCCGGCAAGCGTCTCGTTGATAGCCGCCAGCCGTTCCTGCTCGGGTTTGGCCAGCTTCGCGCCGGATTTCACAAAACCTTTCCAGTGACGCTCGAGCACCCGCAGCTGCTCGCCCGTAAGACCGAGGCTTTCTCGGTTCTGCCATAGACCGTCGATGCGGGCGAAGAGGGCCGCATTCATACCGATCTTCGAATAATGCCGCGACATTTTCGGCGCGATCTCGCGCTCCAGCGCCTGGATGGTATCGTTCGTATGCGCCCCCGCCCGGTTCCAGAACAGCGACGACACGCGCGAAAGCTCTTCGCCCGCCAGTTCGAGCGTGACGATGGTATTCTCGAAGGTCGCCGCGTCGGGATTGTTGGCGATCGCGTCGATTTCGGCCTCATGGGAAGCAAGGGTCACTTCGAAGGCCGGTGCGAAATCGGTATCGGCTACCGCATCGAAGCGCGGCAATCCTTGATGGCCGGTCCATTCGACAAGGGCGGGATTGACTTGGGAACCCAACGACATGCAAAAAATCCTTTCGACGGCAATAGACTAAAACCGATATAAGGCCTTGGCTGGACGAATGATACCGCGACAGCGTCGCAGGCCAGGGCCACCCTAAAATACACCTCACCCGACAGCCACATGTTTGGCTGCGAGGTTGCCTAGAGGCTTAACGCCCCTCAGGCTCTTCGCCAGCCGAGCAGCCCCGGCGTCGCATGCAACAGCGCCTGCGCGGCAAATCCCATGAACAGGATGCCCGAGCAGCGAACGATCGTCCGCTCATGCGCCCTGTAGACGCGACGCACGAAGCCCGCGCCGATAAAGGCGATGAGAATAAGGTAGGCGACGAGAAAGCCGATGAACGCGATCAGCAGCAGCATCGGCAGCGCACTGGCGTTCAGCGCTCCGGCAGAGCCCGCAACCAGCGCCGTAAAGGTCGCCAACGCCACGGGGTAGCCCTTCGGATTGGTCACGCCGAATGCAAGCCCGCGTCGGAACGGGCGCTCCACCACGACGAGCCGCTGCTCGCCCTTTCTCGGCTTCGCGTTGAATGCGTTCCAGCCGATCCAGGCCAGATAGAGCCCGCAGACCAGACCGAGCACATCGAAAACGAATGTACCGATGGTGCGCGCGCCGACGATCGCGACCAACGCCAGCGTCGACCAGAGGAGATCGCCGACGAGATGGCCGCACATGAAGAGCGCGCCTGCCCGGCGCCCCTGCCCTGCGCCGATGCCGAGCAACGCCAGAAACGCCGGACCTGGGATGAGGACGTAGAAAAGTGCGGCCAAGAAGGCGCCGATAGCGAGCGACTGGGTCATGATGTTTGTCCCACGGATGTTGGCGCCAGACTATTCGCCCAGGTTTCTCGGTCAAGACCGCCGGCTCCGGCTGGCGAAGATTTCATTGTCATTGTAAGACGAACTTAATAAGTAGACATAAGTCGATCTGACAGCACGGACGGTGGAGAGCCATGACTGCCAAACTAGACACCGATTCCCTCGCCTTTCTGGTTGCCGATTGCGCACGGCTGATGCGCGCCGCCTTTGAGCGCCGCATCATGGCCGCGGGCCTCGGGCTTACCGCCGGCGAGGCGCGCACGCTGATCCAGGTGGCGGCCGTCAACGGCAGCCGCCAGCTCGATATCGCCGGCCGCATGGGCCTCGAACCGATGACGGTCAGCGCCTTCCTCGACAAGCTGCAAGCCCGCGGCCTGATCGAGCGTCACGCTGATTCCAATGACCGCCGCGCCAAGCGTATCCACCTTTCCCCCGCTGCCGACGAAATGATCGCCGCCATCAGCCACGAGATCGGCGCGGTCCAGCGCGAAGCGACGCAGGGGCTCGACCGCGATGCACAGGAACAGGTCCGGCGGGCGCTGAAGAGCTTCCGTCAGAACCTTCAAAAATGTGATCCCGTCGACGATCCCGCGCTGAAAACCGCAGAGGATTGAGGGCGCACGAGCATGCGCTTTGCGATGCTCGCCGCCATGAGCGGCGTCTGCTTCAACCATGCGAGACATCTTGCCGCGCGTATGGAATAGCGAAACCCGCCGCTGGTGGCTAAACCGACGGCGGGTTTGGATTGGGTAGTTGAGCAACACCGGGCCGGAGTTACTCTCCATCAAAGGCTCAGCCGCCGAGATTGCGCTTGGCGAGCGTGCGCAGGCGCAGGGCGTTGAGCTTGATGAAGCCCGCCGCGTCCTTCTGGTCGTAGGCGCCCTGGTCGTCTTCGAAGGTAACTAGCTTGTCGGAGTAAAGCGACTTCGGCGACTCTCGGCCGGTCACCATGACGTTGCCCTTGTAGAGCTTCAGCGTCACCTCGCCTTCGACATGCTCCTGGCTCTTGTCGATCAGCGCCTGCAGCATCTCGCGCTCCGGCGAGAACCAGAAACCGAAATAGATAAGCTCGGCATAGCGCGGCATCAGCTCATCCTTGAGGTGCGCGGCACCCCGGTCGAGCGTGATCGATTCCATGGCGCGGTGCGCGGTAAGCAGGATCGTACCGCCGGGCGTCTCATAGACGCCGCGCGACTTCATGCCGACGAAGCGGTTTTCGACAAGATCGAGGCGGCCGATGCCGTTGTCGCGGCCGTATTCGTTGAGCTTGGCAAGCAGCATCGCCGGGCTCAAGCGCTCGCCATTGATCGAAACCGCGTCACCACGCTCGAAACCGACCTTGATAACCGTCGCCTTGTCGGGCGCGGCCTCCGGCGAAATGGTGCGCATGTGCACGTATTCTGGCGCCTCCTGCGACGGATCTTCCAGAACCTTGCCCTCGGAGGACGAGTGGAGGAGGTTTGCGTCGACGGAGAACGGCGCCTCGCCCTTCTTGTCCTTGGCAACCGGGATCTGGTGCGCTTCGGCGAAGGCCAAAAGGTCGGTGCGGCTCTTGAACGACCAGTCGCGCCAGGGGGCAATGATCTTGATATCGGGGTTCAGCGCATAGGCGGAAAGCTCGAAGCGGACCTGGTCGTTGCCCTTGCCTGTCGCGCCGTGGGCGATCGCGTCGGCGCCGGTCTTCCTGGCGATATCGATCAGGTGCTTGGAGATCAGCGGGCGGGCGATCGACGTGCCGAGCAGGTAGACGCCCTCATAAACCGCGTTGGCGCGGAACATCGGAAACACGAAGTCGCGGACGAACTCCTCGCGCACATCCTCGATGTAGATTTCCTTGATGCCGAGCATCTCGGCCTTCTTGCGCGCCGGCTCAAGCTCCTCGCCCTGGCCGAGATCGGCGGTGAAGGTCACGACTTCGGCGCCGAGTTCCGTCTGCAGCCATTTCAGGATGATCGATGTGTCGAGGCCGCCGGAATAGGCGAGGACGACTTTCTTCACTTGCGGTTGCGATACCATGATGATTGGGTCCGTTTGAATGCGTGCGGGAGATGGCGCGGAGCCGGGTCGCGGAACTTTTAGCGAGATTATCGCTAGGCGCAAGGAAAAGTGCGGGCGCGCGGTCTTCAGAGATGGGTGGCTATATTCATCTGCCGATGCAAGATGCGGACGATCGTGAGGTTACGCTCGGTCGCTTTGTAGATGATGAAATGCGACTGGAACGAAAGCGCGAGGTAGGCGGACCCCAAGCCAGCGATCTTTCTACCGCGTCGTTCCCCATCCAACAGAGTGCGGCAGATATCGCGGATGCCGAGCGTATAGTCTTCGGCCTGCTGGGAACCCCATTTCTCCGCGGTGTAGTCGAAAATCCGATCGATATCATCCGCCGCCCTCGGCGAAAAAATCAGTGTCTTCATTGTTGATCGCGCAAGGCCCGCTTCATCTCGATAAAAGCATCGAAATCAAACGGCTGCGGTTCGCCGGACTCTTCGCCCTCGACGATCGCGGCGCGGATCGCTTCGAGCTCGGCCTGATGGCGCAATAGCCTGAGGCCGGCGTCCACCACTTCGCTCGGGGAAGCGTAGTGGCCATGCGTTACCTGCTCGTCGATGAAATGGTCCAGCTGGTCGTCAATGGTAACGGTCGTGACCTTGGTCATTCGCAGTCCCTAGCGGTTTGACTTGAGAACGGATTTTACCATATTCGAGCGCAGCCGAACAATGCCCGAGGAGGGGCAGTTCCCGTGACGAATATTCAGCATATTTTCAAGAAGTCCAACGTTGCCGTCATCACCGGCGGCGCTTCCGGCATCGGGCTTGCCGCCGCCAAGCACGCGGCCCGCAGCGGCATGAGCATCGTGATCGCCGATCTCGGCGGCGACCGGCTGGCGGCGGCGCGCGATGCGCTGGTCGAGATTGCCGGCGAGGAGCATGTGATGGCGGTCGAGACCGACGTCAGCGACAAAAGCGCCCTCGAAGCGCTCGAGCGCGCGGTCATCCAGAAATTCGGTCGCGTGCACCTTCTGATGAACAACGCCGGCGTCGGCCCCGACAGCTCCATCTTCAGCGCCGAGGCCGATTGGAACCAGCTCCTCGGCGTCAATCTCTTCGGCGTCATCAACGGCACCCGCGTCTTCGGCCCGAACATGATCGCCCATGGCGAGCCGGCGATGATCATCAACACCGGCTCCAAGCAGGGCATCACGACCCCACCCGGCAATCCCGCCTACAACGTCTCCAAGGCAGGCGTCAAAGTCTTCACCGAGGCGCTGGAGCACGAGCTGCGCAACACGGAAGGCTGCAAGGTTTCCGCCCACCTGCTGATCCCCGGTTTCGTTTTCACCGGGCTGACGAGAGGGCATACGGAAAAGCCCGCCGGCGCCTGGACGCCGGAGCAGACGGTCGCCTTCATGATCGAGAGCCTGGAACGTGGCGATTTCTACATTCTCTGCCCGGACAACGACGTCGCTCGCCCGCTCGACGAGCGGCGCATGGCCTGGGCGATGGGCGACATCATCGAGAACCGGCCGCCCCTGTCGCGTTGGCACAAGGACTACGCCGACAAATTCAAGGCCTTCCTCGACAAGAAGGATTGATTGGCATTTCGCCGAAAGCCGGCTAGAACGTCGCCGTCCCCCGCAGATCCCAAGGCCGGTGAAAGGCGCTTGCTCTAGCAGGGGCTCAAGGAGCCGGCGCTTTGGGCCGGCGCGATGCCTTCGGAGCGCACCATGGACTTCCTGCCAAGCCTGCCGACCCTCCTCGCGTTTTCCGCAGCCGGCCTGCTGCTCGCCATGACACCGGGTCCCGACATGACGCTTTCGATCGGGCGCGCGCTCTCGCAGGGGAAAAAGCCAGCGCTCTTCATCGTCCTCGGCACAAGCCTCGGCATCGTCGTCCACACCATGCTCGTCGCGTTCGGCGTCTCGGCGCTGATCACCGCGTCGCCGACCGCCTTCATGATCCTCAAGACTGGGGGTGCGGCCTATCTTCTGTGGCTGGCGATTCAGGCGATCCGTTTCGGCTCCTCGCTTTCGGTCAACCGCGTCGAGGGCGCCAAGGGCACGCCGCTCGCGAACATCTCCACCGGCTTCTGGGTGAATCTCCTGAACCCCAAGGTCATCATCTTCTTCATGACCTTCCTGCCGCAGTTCGTCTCGGCGGGAGATCCGGCCGTCACCCAGAAACTCCTGTTCCTGGGGTTCTTCTTCATCCTCGTCGGGATGCCGGTAAACATGCTGGTCGTGCTGACGGCGGACTGGCTTGCCTCATGGCTGCAGAAAAACCGCCGGGTCATGCGCGGGATGGACTACACCTTCGCCGGCGTGTTTTCACTTTTCGCCATGAAGATCTTTTTCACGCACGCAAGGTAGCGCGAGCGCGAAGAAGGCCGCCGAGGCAACTCAATCGTCGGCGCCGTGGTTGGCGATCATCATCGCTTCGAAGGCCAGTCGTTCGGTCTTGCGCATGCGTTCCGATTCCGACTTCAGCTGGCCGCAGGCGGCGAGAATGTCGCGGCCGCGCGGCGTGCGGATCGGCGAGGCATAACCGGCCGCATTGATGAAATCGGCGAACTTCTCGATATGCTCCCAGTCGGAACACTGGTAGTTCGTGCCCGGCCACGGGTTGAACGGAATGAGGTTGATCTTGGCCGGCACGCCCTTCAGCAGCTGGACCAAGCCCTTGGCGTCCTCGAGGCTGTCGTTGACGTCCTTCAGCATCACATATTCGAAGGTGATGCGGCGGGCATTCGAAAGACCAGGATAGGCGCGGCAGGCGTCGATCAGCTCCTTCAGCGGATACTTTTTGTTGATGGGAACGAGGATGTCGCGCAGATCGTCGCGCACGGCATGAAGGGAGATCGCCAGCATGACGCCGATTTCGTCACCGGTGCGGAAGATCTCCGGCACGACGCCGGAAGTCGACAGCGTGACGCGGCGCCTCGAAAGCGACAGGCCGTCGCCGTCGGTCGCGATCAGGAGCGCCGTCTTGACGCTCTCGAAATTGTAGAGCGGCTCGCCCATTCCCATCATGACGATGTTGCTGACCTTGCGGCCTTCCGCCGGCACCATGGCGCCGAGCGGCGTATCGCGATCCGGAAAATCGCCGAGCCGGTCGCGCGCGAGCAGCAGCTGCGCCAGAATTTCCTCGGCCGTCAGGTTGCGTACCAGGCGCTGCGTTCCGGTGTGACAGAAGGAGCAGGTGAGCGTGCAGCCGACCTGGCTCGAAATGCAAAGCGTGCCGCGACCCTCCTCGGGAATGTAGACCGTCTCGATCTCGACCGGACGGCCGGCGCCGCGCGGCGGAAAACGCAGCAGCCATTTACGGGTGCCGTCGTTGGAGATCTGCTCCTCGACGATCTCCGGCCGCGCGATGGTGAAATGCTCCTTGAGCATTTCACGCATGTCCTTTGCCACGTTGGTCATCGCGTCGAAGTCCGACACGCCGCGCACGTAGAGCCAGTTCCATAGCTGGCTGACGCGCATCTTCACCTGCTTGTCGGAAACGCCCTTTTCCTTGAGCGCCGCCGCCATTTCCTCGCGTGTCAAGCCGATCAGCGACGGCTTCGTATCGAAGTCGAAGGCTGGCTTTGGCGCCGATTTTGGCTTGGCGATCGTCATGGCATCGGTCAGAGACATCGTAGCTTCCATAGCGTCGTGCCTGCCGGCTTCCGGAAAACCGGCAGAGCGGGCGAGGAGAAGGCACTGATTAAGAAAATTCAGGGCGCGGAGAGGCATCGACATCGAGCCCGCCATCCGCAGTCCGCGCGCCTTTAGCATTATTTTAGGCCGCAGTCATCCCTCTTCGAAAACGCGAGAAGGCCGACCCGAAGGCCGGCCTTCCAATGATGTTGCCGCCGGGAACCGAGAAATCGCGATCGGCGCGATCCGGTGGCGGTCTCCTTACTTGCAGGCTTCTATCTGCTTGAGCGCCGCGGAAATGCCCGACAGTGAATAGGTGTAGGAGGTCGCGGTGCCCTTCTTCGAGGTCGCGTTGACGCCGAGCGAGTGGCCGGTCTTCATGGCGGAGACCAGCGCCGGCTCCTGCGCCGCGTTCTCGAGCCAAGCCGCCTTGTCCTTGGTGAACATCACGAAACTCTTGGCATCGATCGTGACGTTGATCTTCGAGTTGTCCTTGAGCGTGTAGCCCATCATTGCCTGCGGCTCGTAGGAGATGTTCTGGCCAGGGCGCTGGGTGACGATGAAGAAATTGTCGCCGTGATCCACGCCCGTCGTGGGCATCTTGGATTTCGCGACGGAAAGCACATAGCAGACCTTACCGCTAGCGGACTGGTAGGAGTAGGCGTACCAGTCGCCGAACTGCTTGATGAGCGTCGGTGTCGGTGCGGCCTGCGCGGCGGGCGCGGCGGCTGCTGCCGCCTTGGGCTTGGGCTTGGACTGCGCGGACGCAACGCCGGCCGTTGCCAAAATCACGGTTAGAGCGGTTGCTACTGTCTTTGCGAACATGGTTTCCTGCCGATTTCTGCGATCCAGGGCCCATGTCGAAAGACGGGCCGGGCGTGTACAAAGCTGCTTCATTTTGACTTTATTCAGGTTACCAAACCGTCAACATGGCGATCACCGCCCCGAGCCGTGCCGTTCCAGCTCAATGTCGACCGCCCGGCCTCCGAACGCGTCGGGGAAATTGGAAGATGCGGATGGCAAAAAAACCATTCGCAGGCGAAGTTTAAGACAGAAAGAATTGGGCAAGAGTTTGGCAGGCGACGCGCGTCGGCGCAGTCCTCCGCGTCCAGCCACGATACGGCAGGCAATCAGACGGTTTTCCTGGTGTCGCGCTCGTCGGCAAGCGCACGGTCGGCCGCCTCGAAGTGCCGGGGGCGGATATGGCCGTTGATCATCGCGAAGGCCGCGGTCAACACGGCAACGTCGTCGGTGTAGCCGACCACTGCGAAGATGTCGGGAATGACGTCGAAGGGCATCACGAAATAGGCAAGTGCTGCAAGCAAGATCCCCCGTACCCGTGTCGGCGTCTGCGGATCAAGCGCGCAATAGAAGCCGGCGACGACCTCGCGCGCGAAGGGAATCTGCCGCACGGCGCGGCGAAAAGTGGGCCAGAACTTGTTGCGCACGGACCGTTCACGCCGATCCTGCGTATCTTCGTCGCCAGGCAACAGGATCTCACCGAACTTTATATCGTCCATTCCAATCGTCTCCGAGACTATTCCGTCCACATATAAGGGGGGCGCGGTGCTGTTCAATCCGCGCGGCGCGCGGCGGCCTTGTCCATCGCCTTGGCGAGCCGGAAATCGAAGTCGGTCAGCCCTCCGGCATCATGGGTCGAAAGCGTCACATCGACGCGGGAATAGACGTTGAACCATTCGGGATGGTGGTTGAGTTTCTCGGCGGTCAGCGCGCTTTCCGTCATGAAACCGAAGGCCTCGACGAAATTGCGGAACTTGAAGGTTTTTGCGATCGATGTCGCGCCGTCGTTCAGAGTCCAGCCCTCGAGCGCCGCCAGATTGTCGTCGATTGCCGCTCTTTCCAGTTTTTCGTATTTCATGCCATGGTCACTCCTCTGGCGGGAAGGTTAGCATGGGCTGCACTAGGATTCTCTTCGTTTGTGCCGGCAATATCTGCCGCTCGCCCTTGGCTGAGGGTATTTTAAAGGACATTGCGGAGAAAGCCGGGCGCCTGGACGAATTCGATGTCGATTCGGCCGGCACGGGCGGATGGCATCAGGGAAGTCCGCCGGATAGGCGCTCGGTGGCGGTCGCGACCCGGCACGGCATCGACATTTCCGGGCAGCGCGCGCGACGCGTGACCGATCGGGATTTCGCCAGCTTCGATCTCATTCTAGCGATGGACAAGGACAATCCGGAGTACCTCCGGAGCCGCTCACCTGCTTCGTCGCTCGGCAAGATCCACCTCTTCGACGCCTACACTCGATCAGGCACGAGAGACGTGCCCGATCCCTACTATGGCGGATCCGAAGGCTTCGAGTCGGTCTATGCCATGCTCTTTGCCGGCTGCTCGGTGTTGGTTGCCGGGAGCGGGAAGACGCGGGGCTCGTGAAGCGGAAATACCTCTTCGGTGAGATACGGCCCGCCACCGACCGATTCCCGCGACGACAGCAGAACGAAGCGCGAAACCGTGAAGGTCGGAGTGTGAAAATTGCCGCGGCCGGAAAGATAATGCACGACGTCGTCGACACGCGAGGACTTCAGGCGCGCAAGCGTCACATGCGGGGTGAACTTGCGCGGATCCGACGGCAGGCCGAGACGCTGGCAGAGGCGCTCGATCTCCCCTTGGAGGGCGAAGAGTTCCGGCGTCGTGGTCACGCCTGCCCAGACCGAATGCGGTTTTTTCGATCCGAACGAGCCGATACCGTCAAGCCGGATCTGAAACTCCGGCCGATCGATACGATCGAGACGGTCGACGATCTCGTCCGCGGTGCGGCCGTCGACGTCACCGATAAAGCGCAGTGTTATGTGGTAGTTCTCTACGTCGATCCACCGGGCTCCAGGAAGACCACCGCGCAGCAGTGAGAGGCTGAGAGCCGCGTGGCGCGGAATTTCGAGGGCGGTAAAAAGTCTCGGCATACGAGCACTCCCCGAATCTTTTGCAGATGCTAAGAGCGAATCATGCAATGCGAGTCTGCGCAAGCCCCTATTTGGTCGCAGAAGAAATCGTCCCAATGAAATCGACCGCGGAGGGCATGAACCGCTCAACCATGGCGTCAACGCCACGGCTGCTCGGGTGCATTCCATCCTCCAATTGTAGGCCGGGCTGGAGCACGACTCCATCGAGGAAAAAGGGGTACAGCGGCAGCGAATACTTGTCGGCGAGCCGCCGATAGAGGGAATTGAAGCGTGCTGCGTAGTCCTGCCCCATGTTTGGCGGCGCAAGCATGCCCACAAGGAGCACGGCAATGCCCCTGTCCTTCAGCCGGCTAATCATCTGGTCGAGGTTGCGCTCGGTCTCTTCCGGGGCAATGCCCCGCAGCGCATCGTTGGCGCCGAGTTCAAGGATGACACCGTCGGTACCGTCCGGCACGGACCAGTCGATGCGGGCAAGGCCGTCGGCGCTGGTATCGCCCGAAACGCCGGCATTGGCGACCGCGACGTCCAACCCCTTGGCCTTGAGCGCGGCACCAAGCTTCTCCGGAAAACCGTCGCCCGGCGGCAGCTGGTAGCCCGCCATCAGACTGTCGCCAAGGCCGACGATTGCAACCGTGCGGGCATCAGCCCCAGCCGGAAAGACAAGAAGAGTGAATACCGCAATGACGGCGAATTGAAGCGCGGCAACTTTAAAACGCATGCTGCATTCCCTAGATTGGCTTGCGGGGCCGCGCGGACCGCCACTGTCGTGAAATTCTATATAGGGCGTATCGGATTGGCAAAAACCATCGTCGAGCTGAAGAAAGCGGATCTGACGCTCGGCAGCGCCGCAGCTTCGGTTCATGTACTGAAGGGCGTGGACCTCACGGTTTTCGAAGGCGAATCCGTCGGCATCCTCGGCCCATCCGGTTCCGGAAAATCGACATTGCTGATGGTGCTGGCCGGGCTTGAACGGCTCGACGGCGGCGACATCCTCATCCGCGACACGGGGCTCAACGGTTTGAGCGAAGACGCGCTCGCCGACTTTCGCGGCCGCAATGTCGGCATCATCTTCCAGTCCTTCCACCTGATCGCCAACATGACGGCGCTCGAAAACGTCGCGGTGCCGCTCGAGCTCGCCAATGTCGGCAACGCTTTCGAGATTGCCCGGCGCGAGCTTGAAGCGGTCGGCCTCGGAGAGCGCCTGAACCACTATCCGGGCCAGCTTTCGGGCGGCGAGCAGCAGCGCGTCGCCATTGCGCGCGCGCTGGCACCGGCCCCGGGGCTGCTCATCGCCGACGAACCGACCGGCAACCTGGATGCGGAAACCGGTCGACAGATCGCCGACCTCATCTTCGCCAGCCAGGCTGAGCGAGGAAGCACGTTGCTGCTCGTCACGCACGACGCGGCGCTTGCCGCACGCTGCTCGCGGCAGGTTCACATGCGCTCCGGCACGATCGAGAACGACAGCGCCGATCTCCATCTTGGCCGGACGGCAAACGCATGAGGCGCGCAGGCGCGCGGCTTTCGCTGGCCTTTCGCCTGGCGCTGCGCGAACTGCGGGGCGGCCTGAAGGGCTTTTATATCTTCCTCACCTGCATCGCGCTTGGCACCGGGGCAATTGCCGCCGTCAACTCGATATCGCACTCGATCACCGATGCCATCGCGACGCAGGGGCAGACGCTGCTTGCCGGCGATGTGCGTTTCGCGCTCAACAATCGCGAGGCAACGCCCGAGGAATTCGCCTACCTCAAGGGTCTCGGCACGCTCTCGCTCTCCACCGACCTTCGCTCCATGGCGCGCCTGCCCGACGGCAGCGACCAGGCGCTTGTCGAGGTGAAGGCGGTCGACGGCGCCTACCCGCTTTACGGGACGTTCGCGGCGGAACCGACAAGCCCGCTCGGCTCGTTGATTTCGGAAGTCGATGGGATCTACGGCGCCGTCGCGGCCCCGCTGCTTCTTGACCGCCTGAATCTCAAAGTCGGCGACACGATCCTCCTCGGCAGCGCGCGAGTGCGCATTACCGGCACGATCAAGAGCGAGCCCGACGCGATCTCGGAGGGTTTTGCCTTCGCTCCGCGCCTTCTGGTCAGCATGAATGCCCTTGCCGCCTCCGGCCTCGTTCAGACCGGCAGCCTCGTCGAACATTCCTATAAGGTCCGCATGGCTGAGCCGGCGGTTCAGACGAAAGACATCGACGACCGCGCGAACAAGGCTTTTCCGCAGGCGGGCTGGTCGATCCGCACCAGCGACAAGGCCGCACCGGCGCTTGCCGACAACGTCAACCGCTTTTCGCAGTTCCTTACGCTGGTCGGGCTGACCGCGCTCATCGTCGGCGGCGTCGGCGTCAGCAATGCCGTCCGCGCATTTCTCGATGCCAAGCGGACGACGATCGCGGCCCTGAAATGCCTCGGAGCACCGGCCTTTGTCGTCGTCGCCACCTACCTCATGCAGATCCTGATCATCGCGATGGCAGGGATTGCTGCCGGGCTGGTGCTCGGCGCGGTAGCCCCGATAATCGCCGCACAGTTCATGTCGCGCTTCCTGCCGATCGCGACCGATCCACAGCTTTATCCGGCACAGCTCCTGCTTGCCGCGCTCTTCGGCCTCTTGACGACGCTCGGTTTTGCAATGCTGCCGCTGGGGCACGCCCGTGAGGTGCCGGCCACAGCCCTCTTCCGCGAGCAGGGCTTCGAGATGCGCCGCCTGCCTTCCTGGCCTTATCTCATTTGCGCCGGCCTTGTGGTGGCAGCGCTTGCCGCTCTTGCCATCCTCACCGCCTACGACCGCTTCATCGCCATCGTCTTCGTCGTGGCGATCGCCGCCGCGTTTGTCGTTCTGCGCGCGGTCGCCGCTCTTGTCGCGCGGCTGGCGCGGGCATGCCCGCGCGTGCGCTCGCCGGCACTCAGGCTCGCGATCGGAAACATCCATCGGCCCGGAGCGCTGACGGCCTCGGTGGTGCTCTCGCTCGGTCTCGGGCTGGCGCTTCTCGTGACCATCATGCTGATCGACGGCAACATGCGTCGGGAACTGACGGGCCGCATGGCCGAGCGCGCGCCGAACTTCTTCTTCGTCGACATCCAGAAATCGCAGATCGACGGCTTCCGCGATCTCGTCCGCGCGGAGTTGCCGGACGGCAAGCTGGAGGAAGTGCCGATGCTGCGCGGGCGCATCGTCGCCTTCAACGGCGAGGATGTATCGAAGCGCGACGTGCCGCCGGAAGGCCGCTGGGTGCTGCGCGGCGATCGCGGCATCACCTATGCGGAAAGCCTGCCCGAGAACGCCAGCCTTACCGAGGGCGGCTGGTGGGACAAGGACTATGCCGGAGAGCCGCTCGTTTCCTTTTCGCAGGAGGAAGGAAAAGCGCTCGGCCTCAAGCTCGGCGACACCGTGACCGTCAACGTTCTTGGCCGCAACATCACCGCGAAGATCGCCAATTTCCGCAAGGTCGATTGGCAGTCGCTGTCGATCAATTTCGTAATGATCTTCACCCCGAATACCTTCAAGGGCGCGCCGCATGCCTGGCTTGCGACCTTGACCGCGCCGGAGGCGACGGCGGCCGCGGAAGCGACGATCCTCAGGCGCGTGACCAATACCTACCCGACGATCACCAGCGTCCGCGTGAAGGATGCGCTCGACGTTTTCAACACCCTGGTCGGCCAGCTCGCAACGGCCATTCGCGTCGCCGCCTCGATTGCGCTTGCAGCTTCCGTGCTGGTGCTTGCCGGCGCCCTTGCAGCTGGAAACCGCGCCCGCGCGCACGACGCGGTCGTCTTGAAGACGCTGGGCGCGACACGGGCAACGCTGATCCGCGCATTCGTCTACGAGTACCTGATCCTCGGCGCCTCGACGGCAGTCTTCGCCTTGCTCGCGGGAGCCGCCGCGGCGACCTATGTTGTTCGCCATATCATGCACTTGCCATCCGCCTTCCTGCCCGGACCGGCGCTCTCGACGCTTGCAATCGCCCTCATCCTGACTGTCGGCATCGGGCTTGCCGGCACGTGGCGCGTGCTCGGACAGAAGGCGGCGCCGGTGCTTCGCGAGCTTTGAACGAGGTGTCTGCGTTAACCCCGCCGGCGAAATTGCCATATGTTACGCCGATTTAACGCATTTCACCGTGGCTCGGGTCTTGTACGCCGAGCTTTGAGGGCTCATATTCTGAGGTAGGCATGCTGGAGCTCCGCAGCGGCGCCTGGGTCACGTCTGCCCGACACCGTATTCACACCGGAGCTTGAAAGAGGAAAACATGGCTGACTTTCGTAATTTTCCCAACCGGGCGACCCCTGCGGGCGCGCAGTCCGGCGCGGCGATAGACGCAGGCCTTCGCGCCTATATGCTCAAGGTTTACAACCTGATGGCTCTGGGTCTCGTGATCACGGGCCTGGCCGCCTATCTCGCTTTCTCCTTCGCCTTCCAGGACGGTCAGCTGACCGCCTTCGGCGCCGCAATCTACACGAGCCCGCTGAAGTGGGTGGTTATCCTCGCCCCCCTGGGGATGGTGTTCTTCCTGAGCTTCCGCATCAATTCGATGAGCGTGCAGGCAGCGCAGACAACCTTCTGGGTTTACGCGGCGCTGGTCGGCCTTTCGCTCTCGTCGCTCTTCCTGATCTATACCGGTCAGAGCGTGGTGCAGACCTTCTTCGTGACGGCCGCGGCCTTCGGTAGCCTGTCGCTCTACGGCTACACGACCAAGCGCGACCTGACGGCGATGGGCTCGTTCCTGATGATGGGTCTGTTCGGCCTGATCATCGCCTCGGTCGTCAACATCTTCCTGGCCTCTTCGGCTATGCAGTTCGCTATCTCGGCGATCGGCGTCCTGGTGTTCGCGGGCCTGACTGCCTACGACACGCAGAAGATCAAGGAAATGTACTTCGAAGGCGACGACGTTGCCGTTGCCGGCCGCAAGGCAATCATGGGCGCCCTGACGCTCTACCTCGACTTCATCAACCTCTTCATGTTCCTCCTGCAGTTCATGGGCAACCGCAAAGGCTAAGAGGCAAAGAGACGACGGAAAAGGCGGCTTCGGCCGCCTTTTTTGTTGCCGCATGGCATCCCCTTTTTCGACCAGGCACAGCGTTCCATGACATTCCACCTACGAGACGCCGGCCCCGCCGATATCGCGTCGATCACCGCCATCTATCGCGAGGCAGTGCTGACCGGCACGGCGAGCTACGAGATCACGCCGCCGGACGAGACCGAGATGGGCAAGCGCTACGGGGCGATCGTCGATAAGGGCTATCCCTATCTCGTTGCGGCCGACCTTGCGGGCACGCTCCTGGGTTACGCCTATGCAAGCGCCTTCCGAACGCGGCCGGCCTATCGCTGGATCGTGGAGGATTCGATTTATCTGGCACCCTCCGCACGCGGCCAGGGCGTCGGCAAGGCGCTGCTCGCGGCGCTTCTCGAACGCAGCAGCGCGCTCGGGTTCCGCCAGATGGTAGCCGTCATCGGGGGAGCGGAAGCGGCATCCGTGGCACTCCACCGCTCGGCGGGCTTCTCCGATATCGGCGCGATCAAGAGCGCCGGTTACAAGCACGGCCGTTGGCTCGACACCATGCTTATGCAGAAGGCGCTCGGCGACGGCGCCGATCCTGATCCCACCATCTATCCGGGCACGCTGTTTTCGGAATGAACGCTTTTTGCTGAGGGCATCGCAGGCGGAATGCCGGTTAGGGCGTTCCTGGAATCGCTCATTTGTCGACGAGTTTCAGCACCTTGTCGAACACCTTCAGCACCTGGCTCAACTCGTGGCCGCGCTTCAGAATCAAGCCGTTGGTGTTGATAACTGAAAAGGCGCCCTGTTTGGACGCCAGCTTGGGATTCTTCTCGATGCGGTAGAGCGGAATTTCGCCGGAACGCTTGAAGACGGAAAAGACCGCCTTCTCCTTCAGGTGATCGATGGCGTAGTCGCGCCATTGCCCTTCGCCGACCATGCGACCGTAAAGCCAGAGGATGGCATCAAGTTCCCGGCGATGGAAGGTCACGGGGAGCGGATCCCGGCTTTGCTTGTATTCCCTGAGATCTATGACGGAAGACGTGTGATCGGCGAATCGGTCTTCGCCGTTTCGACGTTCCGGCTGTTCAGTCATCAATCTCCCACGCCTCCGCTCATGACAGGCGAGTGACAGTTTGCCTCACTGACAGCAAATTGCAAGACCGACGCACGCTTACGTCGGCAAGACTGACCGCTTTCTTGTGAGTGCCGCAATTCAGTCAAAACAGCGCCTCATTTCCAAGAGACTTATGATGACGCAGTTGGCGCCAGCGCGCCAAATGGCCCGGCGGGGGCGTATCGACCTAACCCCAGCCCCGAATGCGCCTCAGCCGGGCCGCCCACAATCTGCAACCACCAGACCGTGCGGTCCGGGTGCGAAATATGTCATTATCCCTCGCCGCCAATGGTAAGCACCGTTGCACCGATGATGCCTGCGGGATCGCCGTTCGGGCTTGATTCCTGCAGAAGTATGGCCATGCCCGCCCGCCCGGTCTTGTCCATGACGTTTGCCGGCAGCGTAACGGTCATGGCCTGGCCTTCCCACATGCCGACGGTTTCAATGTCCGAAACGGCGTGCAGATAGCTTATCTGCTGGCCGCTATTCTCGCCCTTCTTGACCGAGACGAGTTGCTGCTTGTCGAAATAGGCGACGACGACATTCGCCTTGCCCGCGCCCTTGCCGATCGTGATTTCGAGTTCGTCACCCTTGACCGAAGCGCTCACGGGGACAGTCAGTCCCTTGCCGTCCTGATGGAACTGGTCGAGCTTGACATTGATGGCGCCGAGATCGGCGCCGTTCAAATGATCGCGGCCGTTGATGATCGCCTGTGGCGTGTAGACGTTGCTGCGGCCGAGCGTGCGCGCGTAGGCGTACTGTCGCTCGGTGTTGTCCTTGGAACTCAGCGTATCTTGCCAGCCGAGGTAGTTCCAGTAGTCGACGTGATAGGCGAGCGCCACCACGTCACCCTGCCCGATCAGCTTCTGAAGAACGGCATCGGCGGGCGGGCAGGACGAGCAGCCCTGCGACGTGAAGAGTTCGACGACGCCCCTGAGTTTCGCGGGTTCCTGCGCAAGCACCGACCCCGCCGAAGCGAGTCCTGCCAAAAGTGCTATCGTCCATCGAATGCGCATACCAAAATTCCTCGATATCCGGCATCGCCCTGCCGCCGCATCCATCGACACGGAGCAGATCCGGCAATGCCTTGTCCGGCGCCCGACTATTTCCCGGATCGCACGCGATCCGGGGGTCAAACGCCAACCCCAGTTCCTTGAGACTATCAAACCTGGAAAGACTGAAACTAGAGATAACGGGTTCGGCCCGCGAGGCAAAGTCACGATGGGGTGAGACGCACGCCGCGAGCCTACACATCGCCGTGAAAAACAAGACGCCGCCGGGAAGCTTTCCCGGCGGCGTCAATTTCGATGGATCCGCGCCTGTTAGGCCGCGAGGTCGCGCAGAACGGTCTGCAGAATGCCGCCGTTGTTGAGGTAGACCACCTCGTCGAGCGTATCGACGCGCGACAGCAGCGGCACGTCCTTAACGGTGCCGTCGCCGTAGGTGATCCTGGCCGTCTTCTTCTCGCGCGGCTTGATGTTTTCGAGGCCTTCGATGGTCACGACTTCATCGCCCTTGAGATCGAGGCTTGCCCAGGTCGTGCCATCTTCGAAGACGAAGGGGATGATGCCCATGCCGACCAGGTTCGAGCGGTGGATACGCTCGAAGGACTGGGCGATCACGGCCTTGACGCCGAGCAGGTTGGTACCCTTGGCAGCCCAGTCACGCGACGAACCGTTGCCGTATTCGACACCCGCGAAGATGACGAGCGGCACGCCTTCGGCCTTGTACTTCATGGCGGCGTCGTAGATCGACATCTCTTCCTTGGACGGATAGTGGATGGTGTAGCCACCTTCCTTGCCGTTCGGCCCGAGCATGTGGTTGCGGATGCGGATGTTGGCAAACGTGCCGCGCATCATCACTTCATGGTTGCCGCGGCGCGTGCCGTACTGATTGAAGTCGGCAACGGCGACGTCGTGGCCGAGCAGGTATGCGCCGGCGGGCGACGCCGCCTTGATCGAACCGGCAGGCGAAATGTGGTCGGTGGTGATCTTGTCGCCGAAGAGGCCGAGGACGCGAGCGCCCTTGATGTCCGAGGTGCCCGAACCCTTCTTGCCCATTCCAACGAAATAGGGCGGGTTCTGGACATAGGTCGAATCGTCGTCCCAGGCATAGGTCTGGCCCGGAGGAACCTGCACCGCCTGCCAGTTTTCATCGCCCTTGAACACGTCGGCGTACTTCGTCTCGTAGAGTTCGCGGGTGACGTACTTCAGGATGAATTCCTGGACCTCCTTGGAGGTCGGCCAGATGTCCTTGAGGTAGACCGGCTTGCCGTCCTGGTCCTCTCCGATCGGCTCGTTGGTCAGGTCCTTCTGGACCGAACCTGCAAGCGCGTAGGCGACGACGAGCGGCGGGGAAGCCAGGTAGTTGGCCTGGACATCCGGCGAAATGCGGCCTTCGAAGTTACGGTTGCCCGAAAGCACGCCTGAAACGATGAGGCCCTTGTCGTTGATCGTCTTCGAAATCGGCGCCGGCAGCGGGCCGGAATTGCCGATGCAGGTCGTGCAGCCGAAGCCGACGAGGTTGAAGCCGAGCTTGTCGAGATCGGCCTGCAGGCCGGACTTGGCAAGATACTCACCGACCACCTGGCTTCCCGGCGCGAGCGAGGTCTTGACCCAAGGCTTCGTCTTCAGGCCCTTGGCGACCGCGTTGCGGGCCAGGAGGCCAGCGGCGATCAGTACCGACGGGTTGGAGGTGTTGGTGCAGGACGTGATGGCGGCGATCGCCACGTCGCCATGGCCGAGATCGAAGTCGGTGCCTTCGACGGCATAGCGGTTGGAGAGCTGGCCCGGCTTCTTGTAGTCGCTGTCCATCGAACCGGCGAAACCGGTGGCGATGTTTTCAAGCGCGATACGGCCTTCCGGGCGCTTCGGGCCGGCCATCGAGGGCACGACGTCGTTGAGGTCGAGATCCAGCGTATCGGTGAAGACGATCTCGGAACCGTCGCCGTCACGCCACATGCCTTGAGCCTTCGAATAGGCTTCGACGAGCGCGATGCGATCCTTCGTACGGCCGGACATGTTGAGATAGTTGATGGTTTCGCCGTCGACCGGGAAGAACCCACAGGTCGCGCCGTATTCCGGACCCATGTTGCCGATGGTGGCGCGGTCGGCGAGCGGCATGTTGTCCATGCCCGGGCCGAAGAATTCGACGAATTTCGAAACGACTCCCTTCTTGCGCAGCATCTGCACGACTGTCAGCACGAGGTCGGTCGCGGTCACGCCTTCCTTGAGCTTGCCGGTGAGCTTGAAGCCGATCACTTCAGGCAAGAGCATCGAGACCGGCTGGCCGAGCATTGCGGCTTCCGCTTCGATACCGCCGACACCCCAGCCGAGAACGCCGAGACCGTTGATCATCGTCGTGTGGCTGTCGGTGCCAACGCAGGTGTCGGGATAGGCGATCGTCTCGCCGTCCTCTTCCTTCGTCCAGACCGTCTGGCCGAGATATTCCAAATTCACCTGATGACAGATGCCCGTGCCGGGAGGAACGACGCGGAAGTTCTTGAACGCCTGCTGGCCCCACTTCAGAAAGCGGTAGCGCTCGCCGTTGCGCTGGTATTCCAGCTCGACGTTCCGGGCGAACGCCTGCGGCGTGCCGAATTCGTCGACGATGACCGAGTGGTCGATGACGAGATCGACGGGAACGAGCGGGTTGATCTTTTCCGGGTCACCGCCCAGCGAAACCATGGCATCGCGCATCGCGGCAAGATCGACGACAGCAGGAACGCCGGTGAAGTCCTGCATCAGCACGCGCGCTGGGCGATAGGCGATCTCGTTTTCGACCGCACCCTTGTTCGTCAACCATTCCGCGACGGAGAGAATGTGGTCCTTGGTGACCGACTGGCCGTCTTCGAAGCGCAGCAGGTTCTCAAGTAGCACCTTCATGGAATAGGGAAGCTTGGAAACGCCTGCGAGACCATTGGCCTCCGCCTTCGGCAAGCTGTAATAGACATAATCCTTCCCGTTCACGGTCAGCGTGGAACGGCAATTGAAACTGTCGAGAGATTTAGACACGAGAGACCCCGTTTCGTCTGATAGCCAACACAGTCGTGCGAACGCCCATGCACTTCATGCACATCAGGATGCGGGTACGACCATTTCCGCTGTCCGCACGTGGAATTGAAACAACCCCAAGTTCGGCGCAAGGATGAAGTTCACGCCGGCCGCTGGCGTGGTTGCAGGTCTTATAGATAATTTCGTAAAAAACTGCCAGAGCATACGAAGCCAAAAATAACAGGCAATTTTTGAGGTCCGCGGCGACATCAAAACGGGGGAACCAGCAGCTCATGCATCTACGCGCGGAGAACCTTTCCGCCCGGCGCGGGGAAGATCTGATTTTCGCTAAGGTTTCCTTTGACTTGGAGGCCGGCGACGCGCTTGTCTTGAGGGGCCGGAACGGGTCGGGAAAATCAACATTGCTACGTGTTGTCGCAGGCCTGTTGAGACCCGAAACGGGCCGCATCGTCCTGGTCGGGCCGGACAGCGAATCGGACCGCCCGCCTCGCGAGGCCAGCCACTACCTCGGCCATCGCAATGCCATGAAGTCCGAACTCACGGTTGCAGAAAACCTTACTTTCTGGAAGACCTTTCTCGGCAACGACCCGTCCGGCGTCGGCATTTCCGTCGACGCCGCCGCCGAGGCGGTCGGGCTTGCCGGCATCACCCACCTCCCCTTCGGCTATCTTTCCGCCGGGCAGCAGCGTCGAATGGCCTTTGCCAAGCTTATCGTCGCCCATCGCCCCATCTGGATCCTGGATGAGCCGACGGCAGCACTCGACACGGCCGCCGACCATCTGCTCACCAGCCTGATTTCCGCCCATCAGCAATCGGGCGGGATCGTACTGGCGGCGACGCATCAGCCGCTCGGCCTCGACAATGTCAAGGAATTGCAGATGACGGGGTTCGCCGGCGTCGAGCAGGAGACATGGGGATGAGGTTTCGCCGTAGAGTCGCCCACCTTTGCCCATCGCCGCCAGCTATACCACGCAAAGGCTCCGCACGATGATCGCCCTTTTCCTCCGCGACCTGAAACTCTCGGTGCGCGCCGGCGGCGGGGCGCTGATCGGCGTGCTGTTCTTTCTGACCGTCGTTGCGGTCGTTCCCTTCGGCGTTGGACCGGACCTGAAACTGCTTTCCCGCATTGGCCCGGCGATCGTCTGGATTGGAGCGCTGCTGGCCGCCCTCCTCGGGTTAGATCGCCTGTTCCAGGCCGAGCGCGACGACGGCTCGCTCGATCTCCTGCTGATGCAGGAAACGCCGCTTGTGTTGACCGTGCTCGTCAAGTGCGCCGCACATTGGACGGCGACCGGCCTGCCGCTGGTGATCGCCTCGCCGCTCGTCGGGCTGTTTATGAATACGTCCGGCACGGGGCTGGGGGTAACCGCGCTGACGCTGCTTGTCGGCACGCCCGCGATCACCTTCATCGGCGCCGTCGGCGCCGCTGTCGCGGTGGCGTTGCCGCGCGGCGGGCTCCTGGTGTCGATCCTCGTGCTGCCGTTGGCGATCCCCGTCCTGATCTTCGGCGTGAGCGCTACCTATGCGGCGGTCGAGGGGCCGGCACCGTTTCTGCCGCCGTTTCTCTTTCTCGCCGCTCTCACCTTGTTCTTTGCCGTCATCGGCCCGGCGGCGGCAGCGCTCGCGCTCCGCAACTCCACGGATTGACCTCTCACGCAGGATCGATTTGCAGCCATGCGGAGAACCGGATAAAGAAGCGCAATGAGCGACCTCAGCCCATCCATCACCCGATTTTCCGACCTTGCCAATCCGACGCGATTTCTGGCTTGGGCGGAGCGCCTGATCCCCTGGCTCGCGATCGCGACCGCCGTTCTCTTCGCGGTCGGCCTCTATCTCTGTTTCGCGACCGAGGGCGACTATCAGCAGGGCGATACCGTGCGCATCATGTATCTGCATGTGCCGGCCGCGTGGCTGTCGATGATGGGCTATACCATCATGAGCATATCGGCGATCGGCAGCCTCGTCTGGCGTCATCCGCTGGCCGACGTTTCCGCCAAGGCCGCCGCCCCCCTCGGCGCGGCCTTCACCTTGCTTGCACTCGTCACCGGCTCCCTCTGGGGCAAGCCGATGTGGGGCACCTACTGGGTGTGGGATGCGCGGCTCACCTCCGTCTTCGTCCTCTTTCTGATGTATCTCGGACTGATCGCTCTCAATCGCGCCATGGACGATCCGGCAAAGGCGGCGCGGGTATCGGCGGTGCTCATCCTCGTCGGCTTCGTCAACATTCCGATCATCAAGTTCTCCGTCGATTGGTGGAACACGCTGCATCAGCCGGCGAGCATCCTGCGCGCCGGGGGCTCGGCGATCGACCCGGAATTCCTCTGGCCGCTCTTCAGCATGGCGCTCGCCTTTACGCTGCTGTTCTTCACGCTGCATCTGATGGCGATGCGTAACGAGATCTGGCGCCGTCGGGTAGCCTCGCAGCGACGTCTCGCCGCCCGTATGGCGGCGCGGGAGGAGTAGGCCGATGACCCATTCCTTTTATGTATACGGCTCCTATGGTTTCGCCGTCGTCCTCGTCGCCGCCGTCATCGGCTGGACCTGGCTTGATGGCCGCCTGCGCCGCAGGGAGCTCGCGGAACTCGAAGCCGCCGGCATCCGACGCCGTTCGACACCCAAGGGCGCTGCACAGTGACCACAGAGAAAAACGATACCGCGCCTCCGCGCCGCGCCGGGCGCTATGTGCTTGCGCTGCTGCCGCTGATTGTCTTTGCCGGCATCGCCGCCACTGCCGCAAAGATGCTCTATGACCAGGATTTCCACGGCAAGGACATTTCCGAAATCCCCTCCGCGCTCATCGGATCGAAGGCGCCGTCCCTCAGGCTCGCGCCGCTCGAAGGGTCGAGCGTGCCGGCCCTGACCGACGAGGCGATCCGCGGCAAGCTGACGCTCGTCAACGTCTTTGCCTCGTGGTGCGTGCCCTGCCGCGAGGAGCATCCGCTTCTCAAGGAACTGGCGAAAGACAGCCGGATAAATATCGTTGCCATCAACTACAAGGATCAGACGGAAAACGCCCTTCGTTTTCTCGGCGAACTCGGCAATCCCTTTAGGGCAATCGGCATCGATCCGAAGGGAACCGCCGCGATCGACTGGGGCGTCTACGGTATCCCCGAATCCTACCTCGTCGCTGCCGACGGCACGATCCTCTACAAGCGCGTCGGTCCTTTTGACGAGACGAGCATCCGCGACGGCCTTATGCCCGCGATCGACAAGGCATTGGCCAAGCCGGTTTCCTAGACCTTGTTTTTACGCAATTCCGCACGGAAAACCGTGTCACACTTTTCCTGGATTTGCTCTAGATTTTCAGAGCGCGCTCTGCCAAGCCTTGATCGCATCCAGCGGCCAGACCAGCATGATCACGTTGAGCGTCAGATTGTCGCGGATCAGCCAACCGGTGAACAGCTCGAAGAAGATCGCGATTGCCACCGTCAACGCGACCGGCGCACGTGAGGCGAACAGGAAGCCGAGGACCATGAAGACCGTGTCCATCGCCGAATTCAGGATACTGTCGCCGTAATAGTCGAGCGAGATGGTAGCCGTGCGATAGCGGTTGATGATGATCGGCGAGTTTTCCAGAAGCTCCCAACCGCTCTCGATCAGCATGGCAAAGAAGAGACGCATGGAGAGCGGCCGGCCGCGCATGAGGAGGTGCGTCAGCCCGAAGAACAAAAAGCCGTGAATGATGTGCGATGGCGTATACCAGTCGGCGAGATGCTGGGAATTGCCGCTCGAATTGACCACCGGCTCAAAAAGCTTGATGTAGCCGCAGGTGCAGATCGGCACGCGGCCCATCATGTATTCGGCGACGATCTGGGCGATCAGAACGGCGAGGCAGGCAACGATCCAATAGCTGGCGCTGCGGCTCCTCGCCTCGACCTGCGGCAGCGACGTCACGGCTCGCTGCCCGCCGCCGGCGAGACGCTATGCTTCATGATCAGCGGCATCTGCGCCAAGGTGAAGATGATCGTGATCGGCATCGTGCCCCATACCTTGAACGCGACCCAGAAATCATCGGAGAAATTCCGCCAGACGACCTCGTTCATGACCGCGAGGAAGAGGAAGAAGATGCCCCAGCGAACCGTGAGCTTGCGCCACCCCTCGGCATCGAGCTGGAAAGCGGCGTTGAACACATAGCCGAGAAGCGAGCGCCCGAAGGCAAGCCCACCGAGCAGCGTGACCCCGAAGAGCGCGTTGACGATGGTCGGCTTCATCTTGATGAAGGTCTCGTTCTGCAAATAGATCGAGAGCGAGCCGAAAATCAGCACGACGATGCCCGAGACGAAGGGCATGACCGGCAGGTGGCCAAGGACGAACTTGGAAACGCCAAGCGACAGCACGGTCGCGGCCATGAACAACGCGGTCGCCACGAAGAGCGGCCCCCCGAGGTTCGACAGCGCCGGAAAAATCTGGATCAACCATGGCCCGCGCAGGTTGGCGAAGAAGAAGACGAGCAAGGGGCCCAGCTCCAGCGCCAGCTTCAGCATCGGGTGGTGGCGGTCCGCGGCACTCGGGGTGATATCGCTTTCGCTCGTCGTCATCGGCATTTCTGACCTTCGCAAACTCAAACTCTTCGCCCTTGAAGGGCTTTTGATGGCTTATCTATGGCCGCGGCATCACGAGGGCGCGAGGCCGGCAATAGCCTCGGCAAACTCGTCGGCCTCGAACGGCTCCAGATCCTCGACACCTTCGCCAACGCCGATGAAGTAGACCGGCAGCTTGTGCTTGGCCGAGATGGCGACAAGAATGCCGCCGCGCGCCGTTCCGTCAAGCTTGGTCATGATCAGCCCGTTGACGCCGGCGACGTTGCGGAAGATCTCGACCTGATTGAGCGCGTTCTGGCCCGTCGTGGCATCGAGCGTCTGAAGCACGGTATGCGGAGCGTCCGGATCGAGCTTTCCGAGAACGCGCACGATCTTTTCGAGCTCTGCCATCAGTTCCGTCTTGTTTTGCAGGCGGCCTGCGGTGTCGATGATCAGCACGTCGCTTTTCATCGCCTTCGCCTGCTGGAACGCGTCGAAGGCAAGCCCAGCCGCATCGGCGCCCAGCTTCGTGCCGATGAACGCGGATCCCGTCCGGTCCGCCCAGATCTTCAGCTGCTCGATAGCCGCCGCGCGGAACGTATCGCCGGCCGCCACCATGACCTTCAGCCCGGCTCCGGAGAGCTTCGCCGCAAGCTTGCCGATGGTTGTCGTCTTGCCGGTGCCGTTGACGCCGACCACGAGGATGACATGCGGCTTGTGGGAAAGATCGAGCTGCAACGGCTTTGCAACGGGTTTCAAAACCTTGGCGATTTCGGAAGCCATGATGCGGCTGACGTCTTCGCCGGTGACGTCCTTGCCGTAGCGCTCTGAGGAAAGGGTGTCCGCGACCCGCATCGCCGTCTCGACGCCGAGATCGGCCTGAATCAGCAGGTCTTCCAACTCCTGCAGCGTCTCCTCGTCGAGCTTCCGCTTGGTAAAGAGTGCGGTGATCTGACCGGTCAGCTGCGAAGAGGTCCGCGCCAGCCCGGCTTTCAGCCGCTGGAACCAGGAAAGCTTCGGCTTCGGCGCTTCAGCGACGGGCGCGGGCGCGGGGCCGGTGGCAAAGCCCTTAGGCAGAGCCCGGGCGAGCGGCGCTTCGTCGAGCTCTGTCCTGTCGGAAATCTCCTCCACAGAGGGAGATAGAGGCTGAGCGGTAGCCTCGCCTGCGTCTTCGAGGTCAGCACGTGCGGCAACACCCCGATCGTCGGAGACATCAGGGCTTTCCGGCGCAGGCTCCTCGGCCCGATCGTTCAAATCCGCAACGGAGGGCTCATCCTCCGGGAGATCTTCCAAGGGGACAGAGGCGGGGATCTCCTCGCTTTCGGCCTCCAGAAGCGAAAGCGGCACGACGCCGAGATCGCTCAGCTGGCCGGCTGACGGCAGGATCGCGGGCTCGGCGTCTGCTTCAAGGTCGGCTTTTGCCGCCAAAGCCTCGGCGGCCTCGATATCCTCGGGACGCAGCGGCTGTTCCACGCGTTCCTCAGGCAAGCGCACCTGCTCTTCCACGAGCTCCGGCGCCAGCACATCGGTCGACCTTTCCTTGCCGAAGGTGAAGACTTTCTTGATGAAACCGAGCGCCATGAAGTATCCGTGGGAAATCAGGCCGCTTCGGCGGCCGCAAGTTGCATGTGAAGGTGCTTGCCATTGTGGCCGGTGATCGTCACCGGCACAAGCTCGCGGGGCGTGAGGTCGGGCGCGGTGACCAGCGTGAAGTTTTCGGTATGCGCCAGACCGTTGTTTTCCACCAGCAGCCATTGCCGTGTGCCGACCATGCGGTCGAGATGCGCCTGGTTAAGCCTCTGCCCGACGGCGCGAAGCCGCGCGGCGCGATCCTTCACCAGCGCGCGGTCGAGCTGCGGCATGCGGGCTGCGGGTGTGCCGGGGCGCGGGCTATAGGGGAAGACGTGCAGATGCGCGATCCCGCATTCCTCCGCAAGGCTTGCGGTATTCGCAAACATCTCTTCGGTTTCCGTCGGAAAGCCGGCGATCATATCGGCGCCGAAGCTCATCTCTGGCCGCAGCCGCCGCACGTCGTTTACGAAACGCAGCGCGTCGGCGCGCAGATGCCGCCGTTTCATGCGCTTCAGGATCATATCGTCGCCGTGCTGCAACGAAAGGTGCAGATGCGGCATGAAACGCGGCTCGTCCGCAATCAGGTCCATGACGTGGCTGTCCACCTCGATGCTGTCGATCGAGGAAAGCCGCAGCCTTCGGATTTCCGGGATCTGCTTCAACAGCGTCTTGCCGAGAAGCCCGAGCGTCGGCGTGCCGGGCAGGTCGGCGCCGTAGCTGGTGGCGTCGACGCCGGTCAGCACGACCTCGCGATAGCCGCTTTCGACCAGCCGGCGCGCCTGATCGACGATCGCGCCCATCGGCACCGAGCGGGAATTGCCGCGGCCATAGGGAATGATGCAGAAGGTGCAGCGATGATCGCAACCGTTCTGCACCTGGATGAAGGCGCGCACGTGCCCGTCGATATGCCTGATCATCTGCGGCGCGGTCGCCGTGACACTCATGATGTCGTTGACGCGCAGCTTCTCTTCCGCCGAAACGCCGAAATCTGGCAGCGCCCGATAGGACGCGCTTTTCAGCTTTTCCTCATTGCCGAGCACCGCATCGACCTCGGCCATGTCGGCAAAGGTGTGTTTTTCGGTCTGGGCGGCGCAGCCGGTGACGATGATGCGGGCATGCGGATTGTCGCGGCGCGCGCGACGGATAGCGTGGCGCGCCTGGCGCACCGCTTCACCAGTGACGGCGCAGGTATTGATCAGAACGGCATTGTTGAGCCCAGCCTTTTCCGCCTCGGCCCGCATCACTTCGGATTCATAGGTGTTGAGGCGGCAGCCGAAGGTAATGACCTCGACCCCGCTCACCGCGCCTGAGCCCCCTGCTCTTCGTCGCGTGCGAAGGCACCCGTTGCAGGGTCAAGCCGGCCGGACCATTCCCATTCGGCAGGGCCGGTCATGACGACGTGGTCATCGCTCTCGCGCCATTCGATCGTGAGGACGCCCGGCGGCCTGGCGCTGGCGACGTTGATGGTCACGGTACGTCCGGTCCGACCGGTACGGGCAGCGCTGACGGCGGTGGCGCAGGCGCCCGAGCCGCAGGCAAGCGTCAGCCCCGCGCCCCGCTCCCAGGTCCGCGTGGTGATCGAATTTTGAGAGGTGACCTCAGCCAGCGTTATGTTGGCACGCTCCGGAAACATCGGATGGTTTTCGAGAAGCGGCCCGAAACGCCCGAGGTCGTAAGACATCACGTCCTTGGTCACCCAGAAGATCGCGTGCGGATTGCCCATCGAGACGACCGAGGGCGAATGCAGAACCGGCGCGTCGATCGGCCCGATCTGCAATTCGATGCGGCTGGTATCGGCAAATTCTTCCGCAAGCGGGATCTTGTCCCAGTCGAAGACCGGCTTGCCCATGTCCACCGAAATCGTGCCGTCCTCATGCTCGACCGCATTCAGAATGCCGGCGACCGTCTGGAAGGTGAACACCTTCTTGCCGGTCTCGGAGCTCAGCGCCTGCACGACACAGCGTGTGCCGTTGCCGCAGGCCTGCGCCCTGGAACCATCGGAATTCAGGATATCGATGAAAGCATCCGTGCCGCCGGCTTTCGGATCGTGGACGGCCATGATCTGGTCGAACGCGGTCGCCGGATCGGCATTGAGCGCAACCGCCGCCGAGGGCGTCACCTTGTCCGGCCGCCCGCGCATGTCGACGACGAGGATCTTGTTGCCAAGCCCGTTCATCTTCGCGAATTCGACCGTGTTGCTCATGGGATCATTCCGTGGTTGTCACGCGGTATATGGCGGAAATGGGGGGAAATTACCAGTGTGCCTATTCACACTTCCTGAAGAACCGAGGCAACCGTGCATCGCGAGCACACCGCGGATCACAGCATCGGAAGCAGGGTGGCCCCGACCAGCAGTGCGGCGAAGGTCAGGTTGATGACGCGGGCGCTTGCCGGGCTTTGAAAAAGCCGCGAAAGCGAACTGCCGGCGAAAAGCCAGAGCAGGTGAATGAGCACGATCATGATGCCGAGCACGGCCAGTCTGACGAGCACGTCCATCGCCGACGACGGCAGGCCGCGTGCTGCGCCGGTAAAGACGGCGGCAATGGCGATATAGGCTTTCGGGTTCGCCAGCGCCAACAGGAGCCCGGCCGAAAAAGACGGCCGCACGCCTTTCGCCTCGGATGCCGACAGTGGCGGCGCGGTCGCGATCCGATAGGCGAGGTAGAGAATATAAAGGACAGATCCGGCTTCCAGAACGGAGTTCAGGAGCGGCATGGATAGAAGAATGGCGAAGACGCCTGTCGCCACGACAAGAAGGACCGCGACCGTTCCCGCAATCAGCCCTCCGACATAGGGCAGCGATCGGCGAACACCGTAAGCCGCCCCGACCGCGGTCGCGCTCATCGTCGCCGGGCCGGGACTTCCCATGACGAGCGCGGATTTGAGAGCGAGCGCCAAGCTCGGCCACAATAGTCCGGATCCCACGGAAAATTCGCCGCCCATCGCATACTTCCTGTTGTGAGGAGAAGCCTATGGGCAGCCTCTTCGCGACGTCTTGAACGATTGTGCGCGGCGGCGGGCGCCGAAAGGTCACGCGACAGGCACGTCGAACACCTCGCCCGCCCGCAAAGCCCGGAACCGCTCCGGCGCGACGCCCTCGGCGGCCAGGGCCGCGTCCAATGCCGCAACCGGTGCGTCGATCGCCTCGTCCGTCAGCTGGAAAGTGCCGAAGTGGTGGCCGGCGACGTATGCGGCATTGCAGAGCCGCATGCCTTTGACCGCCTCTTCAGGGTTTTGATGCTGCCCCTTCATGAACCAGCGCGGCTCATAGGCGCCGAAGGGCAGGATGGCGAGCCGGAACCCACCGTGCTTTTCACGCGCCGCCCGATAATTGATACCGGCGTGATAGCCGGTGTCGCCGACGTGGTAGATCTTGCCGGCCGGCGTCGAAAACACGAAAGCGGCCCAAAGCGCCATGCGCCGGTCGCGCATGCCGCGCGCCGACCAGTGATGGCAGGGCTCGGCCTCAAGCCGAACATCCCTGGAAATCGCAACACCGTCGCCCCAGTCCATGATGGTGATCCGAGAATTGGGAAGCACACGGCGGATGATCGCGTCGTTGCCGAGCGGCGTGACGATGCGCGGGGCGTGCTTCCTTTGCAGCCGCTTCAGTGTCGCAAGATCGAGATGGTCGTAGTGATTGTGCGTCACCAAAACGAGATCGATCGGCGGCAGATCGTCGAAACCGATACCGGGCGGAACGACCCGCTTCGGTCCGGCAAAGGTAAAGGGGCTGGCGCGTTTCGACCAAACGGGATCGGTCAATATATTGAGGCCAGCGACCTGAATGAGAACAGAGGCGTGGCCGACCATGGTCACCCGAAGCTCGTCGCCATCGATCTTGCGGGCGGGCTTTGCAGGCGGAAATGGGCTGGCAACGCTTTTCGGCCACCGCGACCGTTCGCCGCTGAACTGCCATTTGAACAGGGAACGGAAACCACCGGGTTCAACGCCGTCGGGGTTATAGAAACGCGTGCCGTCGAAATGATCGGAGATCGGGCCGTGGTAATATGGATTTCCGGAATTTGTTTCTGACATTCGCTCCGCTCTTGGTGGGCTGAACTATGGTGAGGCAGGTCCGCGTTTTTCCGCTGCAGGCAACTTTAGCTTGACATTAAGAGGCTTGTCCTGTTTATCGCGGCGATCTGCGACGAGCTTCAAGCCTCCTAGCCACCGACCGGGACCCGATAAGGTATAAAGAGATCCCGGAGGTCAACACCCGACAGCGCGATGCGCCCTCGGGTGCTTTTTGGCTTTGCGTCTTGTTTTCGTCAAGGAAAAGCACAACGTTTCGGACACTGAAAACCTCCCGAAGCGACAAGGAAGAGCCGATGTTTGAAAACCTCCAGGACCGTCTTGGTTCCATCTTGAATGGACTGACCGGCCGTGGCGCGCTGTCGGAAGCCGATGTTGCGGCGGCCCTGCGCGAAGTGCGCCGTGCGCTGCTCGAAGCGGACGTGGCGCTGGACGTCGTGCGCTCCTTCACCGATCGCGTGCGTGAAAAAGCTGTCGGCGCTGAAATCCTGAAGTCGATCAAGCCCGGCCAGATGGTCGTCAAGCTCGTCCACGACGAGCTCGTCGAGATGCTCGGCGGCGAAGGCGTCGGCGTCGATCTCCATGCCGCGGCCCCCGTCGTGATCATGATGGTCGGCTTGCAGGGTTCGGGTAAGACGACGACGACGGCGAAGATCGCCCACCGGCTGACGACGCGCGACAAGAAGAAGGTCCTGATGGCCTCGCTCGACACGCGCCGCCCGGCCGCGCAGGAGCAGCTTCGCCAACTCGGCGTTCAGGCAAACGTCGACACGCTGCCGGTCATCGCCGGCCAGTCGCCGACCGATATCGCCGCCCGCGCCGTTCAGGCAGCCAAGCTCGGCGGCCATGACGTCGTCATCCTCGACACCGCCGGCCGCACGCATATCGACGAACCCTTGATGGTCGAAATGTTCGACATCAAGAAGAAGTCGAACCCGCATGAAATCCTGCTGGTCGCCGACAGCCTGACCGGCCAGGATGCCGTCAACCTCGCCCGCAACTTCGACGAACGCGTCGGCATCACCGGCCTGGTGCTCACCCGCATGGATGGCGACGGGCGCGGTGGCGCGGCCCTTTCCATGCGCGCCGTCACCGGCAAGCCGATCAAGTTGATCGGCGTCGGCGAAAAGATGGGTGAGCTCGACGAATTCCACCCCCGCCGCATCGCCGACCGCATTCTCGGCATGGGCGACATCGTGTCGCTGGTCGAGAAGGCGGCGGAAAATATCGACGCCGAAAAGGCGGCCGCCATGGCCGCCAAGATGGCCAAGGGCAAGTTCGACCTCAACGACCTCGCCGACCAGCTGCGCCAGATGCAGAAGATGGGCGGCATGGGCGGCATCATGGGGATGATGCCTGGCATGTCCGGCATGAAGGACAAGATTGCGGCCGCCGGCCTCGACGACAGCCTCTTCAAGCGCCAGCTCGCCATCATCTCCTCGATGACCAAGGCCGAGCGCGCCAATCCCGACATGCTGAAGCATTCCCGCAAGAAGCGCATCGCCGGCGGCTCCGGCACCGATGCCTCCGACATCAACAAGCTTCTCAAAATGCATCGCCAGATGGCGGACATGATGAAGATGATGGGCGGCAAGGGCAAAGGCGGCCTGATGAAGCAGATGATGGGCGGCCTTGCCGGCAAAATGGGCCTTGGGGGCCTCGGCGGCGGCATGGGCGGCATGCCCGATCTCTCCAACATCGACCCCAAGCAGCTCGAGGCGCTTCAGAAGCAGGCTGAAGCCGCGGGCTTCAAGCCCGGCGGCGGAATGCCGGGTCTTGGTGGCGGCGGTGGATTGCCGGGCCTTGGCGGCGCGAAGCTGCCGGGCCTGGGCGGTGGTTTCCCGGGGCTTCCCGGATTGCCGAAGAAGAAGTGAAGGATCGCCAGAAGAATGATTGATCCCGATGTAAAGACCCAGCTCGCGGGCTACCGCCAGTCGATCGACAACATCGACGCCGCCCTCGTGCACATGCTGGCCGAACGTTTCCGCTGCACCAAAGAGGTCGGCGTGCTGAAGGCCAAATACAACCTGCCGCCGGCCGACACGTCGCGCGAGGAATACCAGATCGAGCGTCTGCGTCGCCTGGCAAAGGACGCCAATCTGGATCCGGATTTCGCCGAGAAGTTCCTGAACTTCGTCATCAAGGAAGTCATCCGGCACCATGAACAGATCGCTGCGGACTTAAGCAGCGCGAAATGAACCATACCGCCCCAACGAAGCGGTCCAGAACAGCCTAAGGAGAAATAACATGGCACTGAAAATTCGTCTCGCCCGCGGCGGCTCCAAGAAGCGCCCGTACTATCACGTCGTCGTTGCCGACGCCCGTTCGCCCCGCGACGGCCGTTTCCTGGAAAAGCTCGGTTCCTGGAACCCGATGCTTGCCAAGGACGACGCCAAGCGCGTTGAAATCGACGCCGAGCGTATCAAGCACTGGATCGACAACGGCGCCCAGCCGACCGATCGCGTCCTGCGCTTCCTCAACGAAGCAGGCGTTGCAACGCGCGAAGCCAGGAGCAACCCGGTAAAGGCAAAGCCGGGCAAGAAGGCCCAGGAGCGCGCCGCCGAAAAGGCCCAGAAGGCCGCCGCCGACGCTGCAGCCGAGTAATTCGGCCGGCACAGATGGGCCGGCGCCACGGCGCCACCCATCGATGCCCATTCGATCCTCCGTATCGTCAGATGCGGAGGATTTTCTTTGCCGGCCGATGACGCAGGGGAAAAGGGTTGGAGTACTAGCCACCCAGCTTCTGAATAGTCGCCAGGGCCGCGATGCCCAAAGCCATCAAGCCACCGAGACGAACTGTCATCTGGAGCGTCTGTCGATCAATGGTCGCCTTCAAGGCCTCGATCTTGAGATCGATAAGAACAAGATCGGCCTTCGTCGCAAGCGCGATATCCGCCTTTGTGACCTGCTCGGCCATGATGAAATCCCTTGCGGCGCCCGCATGCCCAGCGGCCTGTTGCGACGGCACGCCGGAAGCCTCCAGCCGCTGCGCGTAGCCCAGACTATCAAATGCAACTGCCATCTTCAAACGTCTCCGGCACTGGCAATCATCAAAATATGCCTCACAACATATTACAACCTTCGCGAGCTGTAAATAACGAGCAATGTTCGGCCAACCATAGGCGCCAGTGTTTTTGTTTGCGATCTGCGGCGGTTGCTCTATGAGAGGGCGATGTTGATCTTTCAGTTCGTGGACAGGCCATGACAAAGCTCGAAAACCCCATTTTGATGGCAACGATCGGCGGAGCGCAGGGGCTTCGCGGCGAAGTGCGCGCCCGCGCCTATACCTCCGATCCGACAGCGCTTGGCGACTATGGTCACCTGCACAGCTTGGACGGCCGCAGCTTCGAGGTGCTGGAGATACGCGAAGCGAAGAATGTCGTCGTCGTCCGCTTTCGAGGCGTCAATGACCGCGATGCCGCCGAAGCATTGAACGGCCTCGAACTCTACGTCGAGCGGGAAAACCTGCCTGACGAGGAGCTTGATGACGACGAGTTCTTCTATGCCGACCTCGAAGGTCTGGAAGCGGTGGACGATAACGGCGTCGCCTACGGCGTAATCAGCGGCGTCTACGATTTTGGCGCCGGCAACCTTCTGGAGCTTAAGGGACCCGGCAAGCGCCCCGTGCTCATTCCCTTCTCCGAAGCAGCCGTGTTTGAGATCGATCTTGAGAACGGACGGATCGTCGTCGATCCACTCGCGGCCGGCCTTCTCGACAGCTCCGACGACGCCGGCGGCAAGCAGGGCGGAACCGACAGCCCAAAGACGTGATGAGATGAGCTTCAAGGCGACGGTTCTCACCCTCTACCCGGAGATGTTTCCGGGCCATCTGAGCCATTCGCTGGCGGGCAAGGCGCTCGCGCGCGGCCAGTGGTCGCTCGACACCCTACAGATCCGCGATTTCGCCACCGACAAGCACCGCACGGTTGACGATACCCCGGCCGGCGGCGGGGCCGGAATGGTGCTGAAGCCGGACGTGCTCGCCCGCGCCATCGACCACGCTTCCGCGGACGATGACCGACCGCGCCTCCTGATGAGCCCGCGCGGTCGACCTCTCACGCAAAAGCGCGTGCGGGAGATCGCGAGCGGCCACGGCGTCATCATCGTCTGCGGCCGCTTCGAGGGCGTTGACCAGAGGGTGATCGATGCCCGCAATCTCGAGGAAGTGTCGATCGGCGACTATATTCTGTCCGGCGGCGAACCGGCGGCGTTGACGCTTTTGGACGCGATCGTGCGCATCCTGCCGGGGGTGATGGGCAACGATCTTTCCGGCCTGAACGAAAGCTTCGAGGGTGGCTTGCTCGAATATCCGCACTACACCCGTCCACAGGAATGGGAGGGCCTCGAAATTCCTGCGGTGCTGACATCAGGCAATCACGGCGCCATCGCCCGGTGGCAGCGGGACGAGGCTCTCCGGCTGACCAAGGAGCGGCGTCCCGATCTTCTCGAAAAACCGGACGCACCGGATAAATAGACGGCCTTCGCGCTTGTCTTTTGCGGCTAAAGCGCCAGATTCCGGGCTGTTCGGGGATAAAAATCAGCGCTAAGGGATGACAAGGCCTGGGCTTTCGTGTATTGGCGCACGCGGAAATGGGCTCATGCCCGTCTGCCAGTAAACAAAGAATGGCGAATCCGCTCCGCCCTGACGGGCACATCCCAAGGCTTGACCGAGGGATCATTGCCGAGCGCTCTGGCTGTTTCAGAAAAACTTGAGGTAAGACCGATGAACATCATTCAGCAGCTTGAGGCCGAACAGGCCGCCAAGATCGAAGCCAAGCGCACGCTTCCAGAATTTTCCCCGGGCGACACCGTCCGCGTCAACGTGAAGGTCACGGAAGGCACCCGTACCCGCGTTCAGGCCTATGAAGGCGTCTGCATCGCCCGTTGCGGCGGCGGCCTTCAGGAAAACTTCACCGTTCGCAAGATCTCCTACGGCGAAGGCGTCGAGCGCGTATTCCCGATCTACTCGCCGATGATCGAAAGCGTCGAAGTCGTTCGCCGCGGTAAGGTTCGTCGCGCCAAGCTCTATTACCTGCGCGACCGTCGCGGCAAGTCTGCCCGTATCGTCGAGAACACCGGCACCCGCGCCCGCAAGCTCAATGACGCCGAGCGCCAGGCGCTTGCTGAGGAAAAGGCCCGTATCGAAGCTGAAAAGGTTGCAGCCGCTCAGGCGCTCGCAGCCGAGAAGGCAGCAGCCGAAGCCGCCGAAAAGGCAGCAGCGGAAGCAGCAGCAGCTGCAGCCGCCGAGGCACCGGTAGCCGAATAAGCTCGCCGCCTCTGGCAAAAATGTTTTCCTGGAAAGGCGGTCTTTGGGCCGCCTTTTCTGTTTTCCTCTTTCCGGCCATGGCAATGGACAGACGCGCGCATTTTCAACTATGAAAGTGTGCTTATAAAATATGCTATCGCGTCATCTGGGGGAACATCATGCTATTTCGCCGCACTATTTTCGCCGGGCTCGCCGCCCTCGTGCTTGCCCCGTTCGCCGCCTTTGCGGCAGACCTGCCGAACCTCGGCGGCAAAGCGGTAATCGTTGTCACCGAGAACGCCTACCCGCCGCTGCAATTCGTCGACCCCAAGACCGGCAAGCAGATCGGCTGGGAATACGACGCGATGAACGAGATCGCCAAGCGCTTGAACTTCAAGGTCGAATACCAGAACACCAGCTGGGACGCGATGATCCAGGCCGTCTCCGACAACCAGTACAACATCGGCATGACCGGCATCACCATCAAGGACGACCGCAAACAGAAGGTTGACTTCTCCGACCCCTACATGCGCTCGCAGCAGTTCATGCTGGTTCGCGCCGACGAAAAGCGCTTCACGGATGCCAAGAGCTTCGGCGCGTTGAAGGACGGCCTGATCGGTGCGCAGCCGGGAACCTCGCCCTTCTATACCGCCGTCTATGAAATCCTCGACGGCAACGAGCAGAATCCGCGCATCAAGCTGTTCGAGACCTTCGGTGCCACGGTCCAGGCGCTGAAAGCCGGCGACGTCGATCTGGTACTGACCGACAGCGTTGCCGCCAAGGGCTATGTCGATGCCTCCAGCGGGGCGCTGAAGGTGGTCGGCGAACCGCTCGGCACCGAAGATTTCGGCTTCATCTTCCCGAAGGGCTCCGAGCTCGTGGCGCCTGTCAATGCCGCGATCGCGTCGCTGAAAGCCGACGGCACCTTCGACGCTCTGAACAAGAAGTGGTTCCTCGACTACAAGATGGGCCAATGAGCGGGCTTCAAGTCCGTCCGGAGCCTTCGCGCTGATGGCAATGCAGCCGGCACCGGTTAGACAATCCGAGGGCGACTACCCGTGGTGGCTGGTCGCCCTTGTCTTGTTCGCGGTCGCGATCGCCGCCGTCATCGTCGCAAACGATATTTACGCCCAGGTCTTCCTGACGGTTGTAAACGGCGTCGGCGTCACGGTCTTCGTAACCCTCGTCGCCTTCCTGCTCGCGACCGTCCTCGGGTTGGCGATCGCACTTCTCGGCCTATCCGACCACATCGCTCTTAGGCAGATCGCGCGCTTTTACATCGAAGTCATTCGCGGCATCCCGATGCTGGTGCTGCTCTTCTACGTTGCTTTTGTCGGCGCGCCGGCCTTCGTCGCGCTTTCGAACGTGATTGCCGCCCCGCTCATCGATCGCGGCTGGGTGCAGCCGATGGTCGTCCGTGACTTTTCGCTGATGTGGCGCGCGATCATCGCATTGATGATCGGTTATGCGGCCTTCATCGCCGAAATTTTCCGGGCAGGCATCCAATCCGTCGACCACGGGCAGATCGAGGCGGCAAAGGCGCTCGGCCTCTCGCGCTACCAGCGCTTTCGCCTCGTCATTTTTCCGCAGGCGATCCGGGTGATCTTTCCGCCTCTCTCGAACGATTTCGTCTCGATGGTGAAGGATAGTTCGCTGGTCTCGGTGCTGGGTGTCTCAGACATCACGCAGATGGGCAAGGTCTACGCCTCCGGATCCTTCCGCTTCTTCGAGACCTATTCGATCGTTGCCTATGTCTATCTCGTGCTGACGATCGGCCTCTCGCTCGTGCTGCGGCGGGTCGAAGCGCGGATGCGCAAGAATGTTTCTCCCCATCGGCGCTAGCGCTGCGACGAAATGGAAGCATTGCCGTCGGGAAGAAAAATTGATAATAGCGGCCCCATGGAATCGAAGTTCAAGTGCACCGGCGGGGAAACCTTCGTGCTGCAGGACCATAAGCGCCTGCCGGCCCGTTTCTTTGCGATGATTTCGGGCGCGCTCAACTGCCGACTTAGCTGATCCTTCCGCGGCCGGCGGACCGTTCCGTCATTTCCGATATCCCGACACTACCAATATGGATTTGCAGCCATGAGCGCACCCCGTACCCTCTACGACAAGATCTGGGACGACCATCTGGTCGATCAACAGGACGACGGCACCTGTCTTCTCTACATCGACCGTCACCTCGTTCACGAAGTGACGTCGCCGCAGGCCTTCGAAGGCCTGCGCATGACCCACCGCAAGGTTCGCGCCCCGGAAAAGACGCTCGCCGTCGTCGACCACAACGTTCCGACCTCGCCTGACCGCCACCTCGGCATCAAGAACGAGGAGAGCCGCATCCAGGTGGAGCAGCTCGCCACGAACGCGGCCGAATTCGGCGTCGAATACTACTCCGAGAACGACAAACGCCAGGGCATCGTCCACATCATCGGGCCCGAGCAAGGCTTCACGCTGCCGGGCATGACGATCGTGTGCGGCGACAGCCACACCTCCACGCACGGCGCCTTCGGCTCGCTCGCCCACGGCATCGGCACGTCCGAGGTCGAGCACGTTCTTGCCACACAGACGCTCATCCAGAAGAAGGCGAAGAACATGCTGGTGCAGGTCGACGGCCAGCTGCCGCCGGGCGTCACCGCCAAGGACATCGTTCTCGCGATCATCGGCGAAATCGGCACCGCCGGCGGCACCGGCTATGTCATCGAATATGCCGGCGAAGCCATCCGTGCGCTGTCGATGGAAGGCCGCATGACGATCTGCAACATGTCGATCGAAGGCGGCGCCCGCGCCGGCCTGATCGCCCCGGATGAGATCACCTTCGAATACATCACGGGCAAGCCGCGCGCGCCGAAGGGCGAGGCGCTGGAGCAGGCGATCGCCTACTGGAAGACGCTGACGACAGACGAAGGCGCGCTTTTCGACCGCGTCGTGACGCTGAACGCCGCCGAACTGCCCCCCATCGTTTCCTGGGGCTCCTCGCCGGAAGACGTCGTTTCCGTTCAGGGCGTCGTCCCGAACCCGGACGAGATCACCGACGAGACCAAGCGCTCGTCCAAGTGGCGCGCTCTCGACTATATGGGCTTGAAGCCGGGCACGCCGATGACCGAGATCAACATCGACCGCGTCTTCATCGGCTCCTGCACCAATGGTCGTATCGAAGACCTGCGGGCCGTCGCCAAAGTTGTCGAAGGCAAGAAGGTGGCCTCGACCGTCGACGCGATGATCGTTCCGGGCTCCGGCCTCGTGAAGGAACAGGCGGAAGCCGAAGGCCTCGACAAGATCTTCAAGGAAGCCGGCTTCGACTGGCGCGAGCCGGGCTGCTCCATGTGCCTGGCGATGAACGACGACCGCCTGAAGCCCGGCGAACGCTGCGCTTCGACCTCGAACCGCAACTTCGAAGGCCGCCAGGGCTTCAAGGGCCGCACGCATCTCGTTTCGCCCGCGATGGCCGCTGCCGCCGCCGTCGCCGGCCACTTCGTCGATATCCGCGAGTGGAAGTAACAGGGTCGCTCCCTTCCTCGACCTGAGGGAGGGAGCGCCAAACATCGCGCGACTAGCTAATATAGGCGTGTATCGCCCTACGGTCCCATAGGGACATAATTTCCCCATACAACGTGATTCGCCGCGCTGGCCGCTCTCCTCGGAGCGCGACGTCCTGACCGCTGCAGCCGAATTGTGCCGGGGTTTCCATGAGCCAAGAATCGCCTGCCCCGAAGCGCCGCCTCATTCTCCTGCGCCACGCGAAATCAGCCTGGCCGGAAGGGGTGACGGATCATGACCGCCCCCTTGCCGGGCGTGGGCGGAAGGCGGCGCCGGTGATGGGCGCCTACCTGGCGCACAACGATCTTCTGCCCGACCTCGTTTTGGTATCGACGGCGCGGCGCGCGCAGGAGACATGGTCGCTGGTTCGCGACGCGCTGCCCCCTTCCGTCGTCAAATGCGATGTCAGCGGGCTCTATGAAGCATCCTGCGCCCGGATCGCCGACATCCTCTATGCCGTCGAACCATCCTTCGAAACGGTCATGTTGATCGGCCACAATCCCGGCCTGGAGGATCTGGCGCTGCTGCTTGCCTGCGAGGGCGACCCGGCGGCGCAGGAAAAGATCTCGGAGAAGTTTCCGACCGCCGGGCTCGCCGTCATCGACTTCTCAGCCCCGCGATGGGCGGACATCGCGCCGAACGGCGGCTATCTCGAGCGGTTCGTAACGCCGGGATCGCTGGTTTAGTGCAAATCCAGGCAGGGGCGGCCCTTGGCCGCCCCCAAGACATCAAAACGCTGCGGTCACTGGATCGGGACCGATGCGGGCGCCGGCGGAATCGAGCGTGTCGACCTTCGCCATATCCTCGGCATCGAGCTTGAAGTCGAACACCCCAAAGTTTTCCTCGATGCGGCTCGGCGTGATCGACTTCGGGATGACGATCAGACCGTTGTCCATGTGCCAGCGGATGACGACCTGCGCCGGAGTTCGGCCATGCTTTGCGGCAATGGCGCCGATCACCGGGTTCGTCAGCAGCTTGCCCTGGCCGAGCGGGCTCCAGGATTCCGTCTTGATGCCGAGACTGTCATGCAGTTCGCGCAGCGCCCGCTGCTGGAAATCGGGATGCAGCTCGATCTGGTTCAAGACCGGCGTCACCCCCGTTTCGTCGATGATCCGCTTGAGGTGCGCCTCACCGAAATTGGAAACCCCGATCGAGCGCGCGCGACCTTCCTCCTTCAAGCGCAGGAACGCCTTCCAGCTGTCGAGATAAAGTCCGCGATGGGCCGAAGGCCAGTGGATGAGGTAGAGGTCGACATAGTCGGTGCCGAGGCGCTTCAGGCTTTCGTCGAAGGCCTTCAGAGTGGAACCATAGCCCTGCGCATCGTTCCAGAGCTTGGTGGTGAGGAAGATATCGCCGCGCGAAACGCCGGAGGTGCGGATACCCTCGCCGACACCGTCTTCGTTGTTGTAGATCGCGGCCGTATCGACGTGGCGGTAGCCAGCGGCAATGGCGGCTCGCACGCTCGGCGCGGCGATCTCGTTTGCCGTCTGCCAGACGCCGAGGCCGACTTGCGGGATGGTCTTGCCGTCATTGAAGGTGATTGTCGGTTGAGTGCTCAATATCTCTCTCCGAATGAATCTGAGTGATGGGGCGGCTCACGCGTGAAGGGAGGGATGGGCCGCGCTCGTCGGCACGAACGGCCGACGGCGTTGATATAGGACCGCGTTCAGGAATTGTCAGCCCCGCGGACGTCGAAGCGTCAGCGAACACGGACGCAGCCCGCCCGGCGGACTGTATTGACAAAGGGCTGGACGGCGTTAGCACACCTTGCCTTTTTCATTTTGCTCACATGTTTTTGCTTTGCGCGTGATTATTTTTGAAACCATAGCAGTTTCAACCGCATGACACCGCGCCGAGCGCCGTTTGGCTTGCCAAAGCCATAATTTGGCGTAGGACTTAAATCGTGGGAAGCGTAAGGACCTGACCCTGATGACTGCACGTACTATGCTGCTGGTGGATGACGACGACGACCTGCGCGAGATGCTGGTCGAGCAGCTGTCGCTCTACGAAGAATTCTCCGTCCTGCAGGAGACGACCGCCGCCAAGGGATTGCAGACGGCCCGCTCCGCCACGATCGACCTCCTGATCATGGATGTCGGGTTGCCTGACATGGACGGCCGCGAGGCGGTGAAGCTTTTGCGCAAGAGCGGCTTCAAGGCGCCGATCATCATGCTGACCGGGCACGATACCGATTCCGACACCATCCTCGGCCTCGAGGCCGGCGCCAACGACTACGTCACCAAGCCGTTCCGGTTTGCGGTGCTGCTTGCCCGCATCCGCGCGCAGCTGCGCCAGCACGAGCAGAGCGAGGACGCGACCTTCACCGTCGGTCCCTATGTCTTCAAACCCAGCCAGAAGCTCCTGACGACCGACGACGGCCAAAAGATCCGCCTCACGGAAAAGGAAGCGGCGATCATCCGCTATCTCTACCGCGCCGACCAGAAGGTGGTGACGCGCGACGTGCTGCTCGAGGAAGTCTGGGGCTACAATTCCGGTGTCACCACGCACACTCTGGAGACACATGTCTATCGCCTGCGCCAGAAGATCGAGCGCGACCCCTCCAATGCCGAGATTCTGGTGACGGAAAACGGCGGCTATAAGATCCTTCCGTAACCGGGGCGGCAGAATGGCGCTGAATGACGACATCAACCTGCTGGCGCAGCTGCCTCTGTTTCATGGCATGCAGGACGACCAGTTGCGCCTGATCGCCTTCGGCGCCGATCGCCGCCATATCACCGCCGGCCAAACCCTGTTCCGCGAAAAATCCCCGGCCGAATGCGCCTATCTGGTGGCACGCGGCAGTTTCGAACTGACGACGCTGGATGGCGCCGGACTGTCGAAGGTCGCGGCGATCGCGACGCAAGGAACGCTGCTTTCGGAGCTCGCGCTTGTCACGCTGGTCGAGCGAAAGTTCACGGCGGTGGCGCTGGAGGAATCCGACGTCATCCGCATCACGCGCACGCTTTTCCATCGGCTAATCGAGGAATACCCCGACGCCGCACGCCTCATCGAGAGCCGCGTGCGCGAGAATTTCACCGCCATGGCAAAGCAGGCGGCGACGATGCTCTACCGGTTTTCCTGAGCGGGCAGCCTCAACAGGCTAAAGATTGAAATGCGCGACGACCGGCACGTGGTCTGACGGGCGATCCCAGCCGCGAGCCGCCTTCAGGATCTCGATGCGCTGCAACAGCGGTCCGAGATCGGATGAAGACCAGATGTGGTCGAGACGGCGGCCGCGATCCGCCGCCTCCCAATCCTTCGCCCGGTAGCTCCACCACGTATAGAGCTTTTCGCTCGGCGGGGTGTGCTGGCGCATCAGATCGAGCCAGGCGCCGCGCTGCATCACTTCGATCAAACCATCGGTCTCGACCGGCGTGTGGCTGACAATCCTGAGCAGCTGCTTGTGCGACCAGACGTCATGCTCCAGCGGCGCGATGTTGAGGTCGCCGACCAGGATGGCGGAGGTGTTCGGCTCGGCATTGGCACGCAGGCGCTTCATTTCCTCGATGAAATCGAGCTTGTGGCCGAATTTCGGGTTGATGTCGCGATCCGGCTCGTCGCCGCCTGCGGGCACGTAGAAGTTATGGAGCCGGATGCGTCGGCCGTTGTGCTCGCAGAGCGCCGAGATGTGGCGGGCGTCGCCCACGCCGCAATAATCCTGACGATGATCCTCGGTCAGCGGAATGCGCGATGCGATGGCAACGCCGTGGTAGCCTTTCTGGCCGTGGATGATGATGTGTTCGTAGCCGAGCGCCTTCAGGGGCGCGCGCGGAAAGAGTTCGTTCGGAACCTTGGTTTCCTGTAGGCAGAGGATGTCCGGTCGGTGCTGCAACAGGAACTGCTCCACGATCGGCATGCGCAGGCGCACCGAATTTATGTTCCAGGTCGCGATCGAGAATCCCATGCCGTGCCCCTTTTCATCCAAAGCCGGCAAGGCTTTAGCGCATAACCGTTTAAATCGGAACCGATTTAAACGCAGGACCCCGCGCGAATTTCGCGGTGCGACGGCGTCTGCAGCGCGCAATGAATGGCGCGCTGCGCTACCGACCGTGCGGGGAAGGGAGGGGGTCTCAGCGTCTGCGGATATTGAGATCGTTATAGGGAATACGGAAGACGCTTTCGTCGAAGGCGACGTTCGTCCTGACGTTGTTGATGACGACGGACGTGTTCTTGCCCTGGTTGTCGGTCACCGTCCATTGGCGAAGATCGTAGGTCTTGCTGTCGAACATCATGGTGATCAGCGAATCGCCGAAGATCGTGCGGTTGCCGAGCACGATGGTCGTCAGGTCCGGCGCCGACTTGACGCTGCGGACCATGTTGTCGGAGAGATCGATCTTGCTGGCGAGCAGCAGCGTCAGCGGAGTCTTCGAAAGCGGGTAGACGTCCCAGGTCTTGAGGTCGATATTTCCAACGACGACGTTGCTGCCGTCGGCAATCACGCGCATCGGCGAGGGCGCGTCATAGTTGAACCGCATCCTGCCCGGCCGCTGGATGAAGAATCGCCCGCTCGTCTGTTCGCCGCGCGGGCCGAACTGCACGAATTCGCCCTGCATGGTCCGTGTCGACGAGAAATGGTCGGCGATCGCCTGGGCGAGGCCGGCGCCGGCTGCGGCCGCCTGGGCGTGGGCGCCGACGGGAGCAATGCTCACAACCGCCGCAGCCGTACAAACACTTAGAAAATGGCGCCGCGTGATGGCCGGGCGAGCGATGGGTTGCGCAACATGGCCGGCGTAGTCGTCTTTCATCAAATTCTCCTTTTATGCGCTCTCCATGGAGCCGAAAGTCGGCGTCTTCATGGCGCGCCGTCTCTGGGGAATATAGGGCGCCGATATGCCGTTCCGAGCTTTCACGGGGCACGATGCCGAAAAGTATGCGCGGCGTTCGGACGACATCATGATCCGAACTAAAATCATCCGGCCCCTAGCGCTCGATGATATCGGCCTCGGTCGGCACCAGGATCTCCCGTTTGCCGGCATGGTTGGCGGGGCCGATGATGCCCTCCTGTTCCATACGCTCGATCAGCGACGCCGCGCGGTTGTAGCCGATGCCGAGACGACGCTGGACGTAAGACGTGGAAGCCTTGCCGTCGCGAAGCACGATGGCGACTGCCTGGTCGTAGGGATCCTCCGAGTCGGACAGATTGGCCATACCCGCCGGTCCGCCGCCACCCTCGTCGTCGTCGCCGTCGTCGGCGGTGATCGCGTCGAGATATTGCGGCGAGCCTTGTGTCTTGAGGTAGGAGACGATGTCCTCCACCTCGCCATCGGCGACGAAGGGACCGTGGACGCGCTGGATGCGCCCGCCGCCGGCCATATAGAGCATGTCGCCCATGCCGAGAAGCTGTTCGGCGCCCTGCTCGCCGAGGATGGTGCGGCTGTCGATCTTCGAGGTGACCTGGAAGGAGATGCGGGTCGGGAAGTTCGCCTTGATCGTGCCGGTGATGACGTCGACCGACGGACGCTGGGTTGCCATGATCACGTGAATGCCAGCGGCGCGCGCCATCTGCGCCAGGCGCTGCACCGCGCCTTCGATGTCCTTGCCGGCCACCATCATCAGATCAGCCATCTCGTCGATGATGACCACGATGTAGGGCATCGGCCGCAGGTCGAATTCTTCCGTCTCGTACATCGCCTCGCCGGTTTCCCGATCGAAACCGGTCTGGACGGTGCGGGTAATCGCCTCGCCCTTGGCGACCGCCTGTTCGACGCGCGTATTGAAGCCGTCGATGTTGCGCACACCGATCTTCGACATCTTCTTGTAGCGCTCTTCCATCTCGCGCACGGTCCATTTCAGCGCGACGACGGCCTTCTTCGGATCGGTGACGACGGGTGAGAGCAGATGCGGGATGCCGTCATAGACGGAGAGTTCCAGCATCTTCGGATCGATCATGATCAAGCGGCACTGGTCCGGCGTCATGCGGTAAAGCAGCGACAGGATCATGGTGTTGATGGCGACCGATTTGCCCGAGCCGGTGGTGCCGGCGACGAGCAGATGCGGCATCTTGGCCAAATCGGCGATGACAGGCTCGCCGCCGATGGTCTTGCCGAGCGCCATGGCAAGCCTGGCCTTGGAGCCTTCGAAGTCGCGGCTGGCGATGAGTTCGCGCAGATAAACGGTTTCGCGGGTGGCATTCGGCAGTTCGATACCGATGGCGTTGCGGCCGGGAACGACGGCGACGCGGGCGGCGATCGCGCTCATCGAACGGGCGATATCATCGGCAAGGCCGATCACGCGCGAGGATTTAATGCCGGGGGCCGGTTCCAGTTCGTACAGTGTGACCACGGGGCCGGGCCGCACATGGATGATCTCGCCCTTAACGCCGAAATCCTCGAGAACGCCTTCCAGCATGCGGGCGTTCTGCTCGAGCGCGTCGGCCGAAAGCGTCGAATCCCGGACGATCGCCCGCGGCTCGGCAAGAAGATGCACCGCCGGCAGTTGGAAGCCTTGCGGGCGGATGAAGGAGGTCTGCGCTTCGCGCTCGGAGCGGATCCCCGGCTTCGGGCGCGGTGCGGCGGCCTCGACGCGACGATGCGCGGCCGAGCGCCCGGACCCAGCACGCGGCGCCCAAACCTCGTCATCGTCGTCAGGCAGGATGTCGGCAGGCCTCCGATCCATGTCGAACGGCGGATCGTCGTCTTCATCGTCGTCATCAACCGAGATGGAGGGTGCCGAGATCGCGCGCCGGGACGCAGGGCCGTCCATCGACGGCTCCAGGCGCTCGCCACGGACGACGGGCTGCTTGGCCCGCACAGGTTCGTTCAGCGTGCCGAACTCGTCGTCGTTGAAGTCGTAGGGCGCGTCAAAGGCATCGTGGCGCTTGCGCGGCCGCATTCCGAAGAGGCGGCGCATACGCGCCTTGGTGTTGTACCAGGCATGGAGCAGTGCGCCGAAGGCGAGGAAGCTCGGTTCGTCGTCCTCCTCCTCTTCGCCGACGGTGCGGGCGCGGCTCGGCACCACCTCGCCGTCTTCGTCATCGACATTCTCATCCGCCACGGTTCGGCCGACGAGGCTGGCGGCAAAGAGCATCAGCCAGATGGCCGGCACCGAAAGGACAACTCCGAGCACCATACCGAAAAGACCGCTCGGATAGGCACCGACGAAGAGGGCGGGAAAACGCAGGATCATGTCGCCGACGACACCGCCGATACCGTTCGGGATCGGCCAGGTGACGGGTGCCGGAAAGCAGCCGGTCGCGGCCGCCGCGACGATGGCGCCGCCGGCCCAGGCGGCAAGGCGGACGGGGATGCGGTGCAGACGGCGGCCGGAGATCAGCGCGAGCGCCCAGGCGACCACCGGCAGCAAGGCAAGTACGCTCGCAAGCCCCAGCGACTGCATGACGATGTCGGCGAAGGCAGCGCCGGGATAGCCCAGCACGTTGGTGGGAGCGTTGCCCGTCGCATAGGAATAGCTGGGGTCCATCACGTTCCACGTGGCGAGCGCCGCCACGGCCAGCGCCAGCATCGCAAACAGCGCGAAGCCAGCCAGGCCGATGATCTGCCGCCACATGAATGCCGAGAGCGAGAAACGATCGAAGCGACCGTCCAGCGCTGCGGAATTGCTTCTGCCCATAGTGTCCAGCCCGCCTTTTGCCGAGAGCCGGGCGAATCGGCGCTATGCCGGACGCCCAAAACGTCGACACTACCTAATCAGAGGAGGGTTAATGCCATGTTAACCATGCACAATCGGCGCACAAGCAAAGCAGCGATGATCCATAAAAACAAAAGAGCCCGGACCAGTGGTCCGGGCCAAGATCGGCACTTCTTTCGAAACGCGTGGTGTTCTTGAGCGACGCCGGAGGGTTCCGGCGCCGCGATCCGCTATCAGGCGTGGTAGGCAGCTTCGCCATGCGCCGAGAGATCGAGGCCCTGGCGTTCGGCTTCGACCGTTACGCGCAGGCCAACGACCATGTCGACGATCTTGTAGAGGATCAAAGAGCCGATGCCGGTCCACAGGATGGTGACGACGACGGCAATGATCTGAACCTTCAGCTGGCCGGCCATCGTCTGTTCCCCGACATAGCCGACGCCGCCGAGAGAGGCGCTTGCGAAAATGCCGGTCGCCAGGGCGCCGAATATGCCGCCGATGCCGTGAACGCCGAAGACGTCGGCGGTGTCGTCATAGCCGAACTTGTTCTTCACCGTCGAGACGAAGAAGTAGCAGATCGGCGAGACGAGCAGACCCATGACGATCGCGCCCATCGAACCGGCAATACCCGATGCCGGCGTAATGGCGACGAGACCGGCGATCATGCCCGACGCGGCACCGAGCATCGAGGCCTTGCCGCGGGTCATCGTTTCGACCAGCGACCAGGAGATCGTCGCGGCGGCCGTCGCGAGGAAGGTGTTGACGGTGGCGATCATGGCGCCGCCGGAAGCTTCTAGGTTCGATCCGGCGTTGAAGCCGAACCAGCCGACCCACAGCAGCCCGGCGCCGATGAACGTCATGGTCATCGAATGCGGAGCCATCATGTCCTTGCCGAAGCCGGTGCGCTTGCCGACCATGATCGCACCGATCAGACCCGAGACGCCCGCATTGATGTGAACGACCGTGCCGCCGGCGAAGTCGAGCGCGCCGAGACCGAAGAGATAGCCGCTGGCGTCCCAGACCATGTGGGCGACAGGGAAGTAGACGAAGGTAACCCAGAGCGAGCAGAACAGCACCGACGCCGAGAACTTGATGCGCTCGGCGAAGGCGCCGATGATCAGGCAGGGCGTGATAGCGGCAAAGGTCATCTGGAACAGGAAGAAGAGATATTCCGGAATGACGACGCCCTTGGTGAAGGTCGCCGACGTGCTGGCCGGCGTCACACCCGCCATGAACAGCTTGCCTAGACCGCCCCAGAAGGGGTTTGTGCCGCCGCCGAAGGCGACGGAATAGCCGTAGATCGCCCAGATCAGCATGACGACGCAGCCGATCATAGTGACCTGCATCAGGATCGAAAGCATGTTCTTGGCGCGCATCAGGCCGCCATAGAAGAGTGCCAGGCCGGGCACGATCATCAGAAGCACGAGCAGGGTCGCGATATACATGAACGCGACGTCACCCTTGTCCGGCACCGGAGCAGCAGCCGGCGTCGCCTCCTGGGCGAAAGCCACTACCGGCGCAAGCAAAGCTGCCGACACGGCGCCCGCCTTGGCAAGGGTGGAAGAAAGTTTAGAAAATGACATTGGCAAAGTCTCCCTTAGCGGCCGTGCTTCAAAGTGCTTCTACATCGGTCTCGCCGGTGCGGATGCGTACGGCGTGTTCCAGCGAATAGACGAAAATCTTCCCGTCCCCGATCTGCCCGGTCTTGGCGGCGGCGGCGATGGCCTCGACCGCCTTGTCGACGATTTCAGATCCGACGGCGACCTCGATCTTCAGCTTCGGCAGAAAGCTGACCGCGTATTCAGTGCCACGGTAAATTTCGGTATGACCCTTCTGACGTCCGTAGCCCTTAACCTCGGTCACGGTCAGGCCCTGGATGCCGACCGCCGTTAGGGCTTCTCGGACCTCATCCAGCTTGAACGGCTTGATTATGGCCATCACAATTTTCATCTGGTTCCCATCCTTTGTTTATGCTCGGCAGAGCCGACTGTCCCCGGAGGCGGGCACCCGAAGCGCCTGCGACCCGATCTATACATTCAAAGGGCGTGCCAGATTCAGCATGGCTTCATAAGCCATTGAAAAATAATAGGATTATTTGCAGCTACCAAAAAAACGGCAGGGGATTAGCTAATTTCCGCTCAAATATTGTGCATATCGAGAAATTTGACCATTTATTGGTCATTTGCCTTTTTCCGAATCAAACCCTCCTGGGCAACCGAGGCTACGAGTTCACCCGAACGGGTGAAAAGGCTGCCGCGCGTCATGCCGCGGGCCCCGGATGCGCTCGGACTGTCCTGGGCATAGAGCAGCCAGTCGTCGAGCTTGACGGGACGATGAAACCACATGGCGTGGTCGAGACTTGCGACCTGGAGGTTCTGATCGAAGATCGAGGTCCCATGCGCATAGAGCGAGGAATCGAGCAGCGTCATGTCCGAGAGGTAGGCGAGGACGGCGGCCTGTGTCAGGCGGTCGTCCGGCACGGGACCGGTCGCCCGCACCCAGATATTCTGCTGCGGCTCCAGCTTGGCGTCCGAAATGTAATGGGTGAAGGATTGCGGGCGAATCTCGATCGCCCGGTCGCTCTGCCAATAGCGGCGCAGCGCTGCCGGGGCGTCGGCTAGAAAGCGCTCCTTGACCTCGTCCTCGCCCGGTAACTCTTCCGGCCCCGGAATGCTCGGCATCTGGATCTGGTGATCGAAGCCCGGCTCGTCCTGCTGAAACGACGCCGACATGGCAAAGATGCCCTTGCCGTGCTGGATCGCAAGAACGCGGCGGGTGCTGAAGCTGCCGCCGTCGCGCAGGCGCTCCACCTGATAGATGATCGGCACCGAGGGATCGCCCGGCCGCATGAAATAGGCATGCAGCGAATGCACATGACGATCGCCATCGACGGTGCGCTGCGCGGCGACGAGCGCCTGCCCGATGACCTGGCCGCCGAAAACCCGCTGCCAGCCGGCCTGCGGACTGTTGCCACGGAACAGATTGACCTCGATCGGCTCGAGATCGAGCGTCCGGATCAGCTGCTCCATGGCGGTCGGCTTAGGCTTCTCTGACGACATTGCGAATGTGCTCCGGCGGGTATGAACGGTGAATGTGATGCACTATATAGACCACGATTGGTTTACGGACACTTTGGACGAGAGACACTGGGGGCAAGGCGATGAAGGACATGCTGGTCGTGGGTGGCGGTTACGTGGGCCTCGCCGCGGCTGTCGCCGTCAAGCAGGCAGCGCCGCACCTTGACGTAGAGGTGATCGAGGCCGCCCCCGAAACCGTCTGGAAAAAGGACATGCGCGCCTCGGCGATCATCGCCGCGGCCGTCAAGATGCTTGAGGTTTTCGGCATCTGGGAAGAAATCCGCGGCGAAGCGCAGCCGATCAACCGGATGATCGTCACGGATTCGCGCACCGGCGACCCGGTGCGGCCGGTTTTTCTCACCTTCGACGGCGAAGTCGAAAACGGCGAGCCCTTCGCTTACATGATCGAGAACGCAGTGATGGTCGGGGCGTTGCGCGGCGCCTGCGAGCGGCTCGGCGTCACCATCCGCCACGGCCTGAGCGCGACCGGTTTCACCACGAGCGACGCCTCCGTGGCGTTGTCGCTCTCCGATGGCAGCACTGTCGAGACACGGCTTCTGGTGGCCTGTGACGGCGTGCGCTCGAAGCTGCGCGACATGGCCGGCATCAAGACGGTGAACTGGGATTACGGTCAGTCGGGCATCGTCGCCACCGTCGACCACGAACGTCCGCACGAGGGCTGCGCGGAAGAACATTTCCTCCCCGCCGGCCCCTTCGCCATTCTGCCGCTCAAGGGCAACCGTTCCTCGCTCGTCTGGACGGAAAGGACGGGCGACGCCGAGCGCCTGGTTTCCGCCGACGAGCTTATCTTAGAAGAAGAATTGGAGCGGCGCTTCGGCCACAAGCTTGGGGCGTTGAGGGCAACCAGCGAACGCCGCGCGTTTCCCCTCGGCCTGACGCTGGCGCGCGATTTCGTCGCACCGCGTTTCGCGCTTGCCGGCGACGCCGCCCACGGCATCCACCCGATTTCGGGTCAGGGCCTCAATCTCGGTTTCAAGGACGTGGCGGCGCTCGCCGAAACGATCGTCGAAGCGGACCGTCTCGGCCTCGACTTCGGTTCGATCAACATCCTTGAACGCTACCAGACCTGGCGCCGCTTCGACACATTCCGGATGGGCGTTACCACCGACGTGCTGAACCGGCTGTTTTCCAACGACGTCGGCCCGATCCGCGTGATGCGCGACATAGGGCTGGGCCTCGTCGACCGCATGCCGCGCCTGAAGTCCTATTTCATCAGTCAGGCGGCGGGCACCGCAGCCCACGGCAAGCCGCGGCTGCTTTCCGGCGAAGCGATCTGAAGCAATTTCAGGAAAAGTGTGAAACGGTTTTCCGTCCGGAATTGCGTGACAACAAAAAGATGGAGCCGATCTGCGGTTCAAAGAAAAGCCGATCTGCTCTGACGCCCAGGAGCCTGCTCAGTCGTCCAGCCGTCGGGCCTCGGAAATCAGCATGATCGGAATGCCATCGCGAATAGGATAGGCGAGACGCGCCTTTTCCGAGACCAGCTCGTTTTTCTCGCGGTCGTAGGTCAGCCGTCCCTTGGAAAGCGGGCAGACGAGCAAGTCGAGAAGCTTCGGGTCTACCTTGCTGACGGTGTCGTCCATGGCGCGTTCTACTGCAGGACGGAATCGGTGTCGCCGAAGCGGGCGAGCACAATTTCCGTGATCGCGATGAAGGTCTCCGCCCGCGTCTTCAGGTCCGGCGCTTCGAGAAGGGCCTGCTTTTCAGCCGGTTCGAAGGGCGCCATCATCGCCAGCGAGTTGACGAGCGTCATGTTGCTGGCGCGCTCCACGCTCGCCCAGTCCGCCTCAAGCTTGTTGGCCTCAAGATAGGCCTTGAACGCGCCAAGCAGTGCCGCGCGGTCGACAGTATCCTCTTCGTCGCGCGATTTGAGGTCGGAAACGAAGGGAGCGATGCGGAAGGTGCGATAAGCATTATGGCCGGTCATCTCGTCGATCAGACGGAAGCGGCAGATGCCGGTGAGCGACGTTATGTAGCGGCCGTCGCCGGTCTCCGAGAAGGAGGTGATCCGCCCCAGGCAACCGACCTGCGCCAAATTAGACGTGTTCGGCGGCTCGCCAAGCGCCGGCTGAACCATGCCGATCAGCCGGTTGCCGGCGATTGCGGCATCGAACATCGTCAGATAGCGCGGCTCGAATATGTTCAGCGGCAACTGGCCGCCGGGAAGCAGAAGCGCGCCTGACAGGGGAAACACGGCGACGCACTCAGGCAAATCGTTCGGCTTGAGATATCGGGCATTGCCAACCTGCATGAACGAAAATCCCGGCTTTCGTGACGCTTCACGCGCACGCCCCTTACGCGTTCTCCCCTCGACGAAATGTGGCCCCTTCCTGCAAAAACGCAAGAGGGTTTCGATGCCTAAACGTCAAGAGAACAGGATCGAGGAAAGACGTCGGCGCGCCGCAATGGTTGCCGGATCCTTCGGGCCCCAGACTTCGAAGAACTCCAGCAGCTGGCGACGCGCACCGTCATCGTCGAAACCACGGTCGCGGCGCATCACGGTCAGCAGCTGGTCGGCCGCCTCGTCACGCTTGCCTTCGACATTGCGGATCTTGGCAAGCTTTATCCGGGCGGCGTGATCGTCGGGATTGCTGACGAGCTCGCGCTCGAGTTCGACGGGGTCGCCAAGCTTGCGGGCTTCGTCGATCTGGTCGAGCTTTTTCAGGACGGCCTGGATGCCCGGTTCCTTCGCCAGCGTTTCAGGCAGATCGGAGAGGGCTTCGCGGGCGCGCTGGTTCTGCCCGGCGGCAATCATGCATTCGGCCATGCCGGTGAGCGCGCTTGCATTTTCCGGATCCGCCTGCAGCACCGCGCCGAAAAGCTCGGCGGCACCGTTGATGTCGCCTCCACCGAGAAGCGTGCCCGCTTCTTCCAGGATGGCGGAGATCTGCTCGGCCTCGTCGCCGCCAGCCCCACCGGGGCCGGCGAGCCGGTCGATGAACTGCCGGACCTGACTTTCCGGCACCGCGCCCATGAAGCCGTCGGCCGGCCGGCCGTCGACGAAGGCGATGACGGCCGGGATCGACTGGATTCCAAGCTGGCCGGCGATCGAGGGATGGTCGTCGATGTTCATCTTGACAAGCTTCACCCTGCCGCCCGCCTCGTTGACGACCTTTTCGATCACCGGCGTCAGCTGCTTGCACGGGCCGCACCAAGGCGCCCAGAAATCCACGAGCACCGGCTGGCGGCGCGATTCCTCGATGACATCGCGGGCAAAGGTTGCCGTTGTCGTGTCCTTGATGGGGGAGCCTGCCTCCGCTGCCGCGGGCGCCGCGCCGTAGTTCGCGCTCGCCGTCATCTGGCCGCCGAAAGAGCTGCGATAGGGGTTGTCTGAGCCGCTCATGAGTATCTCCCGCCTTGTCCGGCATATTTTCTTGTCTGAAGCGCCGCGCGTTTGCCGCGCAAAAGACGCTTAAGCAGTTTGAATTTGCGCATAGAGATCGGTGCCGATCTATATGGTGATGGTTAGGCTACAGTATCGCGCATGCCTTCGCACGCGTCGCTCCATAATTTCTCTCGGGCGTTCCGCTGACCGAAATCCGCATCCGCCGCATAAAATCGTGCCTCAAGCCGTCACTTTCAAGACGAGCGGCGTATGGCCCGTCGCCTCCATGAAGCGGATGAGATCGGCGCCTGCGATCGATGTCGTGGCATCGTTTGTCAGCGGATGGCAGTTGACGATCTCATGCTCCATCAGATCCGCGTCGAGCACGAAGGTGACGTTGTTGCTCGTGTCGTTGATCGCGCCGAAGGCGGTGACCGAACCCGGAATGACGCCCAGAAATTCCAAGAGCTTTTCCGGCTTGCCGAAGGAAACCTTGCTCGCGGCACCAATCAGGCCATGGACCGTCTTCAGGTCGACGGCGGCGTTTTCCTCGACCGTCAGCAGGAAGAAATTATCCTTCTTGTCCTTCACGAACAGGTTTTTCGTGTGCCCGCCGGGGATCTCGTCGCGCAGCGCCACCGATTCCGCGACGGTAAAGACCGGCGCGTGATCCCTGGTGCTGTGCTTGATGCCGAGATCGTCGAGAAAACGGCAAAGATCCTCGCGGGTCTTCGGCGGCCGAACTGTTTCATCTGGTGCAAGCATGGTCGACTCACTGCGCACTGTGTTGAAAAACGCGGGCTTCCTGATACGTCGCACGCTGGTTTTTTGCAATCGCCACCGGGAATACGGGCCGAAAGCCCTTACATTTCCAGGGATATGCCGCGCCACGACAGGGGGGTCGAGCATTTTTCTTCGCTCTTTCGTCATTTCCCTGTTGCATTTGAAAAATGGTTAGGCCATATAGCGCCCGTCGCCGCAAGGTGGCACCCACGGTCCACTTCACTACCCCGGACCGATGCGGAATGAGCGGGTGTAGCTCAGGGGTAGAGCACAACCTTGCCAAGGTTGGGGTCGAGGGTTCGAATCCCTTCGCCCGCTCCAATTTTCCTAAGAATTCAAGACGTTAGCAGACGCCCTTTCGGGGCGTTTTCTCATTTCTTTGCGTGCTGCTGGCCGAGCGCACGATCCCTGCCTTCCTTTTCCGCTTTCTATCGACGCCCCCATAATCGGAACCAGTCGGGCTTTCGTGGCGGTGGGCGATGTGTATATTGCGGTTGCGAGATATCCTCTAGATCGGCGGACGGGGTGACGGCATGCAGGCGAAAACCAAGCAGCGTGACGACCTCAAGGTCGACCTCGCGCTTCAGGGCGGCGGCGCGCATGGCGCGTTCACATGGGGCGTGCTCGATCGTCTGCTCGAAGAGAAATGGCTGAGACTCGAGGGTATTTCGGGCACCTCGGCGGGCGCGATGAACGCGGTGGTGCTTGCCCATGGCCACGCCCTTGACGGCGCCGATGGCGCGCGCGAAGCGCTCGAAGGCTTTTGGAAAAAGGTATCCGAGGCGGCCCAGTACAGCCCGTTCCAACGCGGTCCGCTCGATGTTCTGCTCGGGCGCTGGACGCTCGACAACTCGCCGATCTTCGTCGCCATGGATATGGCGGCGCGCCTGTTTTCGCCTTACGACCTCAATCCCGGCGGTTCCAATCCGCTCCGTGCCATCCTCGCCGACATGGTCGATTTCACGAAGCTGGCGGAAAGCCCGATCAAGCTCTTCATTACCGCGACAAATGTACGCACCGGGCGCGGCCGTATCTTCCGCAACGCCGAGATCACTCCCGACGTCCTGCTCGCCTCCGCTTGCCTGCCGACGATGTTCCAGGCGGTCGAGATCGACGGCGACACCTATTGGGATGGCGGCTATGCCGGCAACCCGACGCTGACGCCGTTGATCCGCGAATGCGATTCGAAGGATACGATCCTCGTCCAGATCAATCCTGTCGAACGGCCGGGCACGCCGCGATCGGCTCGCGACATCCTCAACCGCCTGAATGAAGTGTCCTTCAATGCCGTCCTCTTGAAGGAGCTCCGGATGATGGGTCTGCTGCGCCGGGTGGCGCGGTCGGACGACGATGAAAGCATGCGCTGGGCCTCCATGCGCATCCACCGCGTTGCCAGCGACGCCATGCTGGACTTCGGCTATTCCTCGAAGCTCAATGCCGAGTGGGCGTTCCTGTCGCTGCTGCGCGACGAGGGCCGCCGGTCGGCCGAGGCATTCCTCGAAGAGCATGCCGACGATCTCGGAACGCGCTCCTCGCTCGATCTCGAAACGCTCCTGGAAGGGGTCTGAGCATGGGCTTGCTCGGCATTCTCTTTGCGCTCGCCGTCCTGATCTGGCTGGCGTTCCGCGGATGGAGCGTGCTGCTGCTCGCGCCGGCCGCCGCGGCGGTCGCCGCCGTCTTCGGTGGCGAGCCGTTGCTTGCCCACTGGACGCAAACCTTCATGACGAGCGCTGCGCGTTTCTTCGCACAGTTCTTTCCGCTTTTCCTGCTGGGCGCACTGTTCGGCAAGCTTATGGAAGCGAGCGGTTCGGTCTCGGCCATCGCCGCCTTCATGACCGAGAAGCTCGGCAAGGAGCGCGCGATCCTCGCCGTCGTGCTCGCCGGCGCCTTCGTCACCTACGGCGGTGTCAGCCTGTTCGTCGCCTTCTTCGTGCTGGCGCCGATGGCCGAAGCCCTGTTTCGCGACGCCGCCATCCCGCGCCGGCTGATGCCGGCCGCGATCGTGCTCGGGACGTCGACCTTCACCATGTCGGCCATGCCCGGAACGCCGTCGATCCAGAACGCTATCCCGATGCCGTTTTTCGGCACCACCCCGTTTGCCGCTCCGGGCCTTGGCATCATCGCCTCGGCGATCATGATCCTGTTCGGCATGTGGTGGCTCACCCGCGAGGCAGCAACGGCGAAACAGGCGGGGGAGGATTTCGGCGACGGCATTATTGCCTCCGCCGATAGCCTTGCCGGCAACGAGGCACTTCGCGAGCGGGCGACCGCCGCGCGTGAATTCGACCCGGCCGAACTTTCCCACGGCGGCCATGCTGCCACGGCGCCTTCAATCCTTGCCGCCGCCCTTCCCCTCATCGTCGTGGTCATCGTCAACCTCGCCATGTCCCTCTTCATCCTGCCTCGCCTCGACGTCGGTTTCTTGAACGAACCGCGCTGGGGCGGAACCACGCTTTCGGCCGTCGGCGGCGTCTGGGCTGTCGTGACCGCGCTTGCGGCTGCCATCGTCACCGTCTTCGCGCTCAACTACCGGCGGCTTCCGACGGTCCGCGAAACCATGGATGCCGGGGCCAACGCCTCGGTATTGCCGGCCGTCAGCGTCGCAAGCCTCGTGGGCTTCGGTGCGGTTGTGGCCGCCATGCCGGCTTTCGAGGCGGTGCGGGACTGGGTGCTCGGCATCGGCGGCGGCCCGCTCGTGTCGCTCGCGGTCGCCACGAACATCCTGGCGGCGCTGACGGGATCGGCCTCCGGCGGACTGACGATTGCGCTCGACGCGCTCGGCAGCACCTACATGGCACGCGCCGCCGAAATCGGCCTGAACCCCGAACTCCTGCATCGCGTCGCCGTCATCGGTTCTGGCACTTTGGACAGCCTTCCGCATAACGGCGCGGTAGTGACGTTGCTTGCCGTCTGCGGATCGACGCACCGCGAAAGCTACCGCGATATCGTCGTCGTCGGCATCCTCGGCGCGCTGATTGCGCTCGCGGCGGTGATCGTGCTCGGATCGCTTTTTGGCTCGTTCTGACAAAAAGGGGTAGATTTCCGCATTTCTATCCACAAATGGCCCCGTTTTCTTCTTAATTAATCATCCACCAATGCGTGCCAGCATCAAACGTGTCTGATTTGCTGCGGTATCCGCTCGCGTATAACCCTTAAATCGGAATCGATTTGAGGGAGAAATATGCGTAGAATCGGTGAGTTGCTGCGTCGCTAGCGCGTTCCGCCGGGACGCCCGGGCAGTCGGCACCGGAGCAGGGCATGGGGGTGCGGAATGGATGGGTTTGCAATGCTCCAGCGCAACAACGACGCGGACGCGTCACTGATCGACGGATTGCAGAAGGCGGCCTTCGACTATTTTCTGCTGTATACGAACCCTGAAAACGGTCTCGTCGCCGACACGTCGATCCGCACCAGCCATTGCAGCATCGCTGCCGTCGGCTTTGCGCTTTCCAGCTACCCCGTCGGCGTCGAACGCGGCTGGATCAGCCGAGCCGATGCCGCCGCCCGTGTCGCCACCACGCTCAACTTCTTCGCCGACAGCCACCAGGGGCAGGAGCGGCATGCCACCGGCTATCGCGGCTTCTACTATCATTTCCTCGACATGAAACACGGCCGCCGCGCCTGGAACAGCGAACTGTCGATGATCGACACCGCCTTGCTCCTGATGGGCGTGCTTGCGGCCGCCGCCTATTTCACCGGCGAAGACGAGACCGAGAGCGATATCCGCGCGCAGGCGACAGTGCTTTACGAGCGCGCCGACTGGCGCTGGGCGCTCAACAAAGGCGAGACCATTTCCATGGGCTGGAAGCCGAGCAGCGGTTTCCTGCGCTGGCGCTATCAGGGCTATGACGAGGCAATTCTTCTTTACACCCTGGCGCTGGGCTCGCCCACGCATCCGATACCGAAGACCAGCTATGATGCCTTTGCATCCACCTATACGTGGATGATGTACAAGCAGCAGCCCTTCCTCTATGCCGGCCCGCTCTTCATTCACCTGTTCTCGCATGCCTGGATCGATTTTCGCGGCATCAACGACCGCTACATGGCGGAAAGAAACACCGACTATTTCAGCAATACCCAGATCGCCATCGACGTGCAGCGCGACTACGCCGAGCGCAATCCCGGACGCTTCGTCGGCTATGGCCGCGATATCTGGGGGCTGTCGGCTTGCGACGGCCCGATCCCGACCGGCGGACGCCACAGCCGCAACCACCGTCCGAAGGTGCTGGGCTATGCGGCACGCGGCGCGCCGCTCGGTCCGGATGACGGAACGATCGCGCCCTGGTGCCCGCTTGCCTGCCTGCCCTACGACCGGCAGGCCGCTCTGGACGGAACGCGCGCGCTGCTTGCCGCCTATCCGAACCTTTTGCTCGACGGCCGTTTCCCGGGAGGCTTCAACCCGAGCGTAGCGGGCCCCGGCCCCGAGGGTTGGGTCGACGACCGCTCGGTCGGCATCGACCAGGGATTGCTGGTCATGATGATCGAGAACGACCGCAACGGTCTTCTCTGGGACCTGATGCGGCAGTCGCCCATCATGCGCGCCGGCCTTGCCCGTGCCGGCTTCATCGGTGGCTGGCTCGACGAACCCGCCGCTGCCGTCGCCTGAGAGCGAACAACGCGGCTTTCGCCAATTCCCGACGGAAAACCGCGTCACGCTTTTCCTGGAATTGCGCTAGAAACGCTCGCCGGCAAAGTGGGCGACCTGTGCGCCTGCCTCGTACCACATTTCCTTGAGGCTGCGGAAAGACGGCTCCTGCGGGGCGGTCAATGGCAGCGGCAGGTCCTCTTCCGATACCTGGCCGAGGATGTGTTCGGCGAGCGCCTTGCCGAACACCGTGCCCGGCGCGATGCCGCGGCCGTTATAGCCGGAGAAGCCGACGACATTCTGGGCGAACTTGTGGAAGCGCGGCAGGGCATCGGTGGTCATACCGATCTTGCCATACCATTCGCATTCGAACTCGACATTGCCGATCTCAGGGAAAAGCTTCTTCAGCGAGCGCTTCGCCCATCCCCGATGAACGGCAAGACCAGTGTTTCGGAGCGCACCGACGCTGCCGAAAACCAGACGTCCGGCCTGGTCCATGCGGAAGGAGGAAAGAACTTCCTTCGTGTCCCACACACCTTCGCGGTTCGGCAAGATCGAGCGGGTCAGCCTGTCGCCGAGGGGCGCGGTTGCGAAATTGAAGTAGGGCAGATGCACCTGTTCGGTGCGGACCTGAGCCCACGGGCCGGTGCTGTAGGCATCCGTCGAAACGATGATCCACTCGGCGGTGACGCTGCCGCCGGCAGTCTTGACCTGCCAACGGCTTGCGTCGCGCCGGGTTTCAGTCACGCGGCTGCCTGTATGGATCGTGACCCCCGCCTTGACGGCCGCATGCGCCAATCCACGCGCATAGGCGAGCGGCTGCAGCGTACCGGCGCGCAGGTCGAGAAGCGAACCGGCATAGGCCGAGCTGCCGACGCGGCGAGCCGTCTCGGCGGCGTCGAGCACGGTGACCGGCGCGCCGCGCTTTGCCCATTGGCGGCCACGGTCCTCGATTTCTCTCAAGCCGGTCTCGCCGACGGCCACGTGTAGCGTACCGTTCTTCACCAACTCGCAGGCGATACCGTGCTTCTCGATCAGCGCCATCACCAGGCGCGGCGCATTGCCGAGAACGTCGAGCAGGCGTTCGCCGTAGACGGGACCCAGCACGCCCGGCAGATCGTCCGGCATGACCCACATGCCGGCGTTGATCAGGCCGACATTGCGCCCCGCGCCACCGAAGCCGATCTCGTTGGCCTCGAGCAGCACCACCTTCTTTCCGGCCTCGGCCAGATGCAGCGCCGAAGACAGACCCGTATAGCCGCCGCCGACGATGACCACATCGGCTATCGTTGCGTCCGACAGGGGCTTGGTTTTCGGCGGTTGCGGGGCGGTTTTTTCCCAAAGGCCATGGGAGCGCGGGTCGTTCAGCATCGGTCAATCCATTGGTACGGCAATTCGCAATCTAACGCTGCCTGCCGAGCAGTGAAAGAGCGCGCAAAGCGAGAGGTTCTAAGCGCCATCTCATTCCCATCGCGCGCGAGCATCCTCTTTACAAGCGCCAAACGGGGGTGAATAAGCTTGGTTTCTCAATAGCTCATTCTATCAGGGAATGACCATGCTGCCCCCACGCCGATTTCTGCCGTCCATCTCGCTGCTTGCCGCCTTCGAGGCGGCGGCGCGCACCGGAAGCGTCACAATCGCTGCCAAGGAGCTCAATCTCACGCAAAGCGCGGTCAGCCGCCAGATCCGCGCGCTGGAGGAGCAGGTCGGCGTTGAACTTTTCGTGCGCGAGCGCCAAACCATCCGCCTGACGCTTGCCGGCGACGGCTACGCGCGCGAAATACGCGAAGCGCTGCGGCGCATCTCCAGCGCGTCGCTCAATCTGAGAGCCAATCCCCATGGCGGATCGCTGAACCTCGCCATTCTGCCAACCTTCGGCGCCCGCTGGCTGGCGCCGCGCCTCCCCAGGTTTCTCGACGCGAACAAGGGGATCACGATCAATCTTGCAACGCGGCTTTCACCGTTCGATTTCAGGCTGGACTCGCTCGATGCCGCCATACATTTCGGCCATCCGCAGTGGCCCGGTGCCGAACTCACCTTCCTGATGTCCGAGCGTACGGTGCCGGCCTGCAGCCCCGCCTTCCGGCAAGCCCATGGCATCAAGGAACCGGCCGACATTCTCGGCCTGCCGCTTCTGCATCTGACAAGCCGCCCGGATGCCTGGGAAACCTGGTTTGCCGGCAATGGCGTCGCCTTCGGAAGCGTGCATGGCATGCTGTTCGATCAGTTCGCGACCGCCGCGCAGGCAGCGGCCGCCGGGCTCGGCGTGGCCTTGCTGCCGACCTTTCTCATTCAAGAAGAACTCAGGCGCGGCGAACTCGTCACCGCCGTCGACCACGAGATGGAAAGTGCGGAGCGCTACTATCTCGCCTGCCCCACAGAGCGGCTCGACTATGCGCCGCTCACCGCCTTTCGAAGCTGGATCGTCGCCGAGGCAGCCGCCTCCCATCCCGTCCAGCTGACGGAATGACTTGCGCGGGCAACCGCCTTTCGATCATTATGCGCCGAAAGCGCCACGACCGTTGCAGGATACCCTCATGAAGCCCATTTTCGTCCAACTCCAATGTGCCCCCGGCAAGACCTACGAGGTTGCCGACGCCATCTACAAGACGGAACTGGTCTCGGAGCTCTATTCCACCAGCGGCAACTACGACCTGCTGCTGAAAGTCTATATCGAGGAGAGCCAGGACATCGGCAAATTCATCAACGACAACATTGCCAATATCCCGGGCATCGTGCGCTCGCTGACCACCCTGACCTTCCGGGCTTTCTAAGCCCGCTCAAGGCCGGCGTCTGCCGGCTGGCTGCCGCCTCAAGGCACCCGCGCCAACTGTTAGCAACTCCTTAACTGTATTGGTGGTTTCTTCTTGCGGTAGTGGACCGGCAAGGCGCATTGCCGCGCGCTCGCCACCCTTTCATGCGATCGTGCAGGCGTTTCTCGAGGAAAGAGCGATGACATTGCAGGAGGCGCGGACATCCGAAACGCCTGATCGGGAGGGCCAAAGCCCGCTGATCGTCCATGTCGTGCGCCAGTTCCTGCCGAACAAGGGCGGCCTTGAGGACGTGGTCGCCAATCTCTGCCGGGAGCTCGTCGCTCGCGGCTATCGCGCCCGCGTGGTAACGCTCGACCGCCTGTTTTCCTCTCCCGATGGCCGGCTCGATGCCACCGAGACAATCGACGGCATCGAGATCGTCCGCATCCCCTGGTCGGGGCCGAGCCGCTATCCGCTTGCGCCGCGGATCTTCCGCCACCTTTCCGACGCCGACCTCGTACACGTCCATGCCGTCGACTTTTTCTTCGATGCGCTCGCCTGGGGCAAGCCGTTGCATGGCCGGCCGATGATCGCCACCACCCATGGCGGCTTTTTCCATACGGCGAAATATGCCGCGCTCAAGAAGATCTGGTTCCAGACCGCGACACGTCTTTCGGCTCTCGCTTACAATCGCCTGATCTCCTGCAGCCTGCCCGACCAGAGACTGTTTTCAACGATTGCCGGCGGCCGCACCACACTGATCGAGAATGGCGCCGACATCGGTAAATTCGCCAACTGTGCTGCTCTCGACGCGCGGCGCCGGATCGTCACCATCGGGCGGTTTTCGGTTAACAAGCGGCTCGATCGCCTGCTCGCAGTCATGCAGGTGCTGTCGGCGCGCCATCCCGACTGGCATCTCGACATCATTGGCGCTGCCTCCGACATGAACCAAGAGACGCTCGAGCGCGAGATCGCCGAACGCGGCCTTAGCCGTCATGTCTCGCTACATGTGTCGATCGACAACGCCAACATTCGCAACGTGATCGCCCGGGCTTCGCTTTTCGCCTCTGCCTCCACCTACGAGGGGTTTGGGCTGGTCGCGGTCGAGGCCATGAGCGCCGGCCTGCTGCCGGTGCTTCATCCGAACGAGGCCTATGAGGCACTGGCGGAGTCGCACCACGACATCCTGCTTGCCGACTTCTCCAGCGCGACAGTCGCGGCCGACGCCCTCGAAACGGCGTTTGCCCGTCTCCAGGAAGCTGAAACGGATGGCGGCCACCTGCGGGAAGGGCTGGCGCGCGGCACGCAGAAGTATGCCTGGGAGCGCGTCGCAGAGCGTTACATCGAGGTCTATGCCGCCGTGCTTGGCGAGCGGCAGGAGATGGCCGTCACCGCCTAAGCGCGGCCTGGTAGAGCGCCAGATGCTCCCGGGCGATCTGACGCCAGTCGCGAGCGCCGAGTTCTGCTGCAAGGATCTCCGGGGAGCGCGAGCGGGCGATATCGCCAGCGACAATCTTTTCGATGAGCACGGCCGCCTCCTGCGGCGAGGCGACGCCATGCGTCACATCCGCCAGCCAGGGGGGCGTCTTCTGCGAATGCGTGGTCAGCACTGAAAGACCGTGATCGAGGCAGGCAAGCGCCGAGCCGCGCTTGTTCGAAACGCCGTCGGTGAAAGGCAAGAGCGCCAGCGTCGCCTGGCTGAGCGCTGCCGAAACGTCGGCGGGTGAGAGACTAAGCCTCAGACGGATGCCCTGAAGTGCGGCGGCGTTCTTCACCATGGCGGCGAAATCGGCTTCCGCCTCAACCATCGCGCCGATCATTTCCACCTGCATCGACGACCCCGAGGCGCGCAGCCGCGCGACCGTCTCGAGGAAGAACTCGATGCCCTTGTTGGGGGAGATCTGTCCGAAATTGACGAGGCGCTCCATCGTCCTGTCGGCCGCGGGCTCAAACGTACGCGGAATGTTGTTGCCGATCGGAAGCACCGACAGGCGCCGTCGGGAGAAAGGAAAATAGCGCTGGAAAAGGTGCTTTTCGGTTTCGTTCGAAAAGATCACGCGCCGCGACAGGAAGCTCGGGAAGACGAAGATCAGTTTGCGCAGCACGTTGAAGAGCCCGAATTCATGCAAGGTGACAAACGAGTTCGGCAGTATGAAAGGAACAAGGCCCGGTGCGACCGACCGCCCGAGTTTCAGCGACGGGTATTGCATGTGGAAGATCGTCTGCGGCTCGCCGTAACGGCGGCGCAGCGCACGCATTGTCGAAAACGACCAGCGGTCGAGCATCTCCAGGCGGACATTGGCGCCGATCTCCCCCATCGCGGCAGCCAGCCGCTCTGTGTAGTCGGCAACGCCGCACATCTCGCCTCGAGCCGAGGCGACCAAGAGCACGATATTCAATTCCCGATTTCCCCTGCCCCGCCGGACGCCTCGTGGGGCCTCTGGACGTATTCAACGCCGCACATTTAGCAAAGAAATCCTAATATAGCATAAGAGCCATCTCGAACTCTTGAACGGTCCCATCGATCAAACATTAAGCTTTCTCGGATAGGGGTTTCGCGAAGTCACTCCATCCGAAACTGGCACTGGGCAAACAGGCGAATGGCCAAGAACATCATGGCGAATTCCGCGTTGAACGCGGCGGCGGGCTTGACGCTGCTGGCGACCGGATTTGCCTGCTCGATCATCGCCGCCCGCCTGCTCGGACCGGAGGCGAGCGGTATCATCGCCTTCTCTCTGTGGCTGGTCACGACAGGCGCGCTGGTCGCGGAATTCGGAACGGGCGTCACGCTGCTGCGTCTCCTGCCCGAACTGAAAGCCAAGGGCTTTTCACCGGAGGACCGGCGCGGCTTTGCCTCCTATCTGATGCAGCCGACGATCGTCTCGACGATCCTGTTGCTCGCGGGCTACACCGCCTACTACTGGGAGGCCGAACGGCTGCACTGGGCGGGCGATGCGCCAGCCGTGCTGGTGGTCACGGGGCTCCTCTTTCTTACCCAGTCGCTCGGGATATACACCAAGAACTACCTGATCGGCGAACAACGCCTTTCCGCGTTTTTCCGTCTCACCGTCGCAAGCTCGCTCTTGCAGTTGGCGGCGGTGCTCTCGGGTGCGCTTCTCTTCGGCGTGACGGGGGCGCTCGCCGGCTATGTGGCGGGCGGACTGCCGATGTTCCTCTATTCGCTGGGTGTCGCCGCCGCCAGAAAGCGGGCCTGCGGCGTCGGGCTCGGTTACCTCGTCCACTCCTCCCTGATCCTGTCGGTGGAGTTCATCAACAGTTCGATCTTCCTCAACCGCATCGAACTCGTGTTTCTGCAGAAATATTGGGGGGTCGAAGCAGTCGGCTTTTATGCCGTCGGCCTTTCGATCGCCAATCTTGCCCTGCAGCTGCCGGTGCAGCTGAGCGGCAGCCTGCTGCCCTATTACTCCGAGCAGATCCATTCCCATGCGACCGGCCGGCTGCCCGTGAGCGTCTTCGAGGGGGTGGTGCGTAGCCTCTCCTACATCACCTTGCCGATGAGTTTCGGACTTGCGGCGATTGCAAGCGAATTGGTGGTCGCAATCTTCGGCAAGCCCTTCGAACCGAGCGGAAACATGGTGGCGCTGCTGGCGCTGACGGCGGCTCCCTACGTCCTCATGCAGATCTCGACGCAGTATCTCTATTCGATCGGGCGCATTACCGACCGCACCGTCATCGGCGTGCTGGCAAGCGTCATCATGGTCGTGGGGTGTTTCGCGGCCGTCCCCCTCTATGGCGGCGAGGGCGCCGCTCTCGTGCGGCTCGTCGCCTTCACCGTCATGTGCGCGGCGATCGTCTGGCGCATGGAGTTCGAAGGCTCCATGCGTGGCATGCTCGTCACCATTCTGAAAGTCGGCGCGGCCGCCGCCCTTTGCGCGGCCTCAGCCTACGCCTTCGTTCACGTGGTGCCGGGGCGCTTGGGGCTTGTCGGCGGAATCCTTGCCGGTGCGCTCACTTATCTCGCAGCTCTGAGGCTCTTCGGCGCCGTTCCGCCACAGGATATCGCCGTCCTGCAACAGATCGCCGGCCGCTTGCCGAAGCGGGCCCATCCGTTCGCCATTCATGCGCTGGATCTCCTCGCGCCGCGTCGAGCGTGAGCGAGATCACCATGGCTTTTCAGAACCGTTTCCACGAAGAGACGTCCGCAATCTGCGGCAGGGCGGCAGCGTTGCCGGTTACCTTTGCCGGCACGGTCGGCCTATTCAAGCCTGCGGCCGGTAAGCCCTCGGGGACCGCCGTGCTCTTCTTGAGCCCTTGGGGATTCGAGGAAATGTGCACGCGCAAGTTCTGGCGCATCCTCGCCGAAGAATTGAGCGACGCGGGGATCCCCAGCCTCCGTTTCGACTACATCGGCACTGGCGACGCCCTCGATACGGGCGGCAGCGAGGGACTTTCCGCTTGGCACGAAACCGCTGACGCGGCTGCTGACTACCTGAAATCGCTCTCCGGCTGCGAGAGTGTCATTCTCGTCGGCCAGGGGCTCGGCGGAGCCATCGCTGTCGAGACTGGCGCGCGCCTGCCGGGGGTAGCGGGGATCGCGCTCCTTGCGCCCGTCACATCCGGCCGGCTCTACCTTCGCGAACTCGGCTTCTGGTCGAAAATGATCGATGAGAGCCTTGGGCTGAGCGACCATGGCCGATCGTCAGAGGGGGTCTCGGTCGCGGGTCTGGTCATGCCGGATGCGGTTGCAGCCGATCTCCGGCGGCTCGACCTGATGACTTGCGAAAGCTTCCCCGCAGCCGATAGCCTCGTTCTGACCCGCCCGGGACGTCCGACCGATTCCACCCTTGCACGCAAGCTTACGGCGGTCGGCGTAAAGGTGCGGGAAGAGGTTTACGAAGGCTATGACGGGCTCGTTTCCAACCCCACGACCGCCGAAATGCCCGGTCACGCGGGCGCGGTGATCATTGACTGGGTTCGATCGGTCCTTGCCCGCCATGCTGATGGACCGGCGCGCAAGCCGATTTCGAAGTCCTCGGCGGCGCCCGTGCGCGGTGACGGTTTCTGCGAAACACCTCTGCGATTTGGCGGCAACGACCGGCTATTCGGCGTTCTCTGCCAGCCCGACGGCCCAACGACCGGTGCGACCGCCCTCCTTCTGACCACCGCCTATGACCGGAGCGCGGGCTGGGCGCGTTCGTCCGTGACGATGGCGCGTCGTCTTGCCCGCCACGGTATCGCTTCACTTCGCTTCGACACCGCAAATGTCGCCGACAGCCCGCCGCGGCCGGGCGCGCCCGATCAGGTTCTCTATGCGGAGAGCCAGTTGCAGGACGTCGCGGACGCTTTGCAGCTTCTCGAAGATCGCGACCTCCTGCCTGCCTTCGTGGTGGGCCGCTGCAGCGGCGGCTATCTTGCTTTTCAATCCGCGCTCCACGATGCCCGCTGCCGAGGCCTGGTCGCGGCCAACGCCCCGACCTTTCATTGGGATCCGGCGCAATCGGTGGACATGACCCTGCGCGGCGTACCGCGCTCGCTCGCGACCTACCGGCGGAAACTTCTCAGACGTGAAACGCTGCAGCGTCTTATCTCCGGCAGGATCGATATGGCCGGTGCCGGACGGAACGTGATGACATCGCTCGCAGGGCGTTTGTCGCACCTATGCCGGCCCATGCTCGATCTCTTTCCTTTCCTGTCGAGGGAGCACGCGGCAATCGTCGACGGCTTCCGAACGCTCGGCACCCGCAACGTCCCCGTATCGTTAGTCTACAGCGCCGAGGACATCGGTCTGGAATACGCCCGCAAGCATTTCGGCAGCGAACGCGCCCGCCTGAAGAATTATCCCCACCTGCGAGTAACCGTTGTTAGCGACGCCGATCACAATCTGACGCCCCCGCATGCGCAGGACGTCTATTTCAAGGAAATCCGGCTGGTGGCGTTGAGCATCGGCGGCGAGCACGCTCGCGTTGTGGCCACCTCAGAGGACGACGCCGTCAGACCTCGAGGATACGCCGGCTTCCAAGCGTCCTGATCTGGCCGGACGGCGGCGCACCGTTTCGCTCGCCCTGCGCCAAGAGCTTCAAGCGACGGACGATGCCGGGGGCAAGGTGGAACCAGTCGTCTTCCGGCCGGAATCCCTCGATGTCGATATGCACCGATTGCGCTAGACGGTCGGTCTGCAGTTCCAGCATCCAGTCGCCATCGCCGCCGGATACGGTCGCCATCAACTCGGCAGGATGAAATGCCGCCGCGCGTCCGAGCGGAAAATGAAAGGCTTCGGCCACCAGCGCGCCGGTGTCGCGTGCCCTGAGCCGCCCGACGACGACGTCGTGCGAAGGCGGACCGAAGCGGAAGGCGTAGCCGGTGTCGAAAAAGGCTCCGAAGAGATCGGTGCAGGCGATCCTCTCCTTGGCTCTCGCCGAAATTACCAGCTCGCGCCTCCCGCTCACGACAGTCTGCCGGCCGTCGCGCAGGCAGACGACATCGAGATCGAGCGCCAGCGAACGATCATGCTCGTTGACGATATGGACATCCACCCCGTTGGTGCCTTCGTCCACGAAGAGAAGCTGCAGCGGACGGAAGGCGCGGCGGAGCGCGTACCAGACGGGCTTTGGCGCGCCGGTCGAATCGATGACGCCCCAGCCGGGGCCGGGCAGGAGGTCCTGCAGCGTCCACACGAGCGCTCCATTGCAGCCGGAGCCGGCGCGTCTCCACTCGCCGTAGGCGGCCTCGATCACCTCGCCGCTGACAGCCCTCGACAGATCGAGATAGAAACCGGGATCCTCGCGCCTGAGGCGGGCCGGGTCGAAACCGTAGAATTCGCTGAGATAGTGATCGCGCACGTCCTCGAAATCCCAGGACGCGCCGCGATCGCGTGGTACCCGCGATTTCCATAGCGGACTATTCATCGTCGAGGCCGGCAGATGCGCGGCGAGAGTACGATCCTGCGGCACATTGGCGAAGGCGAGCGCTTCGGCGGCAAAACGGATATCGGCGCGGCGGGCATCCTCGATCGGTCGCATATAGGCACCGACACCGTAGTAATGCGTCACGCCTGCGTTCGGAGAGAATGGCATGGCACCGCCCAGCGGCGAATTGGCGACATAGGCAGCGTCCGGGCGCATCTCGGCCGCAACAGCGGGAATGGTTTCCTCGGTGACAGCGCTTGCCCAATAGCGCTCGGGAAGCCCGAACATCGCCGCCTGCTGGTACATCTCACTGCCGCCGCAGATGACAGCAAGCGACGGCGAGCGACGCGTTTGCGCAAGAAACAGGGTGACCTCCGCTTCGACGTGCGCAAAGAAACCCTTGTCGGCTTTCGGATAGTCGAAATTGGCGAACATGAAATCCTGCCAGACGAGGATGCCGAACTCGTCGCAGAGCTGAAAGAAGGCCGGTGTTTCATAGGCCATGGTGCCGCCGATGCGGAGCATGTTCATGCCGGCTTCGGCGGCCAACGTCAGCCAACGGGCATAGTCCTGCTTGTCGCCCGGCAGCCGCACGATGTCCGCGCTCGTCCACACCGCGCCGCGGCAGAAAATGCGCTCGCCGTTGACGATCAGCGCGAAATCGCTGCCGTCTTCGCCGTAGTCGACAGCGATCGTGCGGAAGCCCATGCGCCCGACGTCGCACGCAACACCGTCGATGACGATGGCCACATCGTAGAGATAGGGCTCACCGTGCGTATGCGGCCACCATCGCTGCACCTCCGGCAGCCGGGCAACCGCCACGTATTGTCCGCCGCCGTTCCGCTCGAACTCCTGCTCGATCTCGCCGCAGCGAAGAACGAGCGAATGGACGTCCTGACTAAGATGGAGCGATGCGTAGAGCCGCCCTTCTCCCTCCCCGGTCACGTCGGAGCGGATGGACAGGTCGTGGATCGCCGCCACGCCCGGCCGCAGTATCGAAACTGGCCGCCATGGTCCGACCGCATGGATTTCCGGACACCAGCCCGGCATATAGCCGAGCAGCGTGGTCCGCACGTTACGAAGACCCTGCGGCGTGATCAGTTGCGGCCGCCAACGGGCGCGCGGCCCCGGTTCCGCCAGACGCGGCGCAAGTGCGCGAAAGCAGAGCGCAAGCTCATCGCCGCCCAAGAGGGAGACGGCCACGTCATGCGCCTCGAACATGCTTTCCGTGGACAGGATCTTTTCGCCGTTAAGGAAAACATCGCAGAGCGTGGCAAGCCCCAGGAAACGCAAGGTCGCCTCACCGGGCTCCTCGTCGAACAGCCGGCAGAGATACCAGGCATCCTTGCCGTCGAGCGGCTCGGGGTTCTCGCGGTCGAACAAACCCGCCTTTTCCAGCGCTTCCGCCACCGTTCCCGGCACCGGCGCCGGCAGGAATTGGGATAGCGCGGCCACCGACGACGGATGGGCGCAGGCGCCCGCCTCCGTCAGCACGAGGTTCCAGCCATCGGTGAGTTGCGTTTCCCGCGCGCCGATGCCTGCCAGACGTCGCTGCATTCGCCCTCCCCAGCCTAGGCCTGCCCCTTCAGGTCGGCCATCAAGGCATCCCATGCATCCGCCGCCGGATCAAGGGCTGTCTGCAACGGCTCGAATTTTCGCCGGGTGATCGCCCGCGCCAGCTGGAATTGTACCGACTTGGCAGCATCCGATATGCGCCGCGCCTCGACGCTTGCAGTGGCGAAATCCTCCGCCAGCCAATCGAGATGGCTGGCGGCGAGCTCGAAATTGGCGCCGAGCTGGCGCAACGTATTGAACGCATACTTGTGGAAGAAGCCGAAGGGCCGTTCGGCGATGGCTTCCACCTGCGCCGGAAAGATTTCCGCAAAGGCGCGGATCGGGTTCGCCCGAGGGCGGCGCCCGAAATGGACGCCGAGCAGACGACGGGCAGTTTTTCGCTGCTGATCGATATCCGGCAGGCGCTCGGGAAAGCGCGCAAACTCGGTGTATGGCAGAAAGGGCGCGTCGTCTGCCGTCAGGTTCAGCGCAAACAGTCCCTCGAAATCCTCTCCGCCCAGGCGAAAGAAGCCGCCATTGTGGAAATAGTCGAGTTCGCGCCTTTCGATGTCCAGCCGGTTGATCGCGACCGTCGTCTTGCCATGCTCGCGCCGGTATCCGATGCCGGCCGTGTCCGGCATGAAGAAGCTATCCATCTCGACGAGGCAAAGCCGGCCGCGGGCGATCTGCGTGGCCACGTGCCGCTCCAGGCGGTCATAGATCGCCAGTTCCGTGCAACGAATGCCGTAGAGCGCTTCGAGATCCTCGAGCGGTACCTTGAAGAAGGTGAACTGATCGCCCTCGAAGTCCTGCGTGAGCGTGAAGGCAAGCATTGCCTCCGCCGGCAGTCTCAAGACGTTCAGAACCTCGATCCATAGATCGACGTAGCAATTGGTTTCCGGCCACGCGCGCTCGCTCGCATGCAGCGCATGCGGCACATAGGCGTCGGAATCAAGCCCTTCGAAGACGGACGGCATTGGCACGATCAACCCCAGAGGGCTTTGCGCGCCGCCACCGGCCATTCCGTCACATCGAGCCCATGGTGATGGAAGAGCGCGAGCGCGATGCGCTCCAGGCCGAAGCCGACGCAGGCGGTATGCGCGACACTGCCGTCGTCAAGCTCAAGGCCCCATTTCGTGCCGAAGGCATCCTGGTGGTAGTTGAAGCTCATGCAGGCGGACGGCTGGGCAGTTGACGTGATCGGGATCAACAGCTCGAATTTGAGGTTCTGGTCGCGCTGGTTGTTTGCGAGCATTTTTCCGGCGCGGCCGAAGAACGGATCGTTGGCTACGTCGATGACGACATCAAGACCGACCGCCTCCATCATCTTTACGCCGCGGTCCATCCAGCTTTGGCGGAACTCTGTGACCTGCTCTTCCGTCCCCATGCAGACATATTCGCGCATCCGAAACAGCTGCTGCCGGGCGGGATCCTTGGAAGGCTCGTGACGGAAGCAATAGGACTGCAGATCGAAGAGGCCGCCCGTTGCCGGCAGACGACCGCGTCTGGCAATCGTCGGATAGAGCGGATAACAGGCGGCGGGCGTCAGCGCGATATCGGTCGCCTTCTGGTCCTTGGTCCAGTCGTCGCCGACCTCCATGCATTTCAACAGGCTCATATGGTCGAGCTCGCCGCCGCAGAAGCTGTGCACCGTTCCGGCCAGCTGCGGAAAGCTCTTCATGTAGCCGCTCTTTTCGAAGATGGCGCGGCTCATGCCTGGCGGGAAGCGGATGACTTCGGCGTTGTCGTCGGCAAACCGATCGATCAGCCGTTCGAAGGCAGCGATCACATCCTCGAACTGACCGCTGCGGCCATAAAGTCCGTCGACGCCGGTGTCGATCAGGAGACCGGCGTCGAACAGGCGGTCGAGGAACGAAGTCTGCATATCCATGGCGATTATCCCAGTAGGCTAGTGTCTTGCTTGTGAATGAGCAGCATCGTCGAGGTGTGGCCGAGAATACGATCGTTGGAGATCATCAGTTGCGCGGAATGGGCGTCGCGCAGATGGCGCCCGAGACTATAGGGCGTGCCGTTCTTGTAGCCGAGGATGCCGCACATCAGCATGGCGTGGTTGATGATCGGCAGGATCATTTCGGAGGACGCGATCTTGACGTTGTTCATCGCGACCGCAAAGGCGATCGAGGACAGCCGGTCGGCGTCAGCCTTGGCTTCCTCATAGGCCTTGAGGCCCGCCACGACATTCGACCGCACCACTTGCAGCAGGCTCGATACTTCCGCAAGCCGCAACGCGCCTGGTGGCGAAGCGCCGGGCGACTTGCGCGCGGCTGCACGCACGAAGGCCTGCGCGCGGGCGACAGCATCGGCCGCTATGCCATACCAGACGCCGCTCCAGAGAAGATGAGAGACCGCTAGCATCGATTGCGCCGCAATCTCGGCAAAGGGTTTTGGCACGATCTGCGCGACCGGTGCCTCTCCCTTGAACAGAAAGCCGTCCGAGCAGGTGCCGCGCATGCCGAGCGTGTCCCATTCGACGGTGCGTGTGAGGCTGTACTGGTCCTTGAGAAAGACCGTCAGCACCTGGTCTGAGGTAGCCGCTTCGGGATTGCTGCGCGAGGTTATCAGGATCGCGTCGGCATGCGCGCCATAGGAGATGACGGTGGCGTCCTTTTCGAGCCGGCAGCGATCTCCGTTGACCACAATGGCACAGATGCTGTTTCTGAGGTTTCCGCCGATCCCGCCTTCGGTCGTCGCCGAGGCAAGCAGCAACTGTTCGGCGGAAATGCGCCGCATGAAGCCGGGGTGCCAGTCGGCGTCGGCGCCATGCTCGACAAGGCTCGACAGCTTGATCTGATGCATCGCGAAGACCATGGCGGTGGCCGCGCAGGCCTGCGCCAGGATTGAGCAGAGTTCGGCAATCACCGTGATCGAGGCGCCCTCGCCGCCGAGTTCGGGCGGGATCTGGATCGAGAGCAGCCGCTCTTTCCTGAGTGCCGCGACCGCCTCGTGTGGAAATCGGCCCTCGCTATCGACCGCGTCCGCATGTGCGCCCGCGACGGCGGCGACACGGCCGGCACGGAGCGAAAGGCTGTCTTCCGTGATCGCGACCGCCACGTTCATCAGGCGACCTTCCTGCCGTCCACGATAATGGCGACCGTCTTTTCGATGGCCGCGACGCTGGCGAAGGACTTGCGATTGAGAAGGTTATCCGGGAACTCGATGTCGAAGGCTTCCTCGATGCCGAGCATGAGCTGGACCGAAGCGAAGGAGGAAAGGCCAGCCGCGTAGAGATCGGCATCATCAGCAAGATCGGCCACAGGCATCGGCAATCCGCCGAGTTTTGACAACAGGGCGCGTATCGTCTCGTTCATTCCCACATTCCTCGCTGCAGATCCCATTCGGCAACCGTGCTGGCCGCCGCGTCCGGGCTCTTCTCCTAGCGAGGAAAGTGGAATATTTCGCTAACTGCTTAATTAGAATACGATTTAACGCGCCCCGCAATGGAACAGGCGATCCATGCGTGCGGCACTATTCAACCGGCGGATAGATGTGCTGCCCACCGCGATAGTCCGACACGGAGTAGCAGCCTTCGCCGATCTGCCGGACAGACCCTTCTCCAATCACCGCTTTGCCATGCCCACCGGGAATATCGAGGATGTAGGCAGGCTGGCAGAGGCCGGAAATGCGGCCGCGCAGGGCCGAGACGATCGTCTGGCCTTCCTCGATGGAAAGACGGAAATGGCTGGTGCCGGGTGCAAGGTCGGGGTGGTGCAGATAGTAGGGCTTGATCCGCGCCTCCACGAAAGCACGCATCAGCGATGCCAGCACATCCGGATCGTCGTTGACGCCTTTCAGCAGGACCGATTGGCTAACCATGACGATGCCGGCATCGACGAGCCGCCCGCAAGCCGCGCGTGCCTCGGGCGTCAACTCGCGCGGGTGATTGGCGTGGAGTGCCACATAGGTGGTCTTGCCGCTCGCCTTCAACGCATCGATCAGGGCGGCATCGACCTTCTCAGGATCCACCACCGGCACCCGCGTATGGAAGCGTACGATCTTCACGTGATCGATGGACGCCAGCTCCCGCAGCATCTGTTCCAGCCGCCGGGGCGAGAGGATCAGCGGGTCGCCGCCGGTCAGGATCACTTCCCAGATCTCGTCATGCTGACGGATATAGTCGAAAGCAGCGGCAAGCGAGGCCTCGTCCAGCGTGCCGAGCCCCTGCGGCCCGACCATTTCGCGGCGGAAGCAGAAGCGGCAATAGACCGGACAGACATGCACGGCCTTCAGGAGCACACGGTCTGGATAACGGTGAACGATGCCCTCGACGGGGCTGTGCGCTGCGTCACCTATCGGATCGGCGCGCTCTTCTGGAGCGACCAGCAGTTCGGCGGGGTCGGGTACGAACTGACGGGCGATCGGATCGTGCGGATCGGAGCGATCGATCAGCCGGCTCACCGTCGGCGTCAGCGCGATCGCATAACGCGCCGCGACGGCGTCGAGCGACGCGACCGAAGCGCCATCGACAAGACCTGCCTTCTGCATATCCTCGACGCTGCGGATGGCGCGGCGAGCGTTCATCGGTCGGTCTCCGCGACGGGCGCCCAGAGCACCTGATCGATGCGCGAAGCGCCGGTCGCCAGCATCACCAGCCGGTCGAAGCCGAGTGCGATACCGCTCGCTTGAGGCATGGAGGCAAGCGCTGCCAGAAAATCCTCGTCGAGCGGGTAGATTTCGCCGTAGATGCGCGCCTTTTCCGCCATTTCGATCTCGAAACGTCGGCGCTGCTCAACCGAATTGGTAAGCTCGCCGAAGGCATTGGCGAGCTCGACGCCGCAGGCATAGAGCTCGAAACGCTCGGCCACACGGCGGTCATGGGCTGCGGGGCGGGCAAGTGCCGCTTCCGAGACCGGATATTCGTCAAGGATGGTCGGGCGACCGAAACCCAGATGCGGCTCGATCTTCTCGACCAGCACGCGGCTGAAAAGATCGGCCCAGCCGTCGTCTTCCGCAACCCGCATGCCAACCCGCGATAGCTCGGCCGCCAGATGGTCACGATCGGTCGTGCCGTCGGCTGCAACCGAGGAAAGGAGATCGACACCGGCATAGCGATCGAAGGCCGCGGCAACACTAAGCCGCTCCGGCTCAAGGAGCGGGTCGGTCGTCGCGCCGCGATAGGTCAGCTGCCTGGCGCCCGCGGTCTCGGCGGCGAGCGCCAGGATCTCGGCGCAGTCAGCCATCAGCTTCTCGTAGGGCTCTCCGGCCCGATACCATTCCAGCATGGTGAATTCGGGGTGATGCAACGGCCCGCGCTCACGGTTGCGATAGACATGGGCGAAGCAGGCGATGCGCGTCTCGCCGGCGGCGAGCAGCTTCTTGCAGGCGAATTCCGGCGAGGTGTGGAGATAGAGCGGCGCCGGCCGTCCGTCCGTGGTCAGCGCTTCGGTGGCGAAGGCGTGGAGATGCGCCTCGTTGCCGGGCGAGACCTGCAGCGTCGCGGTGTCCACCTCGACGAAATCGCGCGAGGCGAAGTAGCCGCGCAGCGCCGCCTGGATGGCATTGCGGCCGATGAGGAACGGGCGTCGATCCGCATGGACGCTGCGGGTCCACCAAGGAGATGCCTTTATCGTCGTTGCCGTCATTGCAGCTTTCTTCGCCGCGAGCGCCAACACGAGGCTGGCTATTTCCGCGATTTTAGGTTAGTGCCGCCCCCAAGGAAAAACCACGCGCGCGCTTATGGGGGAATGTTCAGGCCTCATCTACGCCGCCGCAAGCAGAGTTACAAGGAAGTCTTATGGTCAAGGTCATCGCCTCTTCCGTCCGCAAGGGCAACGTTCTCGATGTCGACGGCAAGCTTTACGTCGTCCTCACCGCGCAGAACTTTCACCCCGGCAAGGGCACCCCGGTCACCCAGGTCGATATGCGCCGCATCGTCGACGGCGTGAAGGTGGCGGAGCGCTGGCGCACCACGGAACAGGTCGAGCGCGCTTTCGTCGAGGACACCACGTTCCAGTATCTCTATCAAGATGGCGAAGGCTTCCACTTCATGAACCCGGCGAACTACGACCAGGTCGCGGTCGGCGCCGACACCGTCGGCGATGACAAGGCCTATCTGCAGGAAGGCATGAGCGTCATCCTCTCGATGCATGAAGGCATTGCGCTCTCTATGGAACTGCCGCGCCACGTCACGCTTGAGATCACGGAGACGGAACCGGTCGTCAAGGGCCAGACCGCGTCCTCGTCTTACAAGCCCGCCATGCTGTCGAACGGCGTGCGCACCATGGTGCCGCCACACATCAACGCCGGCACCCGCGTCGTGATCATGACGGAAGACAATTCCTACGTCGAGCGCGCCAAGGACTGATCCGCGCGACAGACCGCAGCTGTTTCAAAACGCCTCGAACGCTCGTGTTCGGGGCGTTTTTGTTTGACGGGCTCAATCCTCTCCGGTCTGAGCCGGTATCCGTTCGACCAGAAAATCGATAAAGGCGCGAATACGCATCGCGAGGTGGGCATGGCCGAGAAACACGGCGTGTATCGGCTCGCGGTCCCCCGGTTTCCATGCCTCCAGAAGCGCGATGAGCTTTCCCTCCTCGATATCCTGCTGGACATGAAAGCGGCCGATGCGGGCTATGCCGAGGCCGGCGCGCGCGAGCTGGCGCACCGTCGCACCGTTGTTGGTCTGAAAATTGCCGCTCACCGGCACCTCGATCCGCTGACCGCTGTCAGGATCGCGGAAAGGCCATAGGCCGAGCGCCTGGCTGAAATTGTAGCCGAGGCAATTGTGGTCCCCAAGGTCCTGCGGCCGCTGCGGACGGCCGCGTGCGGCCAGATAGGCCGGAGACGCGACCAATACCCGGCGATTTTCGGTCAGTTTTCGCGCTTTCAGCCCGGAATCGCGCAGCAACCCCGCCCGGATGGCAACGTCCGTACGCTCGCCCAAGAGGTCGATTACGCCGTCGCTCAGCGACAGATCAAGCTGGATCTCCGGATAGCGCGCCAGAAAATCCGGCACCAACGGCACGACATGGCGCGTACCGAAGCCGACGGTCGAACTTACCCGGAGAAGCCCGCGCGGCACGGCAGCGGCGCCTGACGCCACCATCCGCTCGGCCTCGTCTATGTCTTCGAGGATGCGGGCCGCTTGCCTGAGATAGAGATCCCCCTCCGCGGTCAGTTGCAGCGCACGGGTGGAGCGCATCAACAGCCGCACACCGAGCCGCGCCTCAAGCCGCGTGACCACCTTGCTGACGGCCGACGGCGACAGTTGCAGCGCTCGTGCCGCGTTGGCGAAGCTTTTTTGCCGCACCGCCTCGACAAAGATCTCCATCTCGCCTGCGCGGTTGTCCATGATTGTATCCTCTTCGTGAAATACATTCACGAGTATCGTTCCATTCCATGGCATTATCAAGCCAATCGCGGCGAGCCATATAGACGGCACGATCCGGTCGAGCGCCGGGCGCTCAACCATCCTTTCAAGGAGCCTGAGAATGGCCGGAAAAAATATGTCTGCCATGCCGCCGGCGCTATTTGCGCTGACCATCGCGGCCTATGCGATCGGGACAACGGAATTCGTCATCGTCGGCCTGCTGCCGACCGTTGCTTCCGATCTTCACATCACCCTGCCGCTCGCTGGCCTCATCGTCAGCGTCTATGCGCTCGGCGTCACCTTCGGCGCGCCGGTGCTGACGGCGCTGACCGGCAATCTGGAGCGCAAGGGCCTGTTGCTTGGCCTCATGGCCCTGTTCATTGCCGGCAACGGCATGGCGGCGTTGAGCACCGGATATCCCATGTTGCTGGTCGCCCGCGTGCTCTCGGCCTTCGCGCATGGCGTCTTCTTCTCCGTGGGCTCCACCATCGCCGCGGATCTCGTGCCGCAGAACCGCCGCGCTTCGGCGATCGCCATGATGTTCATGGGCCTGACCGTCGCGATCGTGACCGGCGTTCCACTTGGTACGTTCATCGGCCAGACGTTTGGCTGGCGCGCCACCTTCGCCGCTGTGGCAGGGCTCGGCATGGTCGCGCTCGCGGGCATTGCCCTGCTCTTGCCGAACAATCTGAAGAAGGCACCGCCGGCGGGCATGATCGAGCAGGTTCGTGTGCTCGGAAGCGGTCGCCTGCTCATCGTTTTTGCCATGACCGCGCTCGGCTACGGCGGCACCTTCGTCACCTTCACCTTCCTGGCATCGATGCTGCAGGAGATCACCGGCTTTGCCGCATCCTCCGTCAGCTTCATCCTGATGCTTTATGGCGTCGCGATCGCGATCGGCAACATCGTCGGCGGCCGGCTGGCCAACCGCAGCCCCGTCAAGGCGCTGACCGGGTTGTTTCTGCTGCAGGCGCTGGTGCTCGTCCTCTTCAGCATTACCGCGCCCTCGCCATGGCTCGCCATCCCGACGCTCGCTGCCCTCGGCTTCCTCTCGTTCGCCAACGTGCCGGGCCTGCAGCTCTATGTCGTTCAGCTGGCGAGGCAGTTCCGCCCCGCCGCGGTCGACGTCGCCTCTGCCTTGAACATTGCAGCCTTTAATCTCGGCATTGCCGGCGGCGCGTGGATCGGCGGCCTCGTGGTGCAATCGCCGCTCGGCCTTGGCGCCACGCCCTGGGTCGGCGCCCTGCTGGTCGGCGGCGCCCTTGCCCTCACCATCCTGAGCGGCGCCCTCGACCGCCGCTCGAACCCCGTCGCGCAGCCGGCCTGACGACATTTGAGCCTCGCGCATAGCCCTCTTGGGCAGGCGCGATCAGGTCAGCTTCAAAGATGTGCGAGTTGGATCAGCGCCGCCCGCTCACGGCGCGGCTGCGCGGTGCGGAGGAGGAGATGGACATCGGCTTGGTCTTGCCGGCGGCCGACGGTGTCTGTGCCGGCGTATGCCGGGTGGAGGAAAGCGGCGCCGGAGGTGGCGGGACGAGTGCCTGCAGATGCAGGACGCGCGGCGACAGAGCCGAAAGATAGGCTTCGGAACGTCCGATATAGATCGTCGTGGTGTTCTTCATGCCGGCAAGCAGTTGAACAAAGCGCTGCTGAATGTCGGGCTCGAGGCCCTCCAGCGTCTCGTCGAGGATCATCCAGCGCGGCTGGGCGAGCAGCGCGTGGGCAAAGGCGACGGCCTTCTGTTCGTCGGCATCGAGCGTACGGTCCCAGCGGGCACGCGTATCGAGCTTGCCCTTCAGGCGTCCGAGGCCGACCTTTTCTATCGCCGCTTCGACGTCCGCGTCGGGATAGGTGCTCAGATCCTCGGGGAAAGCCACCGCCTCGCGCAACGTGCCGCCGGGCACATAGGCGGTGTGCGGGACGAAGAGCATGCTCTCTCTCGAAGGGAGGTCGATCTTGCCGCTGCCGCAGCGCCACAATCCGGCCAACGCCTGGAACAGAAGCTTCCTGTTCACGCCGTGGTCGCCGTTGACCATGATCCGCTCGCCTTCGTTGATCGTCACGGTTCCCTCGCGAATGCGGAAACCGTTTTCGGCGATATCCTCGGTGCTCCTGGTCGAAACGACGAGATCTTCAAGCGTCAGCTTGCCGGGATCGGACTGGTCGACGGCGATGGTGTTGGCAGGCTGTGCACCCGTATCCATCTCCAGCAGCGCCTGGCGAAAGTCGGTCACGCGCATCAGCGTCGCACGCCATTCGGCGATAGGCCCGAAATTCGCGACATACCAGCGAAGCGCGGTGTTCACCTGGTTGAACGCCCCGACCACCATCATCAGCTGGCCGAAGGTGAGGCCGCCAGTGAAATAGGCGGGCGCGGCGACCAGGATCGGGATGACGAGCACCATCCAGCCATAGCTTGCCGACACCCAGGTCAGGTTGGTGTTGGCGATCGCCAGCTGGCGAATGACTGACAGCACGGAGGAGATATCGGTATTGATGCGCCGGCGCTCGTTTTCCTCGCCGCCCGCGACCGTGATTGCCGCCATGTTCTCGCTGGCGTGCATCAGCGAAAAGCGCAGCTCCGCCTCCTTGGAGTAGCGATCGGCATTGAGCCGCACGAGCCGGCGCCCGACGAGTTGGCTGAGGAACGACGCGGACGCGGCGTAGAGGATCGCCGCCCAGACCATGTAGCCGGGGATGGAAAAGCTTCTGCCGTAAAGATGGAAGATGAAACCGCTCGACAGCTCCCAGAGCACGCCGATGAAGCTGACAAGCAGGATCGTCGACTGCACGAGCCCGATGGCAAGCCCGGTCGTGCTCTCGGACAGCAGCCGCGCATCTTCGTGAAGGCGCTGGTCGGGATTGACGCCGATGAGGCCGGAGGCGGCGAGCCTGAGCGCGCGCTTGGCCTGCAGCCATTGATTGACGAGATCGCGCACCAGACCTTCGCGCATGTAGAGCGCTGCCATCTGGTTGAACCAGGCCTGGATCACATTGAGGACCAGTAGCGAGCCGGCAATGATGCCGAAGACGCCGAGCTGATGAAGGAACTCGGAGCCGTCGCGTCGCGCCAGTGAATCGTAGAACGGCGCGTTCCATTCGTTCAGCATCACCTGGACGTAGGCCGTCAACAGAATGACGGCCAGCAGTGCGACCACCAGTGCGATCAGCTTGAGGCGAACGGGAGAATTCCAGAAGGCCGAGAACATCATTTTCAGGCGAGATAAGACACTCAGATCGTAACCAACGCGATCACTTTTAAGAATGCCGGGCTTGCCTTTGGTATCAACGGCCATCACGCTTTCCTGCAACGCTCTCCCACTCACATACTCATGGCCAACCCGCATGTCCATCCATGCCCCCCAGAAGCGCATCCGCGCCTGCGGTTCTTAGCCCTTGAACCGTACTCCTCAGATCGCTAGCTTGCGCCCCAAACGTTAGGAAAACCTTCCAATGCAGTTTAAAGGCACGTCTCAATACATCGCCGACAAGGATCTCATGGTCGCCGTCAACGCCGCGATCCGGCTGGAGCGTCCGCTCCTCGTCAAGGGAGAACCGGGAACCGGCAAGACGGAACTCGCGCGCCAAGTCGCCGCCGCCCTCGGCCTCGACCTCATCGAATGGGCCGTCAAATCGACCACCAAGGCCCAGCAGGGCCTCTACGAGTATGATGCAGTCTCGCGCTTGCGCGACAGCCAACTCGGCGACGCTCGAATCAACGACGTGTCCCAATATATCCGAAAAGGAAAGCTCTGGCAGGCCTTCACGACACCCCAAAAATGCGTACTGCTGATAGACGAGATTGATAAGGCGGATATCGAATTCCCGAATGATTTGCTGCAGGAACTCGATCGGATGGAGTTTCATGTCTACGAGACGGACGAAACCATCCGCGCGCTCCATCGCCCCATCGTCATCATCACGTCCAACAACGAGAAGGAACTGCCGGACGCATTCCTGCGCCGCTGCTTCTTTCACTACATCCGCTTTCCCGATGCCGAAACGCTGTCGCAGATCGTGGAAGTGCATTATCCCGGCATCAAGCGTTCCCTGGTCAGCGCCGCCCTGACCCGCTTCTTCGAGATCCGCGACGTGCCGGGCCTGAAGAAGAAGCCGTCGACCTCGGAGGCGCTCGACTGGATCCGGCTGCTGGTCGCCGACGATGTCGACCCTTTGACGCTCGGCGCCGACGCGAAAAACGCGCTGCCGAAGCTGCACGGCGCATTGCTCAAGAACGAGCAGGATGTGCACCTCTTCGAGCGGCTCGCCTTCATGGCGCGCAGGCAGTAACAGCCGCTCCCCGCGCCCGGTTGATTTTGCGCCAATCCGGCGCTATTTAAGGCCCGTGGTGATTTGGCCGGCCGGCTTGCAGCCACGTTAAACAACTCGCTAAAGGGCCGCGTGCGGACCGGTAGCGATTTTTTCGCGGCCGGTTTTTTGCATTTGTCGAGTATAGCCATGCCCATCAGGATTCCCGATACGCTGCCCGCCTTCGAAACCCTTCTCAACGAGGGCGTGCGGGTGATGACGGAAACGGTCGCGATCCGTCAGGATATCCGGCCCCTGCAGATCGGCCTGCTCAATCTCATGCCGAACAAGATCAAGACCGAAGTGCAGATGGCGCGCCTTGTCGGCGCCTCGCCGCTACAGGTCGAACTGTCGCTGGTGCGCATCGGCGGCCACAAGGCCAAGAATACTTCCGAGGATCATCTGCTCTCCTTCTACCAGACATGGGATGAAATCAGGCACCGCAAGTTCGACGGCTTCATTATCACCGGCGCCCCCATCGAGCTCCTCGACTACGAGGAGGTGAGCTACTGGGACGAGATGCGGCAGATCTTCGACTGGACCGCGACCAATGTGCACTCGACGCTCAACGTCTGCTGGGGCGCGATGGCGGCAATCTACCATTTCCATGGGGTGCCGAAACATACGCTGAAGGAGAAAGCCTTTGGCGTCTATACGCACAGGAACCTCAAGCCGGCGTCGGTCTACCTCAACGGCTTTTCGGACGATTTCGCCATTCCGGTGTCGCGCTGGACGGAAGTGCGCCGTACCGACATCGAAAAGCAGCCGAGCCTCGAAATCCTGATGGAATCCACCGAAATGGGCCCCTGCCTGGTGCGGGAGCAGGCCTGCAACCGGCTCTACATGTTCAACCACGTCGAATACGACTCGACGTCGCTTGCCGACGAGTATTTCCGCGACGTGAACGCGGGGACGCCGATCAAGATGCCGCACAACTATTTCCCGCACAACGACGTGGAGTTGCCGCCGCAAAATCGCTGGCGCAGCCACGCGCATCTGTTCTTCGGCAACTGGATCAACGAGATTTACCAGACCACGCCCTACGACCTGGAAGAGATCGGCACCGACAGGGACTGACGTCATGTACATCCCCTTCTTCCTAAAGCTGAAGGAAGCGAAGATCCCGGTAACGCTGCGGGAATTCCTGTCGCTTCTGGAAGGAATGGAGAAAGGGATCGCCGACGACGATGTCGAGGCGTTCTACTATCTGGCGCGCGCGACGCTCGTCAAGGACGAGCGCTTCATCGATCGCTTCGACCAGGTCTTCGCCGCCTATTTTAGGGGTGTCGAGGCGATCGGCGGCGGCGCCGGGACGGAAGCGGTGCCGATCCCGGAAGACTGGCTGCGCAAACTCGCCGAGAAGCATCTGACGGACGAGGAGAAGAGGCTCATTGAGGCGCTCGGCGGCTTCGACAAGCTGATGGAGGCCTTGCGGCAGCGTCTCGCCGAGCAGAAGGGCCGCCACCAAGGCGGATCGAAATGGATCGGCACGGCTGGAACATCGCCGTTCGGCGCCCATGGCTACAATCCCGAAGGCGTGCGCATCGGCCAGGAGACCTCCCGCCACCGCCGCGCGGTCAAAGTCTGGGACCGGCGCGACTTCAAGAACCTCGACGACAATGTCGAGCTCGGAACGCGCAATATCAAGGTGGCGCTAAAGCGGCTGCGTCGCTGGGTGCGCGAGGGAGCCGCCGACGAACTGGATCTTTCAGGCACGATCCGCTCGACCGCCGAGCATGGCTATCTCGACGTCAAGACCCGGCCGGAGCGGCGCAACGCCGTAAAACTCCTGATGTTTTTCGATGTCGGCGGCTCGATGGACGGTCATATTCGCGTCGTCGAGGAGCTTTTTTCGGCCGCACGGTCCGAATTCCGGCATATGGAATATTTCTACTTCCACAATTGCATCTACGAAGGCGTATGGAAGGACAATCGCCGCCGGCGCGTCGACGTGACCGCAACCACGGACCTCGTGCGCACCTTCGGTTCGGACTATCGCGTCTTATTTGTCGGCGATGCCTCGATGAGCCCCTACGAGATCACCCATGTCGGCGGTTCGGTCGAGCATTGGAGCCCTGAGGCGGGCGGCATCTGGCTCAATCGCGTGACCGATCATTTCCGCCGCTGTGTCTGGCTCAATCCGGTTCCCGAGGACTATTGGGGCGGCACCAACTCGATATCGCTCGTCCGCAATCTCCTGGGTGGGCGCATGTATCCGCTGACACTCGGCGGGCTCGAGCGCGCGACGCGGGAACTTTCGCGCTGAGGGCAGCCGCGTTGGGCGACCCGTTGTCAGGCAGAATTTCTCTTCCTCAGGCGATTGCGGATTGCGACAAATGGAGGCAGGGTCTGCCATCCAGTATTCAGCGACGAACGGACAGCGGCGATGGCTAAGGCGACTTTGGAACGGGAAGTATTCGGCAAGACCGCGGACGGCAAAACGGTGCACCGTGTCAAGATCGCCGGCGGCGGGCTAACCGCGCATGTGCTTAGCTGGGGCGCGGTCATCCAGGATCTCAGGCTTGCGGGGCACGCGCCGCCGTTGACGCTCGGCTTCGACAATTTCGACGACTACCTGCACCATTCCTCCTATTTCGGAGCCACGCCCGGCCGTTGCGCCAACCGCATCGCCGGCGGACGCTTCACGCTCGACGGCAAGGCCTATCAGCTGGAACGCAACGAAAAGGGCGTCACGCATCTGCATGGCGGCAGCGACAACGTCGCCAAGCGCAACTGGACCATCGTCGAGCACGACACCGATCGCGTCATCCTGAAGATCGTCGATCCCGACGGCCGCGCCGGCTATCCCGGCAACTGCACCATCCAGGCGACCTATTGGGTTCACGGCGATGGCGAGCTCTCGGTCACCTACGAGACGATCAGCGATCAGCCGACGCTCGCCAACGTCTGCCAGCACGCCTACTTCAATCTCGACGGCGAGGAGACGGCACTCGGCCACGACCTGATGATTGCGGCCGACCACTATCTGCCGACCGACGAGCAGCAGATACCGACCGGCGAAGAGCGCCCCGTCGAGGGCACTGCCTTCGACTTCCGGGAGATGTCGCCGATGAAGCGTTTCCATGACGGCGAACAGGCGCTCTACGACCACAATTTCTGCCTGTCGCGCGAGCGCACAGCCAAGCGCAGCGTGGTGCTCGCCCGCAGTGTCAATTCCGGCGTAGCGCTCGAGGTGCGCACCACCGAGCCCGGCGTCCAGTTCTACGCTGCCTTCAAACTCAACGTTCCCGTCCCCGGCCTCGAAGGCCGCAAATACGGCCCCTTCGCCGGCTTCTGCCTCGAAACCCAGGTATGGCCTGATGCCATCAACCATGAAGGTTTCCCGAGAGCGGTACTGCGTCCCGGCGAAGTACTGCGGCAGGAGACGGACTACATATTCACGCGAAGCTGAGCATATTCTCTTTTAAGCCGGGCTCCATGAGCCCAGGTCGCTTGCTGACAAAGCAGTCTTTTTTTTTGCGAGCGCGTCCGTTCTCTCCGTCTTCCCGGCCTTGAGCCGGGATCCAGCCGCGCCGCGTCGGCGGCGCGAAAGAGTCTTTTGCGCGCAAGGACTTGCGCGCGCTGGACCCCGGATCGAGTCCGGGGTGACGGCGGATAGCGGCGCAGTCCCGTAAGCCGGTGGAGTTTGTCAACAGTTTAAGCCGGCACCACGAGCGGGGCTTTTTCTGTGGTCATACTTGCCAACTGGTTCCAAATAGGTTCTAATTCACAGCCATGGATAAAACCAATCTGATCGCCGAACTCGGCAGTCGCGGCTTGAGGGGCGAGGCCATGAGCGGGCCGCTCTACAAGCGGCTGGCGCTGGCGCTGACCGGATTGATCGAGGAAGGGCTCTTGAAGCCCGGGGCGGCGCTGCCGCCGGAGCGCGAGCTCGCGGAAGCCCTGCAGGTCGGACGGGTCACGGTGAGAACCGCTTACCGGGACCTGATGTCGGCGGGCGCGCTGGAATCGAGGCACGGCAGCGGCACCTTCGTTTCGCAACGCGTCGAGCGCATCGAGCAGTCCCTGTGGCGGCTATCCTCGTTCTCGGCCGATATGCGATCGCGCGGCCGGACGCCGTCTGCCAGGGTGCTGTCGCGCAGCGTCGCGCGGCCGGCGCCGGAGGAATCCTTTCTCCTCGGCCTCGGCGCGGATGAGACGGTGCTGCGTCTCGACCGATTGCGGCTTGCCGACGGCCTGCCGCTTGCGATCGAGCGGGCGTTGATTCCGACGAAATTCCTCGGAGTTGATGCGGCCGACACGGGATCGCTCTATGATGCGCTGACGGAAAACGGCTTTCGGCCCGTGCGCGCCCTGCAGCGGCTGACGGCGGTGACGCTGGATGCCTCCTCGGCCGCCGTGCTGAACGTCAAGGCCGGAGCGCCCGCTTTGTTGATCGAGCGCGTCTCGCGCCTCGAAGACGACCGCGTCGTCGAATACACACGTTCGCATTATCGCGGCGACGCCTATGATTTCGTGACAGAATTGAAAGTTGGAGACGATTTATGAGCCAGTCCCTGATGCTGATGGAAGCCGGCCAGTCGCCTGAGGTGGTGGCAACCCTGCTGGACAAGGAAAAGCCTGCCTTCGACGAAATAGCCAAGCTCTTTTCCGCGGCCGCGCCTTCGGTGGTAACCACGGCGGCGCGCGGATCCTCCGACCACGCGGCCACTTTCTTCAAATACCTCTTCGAAATCTCCTGCGGCGTTCCGGTCGCATCGATCGGCCCCTCGATCGCCTCGATCTACGGCTCCTCGCTGCACCTGAAGAACGGTGTGCATTTCACCGTCTCCCAATCGGGTGCCAGCCCCGACATCGTCGCCCTGCAGGATGCCGCCAAGCGCGGCGGGGCAACGACGATCGCCGTCGTCAACGTGACCGACAGCCCGCTTGCGAAGCAGGCGGACATCGTGATCGGCCTCAACGCCGGACCCGAAAAGAGCGTCGCTGCGACGAAATCCTTCATCGCATCGGTCGCGGCTCTCTCAGGCGTCACGGCAGCCATATCCGGAAGCCGCGCGCTGGCATCCGCGCTCGCCGGTCTCCCGACCGCATTGGAGGCGACGAGCGGCATCGATACGCGTGAGGTAGAGGACGTGCTTTTCAGCGCCACTTCGCTCTATACCACCGGTCGCGGACCGGCATTCGCGATCGCGCTCGAGGCGGCGCTGAAGGCCAAGGAGACCGCCGGTCTGCATGCGGAGGCTTTTTCGCTCGCCGAACTGATGCACGGACCGATGCGTCTCGTTCAGCCCGGCTTCCCCATCGTCGCCTTCCTTCCGGACGACGCTGCCCTGAACAACAACGTGCAGGCGCTCGAACGCCTGCAGAAGCTCGGTGCGACCACGGCACCCTTCTCCACGACGCCGCTTGCCGGCATCAACACCCGCATGCCCTCCACCGGCAACGGGCTGATCGATCCCTTGGTTTCGCTGCTTTGCTACTATCGCGTGATTGAACAGGTCACGCGCCGCAAGGGCTTTGATCCCGATAAGCCGGCTAACCTTCTTAAAGTGACGGAGACCATGTGATGGACTATACGGTCTTCACGGGCGCCCGCATTTTCGACGGCGACCGGTTTCACGACGATAGCGCGCTCGTCATCGGCAACGGCCGCGTTCAGGCGATCACCGCCTTGAATGCCGTCCCGGCAAGCGCCAAGACCGTCAAACTCGAAGGCGGCGTGCTCTCTCCCGGCTTCATCGACGCGCAGGTGAACGGCGGCGGCGGGCGGATGCTGAACGACGGCCCCTCGCCCGACGCCATGTACACGATCGCCAAGGGCCACCGGCCTTTCGGGACGACGGGGCTGCTGCCGACCCTGATAACCGACGTGGCGGCGGCGTCCGCGGCGGCAATCGAGGCGGCAACCGAGGCGGTGAAAAGCAATCGCGGCGTCGTCGGCCTGCATCTCGAAGGCCCGCATCTGGCGCCAGCCCGCAAAGGCGCCCATCTCGCCCAGCTCATGCGGCCCGTCGAGGACAACGACGTCAAGGTGTTCATCCGTGCCCGCGAGGCGATCGGCGTGCTCTTGGTGACGATGGCCGCCGAGCAGGTGACGGAGCGCCAGGTTCAGGCACTGAGCGAGGGCGGCGTGATCGTCAGCCTTGGGCATTCCGACTGCACGGCCGAAGCGGCGGACGCACGCTTCGATGCCGGCGCGCGCGGCGTCACGCACCTCTTCAACGCCATGAGCCAGCTCGGCCATCGCACCCCGGGCCTCGTCGGCGCGGCGCTCGATCACCCCGCCGTCTGGTGCGGCATCATCGCCGATGGCCATCATGTCGATCCGCGGGCGCTTCGCATGGCGCTGCGCGCCAAGCGCGGCGAGGGCCGCCTGTTCTTCGTCACCGACGCGATGTCGCTGGTCGGCACGGACCTTCAAAGCTTCACGCTGAACGGCCGGACGGTCTATCGGCGCGCCGGCGGCTATTGTTCGAAGCTGGTGCTCGACGACGGCACGCTTGCCGGCTCCGACGTCGATATGGCCGCGACCATCCGCTACGGCGTCAACATTCTGGAATTGCCGCTTGCCGAGGCGCTGCGCATGGCGACGGCTTATCCGGCGCGATTTCTGCGGCTTGCCGACCGGGGACACCTGACGCCCGGCGCGCGTGCCGACCTCGTCCACATCAACGACGCGATCGAGGCGAGGGCGACCTGGCTCGGTGGCGAGCCGGCATGACGCTGACGTCCCGCCCGCAGGGAGAATGACGATGACCGCGATTACGAATGCTTATTTCTCCGCCCTGATCGAAAGGCTTGCCGCCCTCAGCGAGGCGCTTGCCGAGCCGCTGGCACGGGCGTCGGCCGTCATCGTCGAGGCCGCGCGTGCCGATAGGCGCGTCTATGTCTTCGGCACCGGCCATTCGCATATGCTGGCTGAAGAGGTGCACTATCGCGCCGGCGGGCTCGCGATCACCGTTCCGGTGCTCGCCGGCTCGACGATGCTGCATGAGGGCGCGGTGATGAGTTCGGTCTACGAGCGCACGACCGGCCTGGTGCGCCCGATGCTCGAACGCTATGGCATCCAGGCCGGAGACGTACTCATCATCGCCTCGAATTCCGGCGTCAATGCCGCCCCCATCGAAGCGGCGCAATACGGCCGCGAACTCGGCGCCACGGTCATCGCCCTGACATCGGTCGCCTATTCCGCGGCGGTCGCCAACGGCCGCACGCGGCTTGCCGACCTCGCCGACATCGTTTTCGACAACGGCCTTCCGCCGGGCGATGCGGTCGTCGATCTGCCGGGAAGCGCGCTGAAGACCGGTCCGGTATCGACCGCCGTCGGGGCCGCGATCCTCAATGCTCTCTTTGCGGATGTCGCGGCGGAATTGGCAAAGTCCGGCAATCCCCCCGTATACCTCAGCGCCAATATGCCCGGCGCCAAGGAGATCAACCAGGAACTGGTGAGGAAATACCGGCCACGCAACCCGCATCTGTAATTTCGCGCTTCTCGTTCGGAGCTGCAGCGCGCAGGTTTACGGTCGCTGGAGGATTGCGCACCTCCCGCGTTTTTCAAAAAGCCTCCGCAGGAGGGCGCACGCAAATGCGGAACCTCACTGATATGAATACTTGCGGCTCCGCATTTGCGTGGCCTTCGGCGTTCTTCGGGACTTCCGGTCCCTTGAGATGAACCCCTCGTCTCGCTGCACCGAAGCATTGTCGCGCCGGCTTGCAT